>NZ_JBBCBW010000050.1:0-513 GCF_037204085.1 Variovorax sp. CCNWLW235 | reverse complement strand
CTCGAGTACCACTACGGCAAGCACCACAACGCCTACGTGGTGAACCTGAACAACCTGCAAAAGGGCACCGAGTTCGAATCGATGACGCTCGAGGAGATCGTCAAGAAGTCCAGCGGCGGCATCTACAACAACGCCGCCCAGATCTGGAACCACACCTTCTTCTGGAACTGCATGAAGCCCCAGGGCGGCGGTGCTCCCACCGGCGCGCTGGCCAAGGCCATCGATGCCAAGTGGGGCAGCTACGACGCCTTCAAAGAAGCGTTCGTGAAGTCGGCCGTGGGCAACTTCGGCTCGGGCTGGACGTGGCTGGTGAAGAAGGCCGACGGCTCGGTGGACATCGTGAACATGGGCGCTGCCGGCACGCCGCTGACCACGGGCGACACCCCGGTGCTGACGGTGGACGTGTGGGAACACGCCTATTACATCGACTACCGCAACCTGCGCCCGAAGTTCGTCGAGACCTTCCTGGCCAAGCTGGTGAACTGGGACTTCGCGGCCAAGAACTTCGGCTGA
>NZ_JBBCBW010000049.1:0-1131 GCF_037204085.1 Variovorax sp. CCNWLW235 | reverse complement strand
GGCGGTCTCAAATCCCAAGTGCAACGATGGATTGGATGTCGACATTCTGGTTGAAACAGTCCTCGAAGAGGACTTGGGCCGGAGTACGGAAGCCCAAGGTTTTGCGTGGGCGGGTGTTCAAGCTCCAGGCAATGTGATCGAGATGGCGTTGAGAGTGGACGCTCAGATCGGTTCCCTTGGGCAGGTACTGCCTGATCAGGCCGTTGGTGTTCTCGTTGATGCCGCGCTGCCAGGGGCTGTGAGGATCCGCAAAGTAGATCTTCAGGCCCGTGCTCTCGGCCAGCTTCTTGTGCAAAGCCATTTCTTTGCCTTGGTCGTAGGTCAAGGTTTTGCGAAGCGCTTCGTCCAATGGCGAGAAGGCTTGCTCGTAGCCCCTGAGGGCATCCAGCGCCGTGGCGCCATCCATCTTGACCAGCATCACAAACAAGGTCTTGCGGCATACCAAGGTGCCCACGGCCGAACGGTTGAGCTTCCCCTTGATCAAGTCGCCCTCCCAATGTCCGGGCAACAGGCGATCGCTAGCTTCGGGCGGACGCACATGAATGCTCACCATCTCCTGTAGCGAGCCCCGCCTGTCTTCTCCCCGAGCGCGAGGTTTGCGCGCACCGCGACCTTGGCGTAGCAGCGCCACCAGTTCCTTGCGCAATCCTCCGCGCGGAGCGGCATAGATGGCCGTGTAGATCGTCTCGTGAGAAGCTTGCAATTCGCGTTGTCCAGGGTGCTCTTGCTTGAGTGTGCCGGCGATCTGCTCGGGCGACCAACGTTGCTCCAGCAGCGCTCGAACCTTGCGCCACAGTGCGCCCTCGAAATGGAGCTTGCACCGACGCCGTGCCTGGCGTCGTACGCGCCGCGAGCGTGCACCGGCCCTTACTGCATCGTAGCCACCCGCAATGCGCGGGCGCCCCATCGTGCCGAGCTCCGCATCGGCTTTGAATCCGTTACGTCGCAACTCTCGTGTGATCGTGCTGGGAGCACGCTGCAAGGTCTGGGCGATAGATCTGGCGCTGCGTCCTTGCAGCTTCATCGCCATGATCATCCCGCGCTCTTCGGCACTCAACTGTTCGTAACTTCTGTTCATGCAAGCTCTCCCCTTCAGGCTCGAGTGTGTTGCACTTCAGAATTGAAACCGCC
>NZ_JBBCBW010000048.1:0-1156 GCF_037204085.1 Variovorax sp. CCNWLW235 | reverse complement strand
GAAAAATGGCAAAAGGTAAATTCACCCGCACCAAGCCGCACGTGAACGTGGGCACGATCGGTCACGTTGATCACGGCAAGACCACGCTGACGGCTGCGATCGCGACCGTGCTGTCGGCCAAGTTCGGCGGCGAAGCCAAGGCCTACGACCAGATCGATGCGGCGCCCGAAGAAAAGGCCCGCGGCATCACCATCAACACCGCCCACGTCGAGTACGAAACGGCCAACCGCCACTACGCACACGTGGACTGCCCCGGCCACGCCGACTACGTCAAGAACATGATCACCGGCGCTGCCCAGATGGACGGCGCCATTCTCGTGTGCTCGGCCGCCGACGGCCCGATGCCCCAGACCCGCGAGCACATCCTGCTGGCGCGCCAGGTGGGTGTGGGCTACATCATCGTCTTCCTGAACAAGTGCGACATGGTCGACGACGCCGAGTTGCTCGAGCTGGTCGAAATGGAAGTGCGCGAACTCCTCGACAAGTACGAGTTCCCTGGCGACGACACCCCCATCATCCACGGCTCGGCCAAGCTCGCCCTGGAAGGCGACAAGGGCAAGCTCGGTGAGGAAGCCATCATGAAGCTGGCCGAAGCCCTCGACACCTACATCCCGACGCCCGAGCGCGCCGTGGACGGCACCTTCCTGATGCCCGTCGAAGACGTGTTCTCGATCTCCGGCCGCGGCACCGTGGTGACCGGCGCCGTCGAGCGCGGCGTGATCAAGGTCGGCGAGGAAATCGAGATCGTCGGCATCCGCCCGACCGTCAAGACCACCTGCACCGGCGTGGAAATGTTCCGCAAGCTGCTCGACCAGGGCCAGGCTGGCGACAACGTCGGCGTGCTGCTGCGCGGCACCAAGCGCGAAGAAGTCGAGCGCGGCCAAGTGCTGTGCAAGCCCGGCTCGATCAAGCCGCACACGCACTTCACCGCCGAGGTGTACGTGCTGTCCAAGGACGAAGGCGGCCGTCACACGCCGTTCTTCAACAACTACCGTCCGCAGTTCTACTTCCGCACGACGGACGTGACCGGCGCGATCGAGCTGCCCAAGGACAAGGAAATGGTCATGCCTGGCGACAACGTCAGCATCACCGTGAAGCTGATCAACCCGATCGCGATGGAAGAAGGCCTGCGCTTCGCCATCCGTGAAGGCGGCCG
>NZ_JBBCBW010000047.1:0-1542 GCF_037204085.1 Variovorax sp. CCNWLW235 | reverse complement strand
GTTGACGATGCGAGAGCACGTGGCAAGCCTGCAAGCTCACCTCACGCAGTCTTCATTGCCGCAACTGCTTCAGATGGCATCAACCACTTCGCCATTCGCCTGAGGTTCTGGGCTGTGGCAGCCATCAAGAACTCGTCCCGCGCACCACTGAGCCCGCGAAGCCGGAGGCGATCCAGCTTCATGATGCGCTTGAGATGGGCGAACAGCATCTCCACCTTTTTGCGCTCCCTGCGCGATTGGCTGTACTGCGGTGTCTTCGCGATGGATCGCGCCACCTCGCGGGCACCCTCATGGATGCTGCGGGCGATCTTCCGGAACGGCGTGCTCGGGCAGCAGCGATCCTTCATTCCACAGTCGACGCAGTCTGCCTGGCTCGCCCGATAGATCACGGTGTCGGCCTTGGTGATGCGGGTGCGCGGCGTCGTGAACTGCCGCCGGTCGTTGCGCAACGACCGGCCTTCAGGGCAAACATATTCATTGCGCTCGGGTTGCCACTGGAACTCGCCGATCGACAGACTCCCGTCCTTGCGAACCGTCCTGTCCCACACAGGCACGTGAGGTTCGATCTGTTTGTCTTCGACCATCCAGCCCAGCAGTGGGGCGGTGCCATAGGCGGTGTCACCGACGAGTCGCCGCGGCCTGATGTCGAAGCGCTTCTCGACACGCTCAATCATCGTCCGGGTGGAGTCGACCTCCGGCGTGCGGTGCGCCGGCGTGGCCTCCACGTCCATGATGATTCCCGCCGACAGATCGATAAGGTAGTTGGTTGAGTAGGCGTAGAACGCCGGACCACCTGGTGCTGCGGTCCACTGCGCAGACGGGTCGGTCGGGGAGATGTTGCGCGAAGCAGCTGCTGTGTCGTGTACATCTTCAAGTGCATCCTCGGCCACCGGGTTGTTGGCATCGAGAGCGTCCAGGTACTCGCGCACCGCGCGTTTGCACTGGGTGCCCTGGCGCCATTGGGCGACGTCGGAAGCTGCAACGTTGCGCGCGCGGTTGGCGTCGGCCTTGATGATGCTGGCATCGACGGCGAATCCTTCGCCTTGAACTAGGCCTTCGGTCATGCAACGGCGCAGCACTGTCTCGAAGACGAAGCGCAACGCGTCGCTCTGGCGGAAGCGGCCGTGGCGGTTCTTGGAGAAGGTCGAGTGATCGGGCACTCTGTCCTCCAGGCCGAGGCGACAGAACCAACGATAGGCCAGATTGAGATGGACTTCCTCGCACAGTCGGCGCTCAGAGCGGATGCCCAGGCAGTAGCCGATGACCAGCATGCGGATCATGAGTTCGGGATCGATCGAGGGCCGGCCAGTGTGGCTGTAGAACGCAGCCAGATGTTGGCGCAATTCGCTGAGATCGAGGAAACGGTCAACGCCCCGCAGCAGGTGATCGTGTGGGACGTGGTCTTCGAGGTTGAATGCGTAGAACAACTGGTCTTGAACAATGCTCCGACCCATCATGATGCGTACCTCCATCGATGATGAAGGGCATGCAAACTGCGAGCCAGTTCCTAGAATTCAGCGGAGTTTTTCAACACAATCGGCC
>NZ_JBBCBW010000046.1:0-1693 GCF_037204085.1 Variovorax sp. CCNWLW235 | reverse complement strand
TCGGCCGAGGTCGTGTGAAAACACTTCGTTGATGGCTTCGCTCCAAATAAAATCTGCCAACCCGTCAGAACGAGGTGGCGCATGAAGCGATTCATCGAAGGCGAAGACCGACAGCAGGTCGCGCTGTTGCCGGAATGTCTTGATGACTATATCGGCGAAGACAACCCGGTGCGAGTAGTCGACGCCTTCGTCGAGGAACTGGATCTTCAGACACTCGGTTTCATAGGCACCTCACCAGCTGCTACCGGTCGGCCTGCGTACCACCCGGCGGTGCTTCTCAAGCTCTACATCTACGGCTACCTGAACCGCATCCAGTCCAGCCGGCGCCTGGAGCGCGAGGCTCAGCGCAACGTCGAATTGATGTGGCTCACCGGCAGACTGGCGCCGGACTTCAAGACCATCGCCGACTTCCGTCACGACAACGGGGCGGGTATCCGCAACGTCTGCAAGCGCTTCGTCGGCATGTGCCGGGAGCTCAAGCTGTTCACGCAGGCCATCGTGGCCATCGATGGCAGCAAGTTCAAAGCGGTCAACAGCCGGGATCGCAACGTCACGCCAGCCAAGATCGATGCGCGCCAGCGGCAGATCGAGCAGAGCATCCAACGTTATCTTGACGCGCTGGAAACCGCCGACCGTACGCAGCCCGCGGAGGTCGAGGCCAAGACCGAGCGGCTGCAGGACAAGATCAAGAGATTGCGCGAGCAGATGCGCCAGCTCGACGAGACCAAGGAACAGCTGAAGCACGAGCCGGACGGCCAGCGCTCCACCACCGACCCTGATTCACGCTCGATGAATTCGCAGGCCAAGGGCTCGGGCCTGGTGGGCTACAACGTGCAGGCGGCCGTCGATGCCAAACACCATTTGATCGTGACGCACGAGGTCACCAACATTGGCAGCGACCGTGCGCAGCTGAGCAAGATGGCAGTGGCGGCACGAGATGCAATGGGAAAAGACAAGCTGCAAGCGCTGGCCGACCGTGGGTACTTCAACGGCACTGAGCTCAAGGCCTGTGAAGACGCGGGCATCGCGACCTACGTGCCCAAGCCAATGACATCGGGCGCCAAGGCCCAGGGGCGCTTCGACAAGAGCGACTTCATCTACATCGCCAGGGATGACCAGTACCAGTGCCCAGCAGGAGAACGCGCCATCTATCGGTTCGACACGATCGAGAGGAACGGTCTCAACGCACGCGTCTACTGGACCAGTGCTTGCCCTCGTTGCCCCATGAAAGATGAGTGCACAACCAGCGACTACCGGCGCATCCGCCGATGGGAACACGAAGAGGTTCTGGAGCGCGTCCAGCGACGGCTGGACAGGAAACTTGACGCCATGACCTTGCGACGACGTACTGTGGAGCACGTGTTCGGTACGCTGAAGCACTGGATGGGGTCCACCCACTTCCTGACGAAGACGCTGGCGCACGTCAGCACCGAGATGAGCCTGCACGTGCTGGCATATAACCTCAAGCGGGTGATGCGAATCCTGGGGATCGCGAAGACGATGAAGGCGATGCAGTTGGTGGGGGCGTGAGCCTCTCAAACGCAGCCTTGCCGACATGCGGCGCCTCAGTGCACATCAAACGCAGTCATTCTCGACAACCCGCCTACTGGCTGTCTTGAGGCCCACCAGGCATCGACAGCACCAGAGTTCGGCATACTGGCGCGACGAGGGCGTTTCCACACAGCCTCGGCCA
>NZ_JBBCBW010000045.1:0-4273 GCF_037204085.1 Variovorax sp. CCNWLW235 | reverse complement strand
CGTCAACTCGATCAAGAATTCTGTGTGATCGCCAGCGCAGGCAAGATTCAAGGCGAGTTTTTCAACACAATCGGCCGGCAACCGCCGATGCCTCCTCGGCTCAGTCAGAGCCAGAAACATCCTCTCCAAACATCATGCGGTGACCGTCAATCGTCTCGATTCCAAACTCCCGCATGCCCCAGGGCTCTGTGCGAAGAGCTTTGACCAACTGGACACCCCGCGCAACCAGATCCTTGTGCAAGCCAGTGACATCGTCGACCTCAATGTAGGCCATGTATGAATGCTCGCCCAGCTCTCGCGCGGCAGGTGTGTCCGGGCACTCTCCCGCCATGATGGTGCAGGCGTCGCGTCTGAACAGACGCCAGCCGGGCACTTCCTTCCACTCGATCGAGAACCCCAGGACGTCGCGGTAGAAATCGGCGGACCGGGCCAGGTCGTGCACTGCGATCACGAACCGAGGTTGTTTGAGCATGACGAATATGACGGAGGGATCGAATGACTACCCGCAGGATTCTGCTTCAGAGGTCGGCTGGTCGCCAAGGTCAATGCCCAGCGCCGGAACGGGCGCGCGGCGCGCTGCAAGCGGCGCAGTAGTTCGCGGCGGGAGTGCGAAGCGGCTTCCCGCATTCAGAGCAAGGTGGCCCATAGAGGCTCAGGCGATGGTGGTAAAGAGCAAGAGGATTGGTCTCTTTGAAGCCGGTGATGCGCTCATAAGTTGCTAGCGCTTGCTCTCCAACGTCCGCCTGCGCCTGACGTAAGTCGACCCCTGTTTTCTCGCGATATTCCCGTATCTGCTCTATGAAACTCTTAGGGAAGACCAGTTCATATTCCTCCTCCGTGAGAATCGGGAGATCGATCTTGCATCGCCAGCAATACATAGTGGTAGCCACTCTTCCTCGCCCTTTCTATGAGGCACATGCTTCTGGACGGCAAAACTGGACGTCCGCCCGAATGTCCAGTCCTGGCCGACTGTAGCCCGTCGTAGCCTCGGCGCTTTGGACCCTGAGCAGTCTTTCCGTTTGCTCCAATCCAGCCATATCATGGCTCCCATGACATATCCCATCGAGGGCGGATGCGGTTGCTCTTACATCCGCTATCGCCTAGCTAAAGCACCGATGATCGTGCATTGCTGTCACTGCCGCTGGTGCCAACGCGAGTCTGGCGCCGCTTTCGCACTCAACGCAATGTATGAGGCCGACGAGGTCGTGAACCTTTCAGGGGACGCCGACGTGGTGAACACGCCCTCCGCAAGCGGTTCTGGACAGCAGATCGCCCGGTGCCCAAAATGCCGTGTTGCGATCTGGAGCCACTACGCAGGTTCCGGTCCGGTAACGAAGTTTGTTCGCGTTGGAACGCTCGACAATCCTGATTTGATGGCGCCAGATGTTCATATATTCACCGGCACGAAGCAGCCGTGGGTCATCATTCCGTCAAACGTGCCAGCCTTCGCGGAGTTCTACGAGCGCGAAGCAGTTTGGTCCGCCGAAGCATTGGCGCGACGCCTGCAGCTCATGCCGCAGATCGAGGCCTACCAGGCGGCGCTGAGATGAACCTCCGCCGGCGTCAGAGGACCGCTCCCGGCCGTTGAGTGCCCGTGACGTCGTCGTATCGACGCCCCTCACCGGCTTGCATACCAGGCTGTAGGCGGACCGCAGTGAGGCGCCCCACGACAACCGTTTGCATTGCACCGCTGGAGATGCGGTCTTCGACCTCAGTCGCAGCTCAAACGGTGTTACTGGATCTGGCGCCGAACATCGCTTGCACGTGTTCAGCCTGCAGGCCTCGATAGGTGGCGTTCAGGAAATAAGGTGTCATGTTGTGCTGAACGCAACGCCCAACGAGCAGCTCGAAGCGTCGTTCGACATCGGCTTCGCCAGCCCAGTAGGCGAGAACGAGGTTAGCCTGGTACGGCTTGATGGCGATAGCCTGCCGCGGCTCACCCAGGTCGTAGGCCAGAAACCCCGGCACGGTCCGGCATTGTTCCAGCACCGGTAAAACCTCACCTTCCAGCCAGTCGGTGGTGGCCGCCGGGAATTCTTCCATTTGGCTGGGCTTTGAAATCTCGACCGGATTGATGTCGTAAGGGCCCGACCGCAAGGGGCTGACGAAACGGTGCAGCGGCCCAGCGTTGAGAATATGCAGATCAATCATGTGCTGGGGGTTGCACAGCGGCGCCAGTTCGATCGGCAGCACGGGCCGCATACCTGCTGAGGTGCGAGCCTCGTAAAACGCACCATCCATCAGACTCTTCCATCCGAGCGAAATCCGCTGCTCGCCCAGTGGCGTATCTCGAAGCCAACGGGTTTGCATCGTGACAAGCGACGATCTCTCGATTTCCAGCCGAAATCCGTGCGCCGCCAACCGCGGATGGACCAGCGCTCGCACCCGGTCTTCGATATCGGGCAACTTTGCTGGCACTGGCGCCGGGATGTGCCATGCCAAACGCTCGCGCCCTTCTGGCGACAGTCGGGAGGGACCGGGCACAAAGCATTCACCCGTGCTGTCGTCGTAGACGCTGAGCCCAAGCTCGACTGCAGCATCCACGAGCCGGGGATAGAAAACCGTCATGTCGTGGATGCCCACGGCTAGCACGGCGTCGTTGGGCAAGTCCCTCGGTGAGCCAAAGTCCCAGTCATCACCATACTCCGGGAATGCGGCTTTCATACGTTGGGCCAGTTCGACGACCTTTGGATTCAGCGCAGCCCGTTGGTCCCACAACCGCTCAAACACCGCCTGCGCTTCGACCAAGCTCTTCGGGGTGGGCTGGTCCCAGATATGGATGACGTAACTCAATATCGACTCCTAAAGCGCTGCAACCGTTCTGGCCGAAGTCTGGCCTGGCCACACGTGAACGTCCTAGTGGCTGACTTTTTATTTCTTCGCCAGGAATGCTGCCACCAGCGCGTTAGCGTGTCCGTGACCGATCTGATGCTCCGTCTTGAGCCGGTTCACGAGTTCCATGTGTTTGAGAGGGCCTGCATCCTGAAGAACACTCATCCAGTGGGCGATTGGCTTCCCATAAGTCTTTTCAATCGAAGGAAAGTACGAGGCGGGGCCTTTGACTTTGGTCGTATCGGTCATTGACTTTCCGTTAGTGAGCTGAGGGGCTGGTGGGGCAAGGCCGGCTTCACTATCAACCTGTAGAGCGCCTGCCGCTCAGTCGGGCTATTCAGCAGCTGCTCAAGCTGGTCGGATTCTTGCCCGTCGTCAATGTAGGCGCTAAGGTGCTCGTCGGCGGTCATAGGTGGTTGCAGGTTCATGCGTCAACGTCGGTTCTGGCCGAGGGCAGACCTTGCTCTCACAAAGAAATCCTTTCCCAGCGTCTCTTGTAGGCCCACTCGTAGTTTCCAAAAGCGTAGGAAAGAAATGCCTCAACCGCTTCGTCGGGTCCGACGATGTCCACGCAGCGGTAGTGCGCCGCGGTAGTCACGAGTTGATGCTCCAGATGAAAGCCTTGTTCGTCGGCATAAACCTGCATGTAGGTGCCGCCGCGCAGATCCAAGATGGCGAACGGATCGGGTTTGCCAGGCAGCTCAGGGATTGCTCGACGAATGTCGTCTTCATTGGCGACACCAGCGAGTTCAAGGGATGGAGATGAGAACGTCGCGCTCGCATACTCAGCCCCAACGTCAAACAGGATGTACGAATCCGGTGCGATCAGCTCGCCACCAAGCAAAATGATCAGAAAGCAGTCGTCCGCGACGGCAGGGACATGAGCAAGAACATGGCCATTCACCTTGCTGCGCCATGCGGTGACCGCTGCAGGGTCGATTTCGGCCCAGTCCCCTAGAGCAAGCGAACCCCAAACGTCACAGGCCAGACTCAGTGCGGCGGCTTTCGCCTCGTCCGAAATCTCAGCGCTCATCAGACCGCCGCTGACGAGGTCGAGATACTCTGCGATCTGCAAAAGCCGAGGAGATCGCTTCTTAGGTTTCTTAGAGAAGAACATCAGGTGAGATTCGACCAGAAAGAGCTTCCGTCCGCTCGTATGTCTGCATCAGAGACGAAGTGATAAAGAAGGTGGATGACATTGGCGGCTGCAGCTTCTGCTTCTGAATACGGCCGTAGCGCTGCCAGGGCGTGGTCGCCAGCCAGTTCTCCGGAGGTGATTCGCGCCGCGAGGTGTTCCAGCGCTTGAACATCGGACAATCGCATGTAGCTTCCATGACCTCGACCGGTGGCTGAACGACAGCTATTGGCCGAGGCTGTGTGGAAACGCCCTCGTCGCGCCAGTATGCCGAACTCTGGTGCTGTCGATGCCTGGTGGGCCTCA
>NZ_JBBCBW010000044.1:0-11407 GCF_037204085.1 Variovorax sp. CCNWLW235 | reverse complement strand
AAAGGAGGAGGGGCGCAGCCCCGGGGGACATTCGCGGAGGGGAGTACCCGGTGGCCTTTGCACAAGCCCTGAACAACGGAGCAAAAACTACAGAGCCGCTCCAGTGGAGGCAGGAGCCACGATCGCACCTTCGATGCGATGGCGCTCCAGCGCATCGGCGACAAAGCCGCTCGCCTTCATCTCCTCGACAAAATCCGCCAGCAGCGCCTGCGCCTCGGCACCGCGGCTCGCGGGCGTGCCCATGGCCTGCTGGATCACCATGAAGCGGCCGGGCAGCACGCGCACGCCCGGTTCGCGCTGCGCCTCGGCTTCGAGCAGCTGGCGAATGCCGGCGGCCACCTCGACCTCACCCGAGCGCAGTGCCGCCAACGCGGCGGCCGCGCCCTGGAGCCGGACGATCTCGGCATGCTTGATCTCGCGCGTGAGGAACAGGTCATACGCGCTGCCCGCGCCGACCGAGATGCGATGGCCCTTGGCATCGACCTGGGCGTTGTCGGTGAACTCAGATGGCTCGCGCACGAGGTAGCTGCCCTCGATCAGCACATACGGCGCGGTGAACAGCAACCCCTCGCTGCGCGCCGGGTCGATGGCGAAGAAGCCGATGTCGGCCTTCTCGTTCTTCACCGCGTCGACGGAAGCCGCCGCCTTTTCGAACACCACGAGTTCCACGCCCACGCCGAGCCGCCGCGCGAATTCGCGCGCGAGATCGATCGACACTCCCACCGGCTCGCCCGTAGCCGCGTCCTTGTTCGCAAGGATCGGGTTGCCCAGGTTGATTGACGCGCGCAGCGTGCCGCCGGGCGCGAAGGCGGAAACAAGAGCGGGTGCAATGGCGTGTTGCGACTTGTGCGGCTGCGGCTGGGTCATGGCGTCCATCGTTTCAGGAAGATGATGTGCGCCAGTTTACTGACCCGCCTCGATGCGTCAGCGTGCCGTGATCGGCTCGAGCCCGGTCTTTGCAATGGTCGGCGCCGCAGCGGGCGCGTTGAGGTAGCGAATGAGCTGGCGTGCCGCATCAGGCTGCTTCGATGCCGTGGCCACGCCGGCCGAGAACACCGTGACGCGCTGCACCTCCGCGGGCAACGGGCCGATGTAGTCGATGCCCTCGATGGGGAGCAGTTCGCTCACCTGCTGCAGGCCCAGCGCCGCGTCGCCGCGGGCCACCACGGTGCCCACGCGCTCGCTCAGGATGCGCTTGCTCTTGGGCTTGACCTGGTCTTCGATGCCGAGCTTCTTGAGCAGCTCCGTCTCGTAGTAGGTGCCGCTGGCGCTGGCCGAATAGGCGATGGAAGGCGCCGCCAGCAGCGTGCGCTTGAGCGCGTCCACGGTCGAGATGTCGGGCTTGGGCGCGCCCTTGCGCACCGCAAAGCCGATGGACGAGCGCACCAGGTCGACCTGGCTCCCCGGCACCACCTTGCCTTGCGCCACCAGCGCGTCGAGCGCGGGCCGCGCGAGGATCACCACGTCGGCCGGTTCGTTGCGCGAGAGCCGGCTCGGAATCGAATCTTCCGCGTTGCCCATGGAGGCGCCATACGCGGTCTTGACCGTGCGGCCGCTGCTGCGCTCGAAGCCCGGGCGCAGGTCGTTGTACGCGGCCGTGAAGCCGCCCGAGGTCATCACGTGGATGTCGCCGCCGGCGGGTGCCTGGCCGCCGAGGCTGCCGCATCCGGCAAGAACGGCCGCAGCCGCCAGCAGGGCGGTGCGGCGGGTCAGGCGATTGAACGAGAAAGGCTGGGTCTTCATGGTGTCTCCTGAGTGGTTCAGGTTCATCGTAGGCAGCAAGGCTGTCAATCAGCCTTCAGCACCTTCGGGGTAAGTACCGAGGTGGGCGCCTGGCCGGCGGCTTCGACCGACTGGACCGGCCTGCCATGATGACTTTTGACTACATGAGCGGCTTTCAGCCTCATCTAGCTTGGCCTTGTCGAAGCATCAACAAGGAGATTGCGATGAAGCTGAAACAACGTATTACACCGGCCTTGGTGGCAATCGTCATGGGCGCCTGCGTTGCACCGCTTGCCCTCGCGGCGGGTGGCGGCGGGGGAGGTGGTGGTGGCGGAGGTTCGGGTGGCGGCGGCGGTAGTGGTAGCGGAAGCGGCGGCGGCAGTGCTGGCGTAGGCGCAGCCGCAGGCGCGAACGGCAACGGCGCGGGCGCGGCCAGCGGGTCCAACGCGTCTGCCAATGCCGCAACGCCCGCCACACCCGCTACGCCGGCCACACCTGGCACGGGCACAACGGCCACCACACCGGCCACGCCTGCAACACCGGCCACGCCGTCGCCGCAGTCTTCTTCGTCCACGTCATCGACGATGTCTGCTACGCCCGCAACTCCGGCCGTGCCGGCGTCCAAGTCGGGCAGCACCACGACGACGCCTGCGGTGCCCGCAACGCCTGCGCCCAAGAGGTAACCGGGACAACCGAGAGGGCCGGCAAGGCGTTGTCGCTGCCGGCCTTTTTTCAGGCGAGCTGCCCGCTTGCCAATGCCGCAGCGGCGGCGCGCGTCTCGACGCCGAGCTTCTCGAAGATGTGCTCGAGGTGCTTGTTGACCGTGCGCGGGCTGGTGCCGAGGATTTCGCCGATGTCGCGGTTGGTCTTGCCCTTGGCAAGCCACGACAGCACCTCGGTCTCTCGCGGCGTCAGGGCCGCTTCGGCAAGGCGCGCAGAAGGCGCGCCGCCGGCACCTTCGCGCTGCACGGCAAAAAGAAGCATGGTCTCGCCGAGCGCCGCGGCGCCCAGGTTGCGCACCGAAAGCCGTGTGCCGGCCGCTGTGATGAGTGCTATTGCGGCGCCGGGCACGAGTACGGGCTCCAGCGAAGCGGGCAGCAGGCCTGGGGTCGGCGGCGCATCCATTGCGTGCAGCCACAGTGCGGCCTGGGGTGAACGCCACGCAACTCGCCCGTGCGCATCGACAAAGACCACGCCCATGCCGGCCACGTCCACAGCGTCGCGCGCCATCCGCGTGATGCGCGCATTGCGTGTGTGCGTGTGCAGCCGCGCGAGCACTTCCTGCGCGCGGATGGGCTTCACCACGTAGTCGACACCGCCGCACTCGAAGCCTTCGACCACGTGCGCGGTTTCCGAAAGGCCGGTCATGAACAGCACCGGAATGTGCGCAAGCGCCGCGTTGGCCTTGATGCGCCGGCAGGTCTCGAAGCCCGAAAGGCCGGGCATCAGTCCGTCGAGCAGGATGGCGTCGGGCACCACCAGCTCCAGGCGCTGCAGCGCGGCCTCGCCATCGGCGGCAACCAGCACGGTGTAGCCGCTCGATTCGAGCGTGTCGCACAGCATGCCCAGGCTGCTGGGGGCGTCGTCCACCACCAGCACCACGGGGCGTTCGGCTTCAGGGGGCGAGAGTGTCTGCATCTTCTGCGAGTGCCTTGCGGAGATTGTCGAGATCGAAACGCGTGACCATGCCGCGCAGCCACGTGCAAGTCACGGCGGCCGGCGGAGACGCCGCGGCAAGCCGGTCGAGCACCTGGTGCAGGCCGCGCACGTGGCCCATCTGCACCAGCCGCATCAGCTCGGCGCGGTCGTCTTCGGAAAGCGCCAGCTGATCGGGCCGCACCGAGACATCGACCGTGGGCGGGATGGCGTCGTTGAGCGCCAGCCATTCGAGTCCGAGGTGGCGCTCCAGCGTGGCGATCAACTCCGATTCGATGACCGGCTTGCCCACGAACGCCTGGCAGCCCGCGGCGCGCAGCAGCTCGCTCTGGTTCTCGAACATGTTGGCCGAGACGATGATGATCGGAATGCGGTCGAAGCCCGAGGCGCGCACCAGCGTCGCGGTCTGCCAGCCGTCCATGTCGTCCATGGTGAGGTCCAGAAGAATCGCGCTGGGCAGGTTTTCGCGCAGGCTGTCGAGGCATTCGGTTCCGCTGGCGGCCTCTCGCACCTCGAAGCCCAGCGGCACCAGCATGCCGGCCAGCATCTGGCGCTGCACCGGCTGGTCGTCGACCACCAGCAGCGTGCGGCGCTCGCCGATGTAGCCCGACACCAGCCGCCGCAATGCGCCGGCCTTCGCCTGCGGGCCGGGGTCGGCCACCTCGCGCAGGTACACCCGCACGCTGAAGGTGCTGCCCGCGGGCGAGGTGGCAGCCAGGGCGAGCTCGCCGCCCATCAGCGAGGTGAGAAGGCCGGTGATGGTGAGGCCAAGGCCCGTGCCAGGCTCGCCGCGCCGGCGTCCCGCCGCCCCGCGTTCGAACGGCAGGAAAATGCGCTGGTGGTCCTGCGGCGCCACGCCGATGCCGGTGTCGACCACGTCGAAGCGCAGCACTTCGCGCCGCGCATCCACATGCAGGGTGACGGTGCCGCTGTCGGTAAAGCGCACCGCGTTGGCCAGCAGGTTGATGAGAATCTGCCGCAGCCGCTTGGCGTCGGCATGCACCCAGGGCGGTAGCCGGCCGCTGTGGGTGTACACGAAGGCAAGGCCCTTGTTCTCCGCCTGCGGCCGCACCATGTGCACCACCTCGTCCAGAAAGGCGGGCAGCGCGAGCGGCGCGGGCTCCAGCTGCAGGCGGCCGGCCTCGATGCGTGCCAGGTCGAGCAGCCCGTCGATCAGCCCGAGCATGTGCTCGCCGCTGCGCTGTATGGTCTGCACCGCTTCGCGCGGCGGCGCCACGGCTTCGCCCTTGAGCAGGATCTGCGAGTAACCCAGGATGCTGTTGAGCGGCGTTCGCAGCTCATGCGTCATGCCGGCCACGTAGCGGGTCTTGGCCTGGTTGGCGGCCTCGGCGGCTTCCTTGGCGGTCTGCAGCGCGGCATCGGTGCGCTGGTGCGCCTCGATCTCGACGGTGAGCAGGTGGTTGTGGCGGTTCGATTCTTCCTGCGCCATTTGCCGGCTCTCGCTGCCCAGCACAATCCACCACGCCGCCACCGCCGCCACCAGCGAGAGCAGCGCGAACACCTTGAGAAAGGCGCTGCGCAAGGCGGGGTCCATGGCATCGGAGCCCGTGATGGTTTCTTGCGCATACACCACGCCCATCACCGTGGCCAGCAGCGCCACCAGCGAGGTCGCCACCATCAGGTAGTGCGCCACCCGAAAGTTGAGCCGGCCCGACAGCGCCGGCGGCAGCAGCGCCTTGAGCCAGCTGCTCATCTGCTCGGCCGCGCGCGAGTCGGTCTTGCAGCGGTCGTGGCAGCGCGATTCCAGCGTGCAGCACAGCGAACAGATCGGCGCGCTGTAGGCCGGGCAATGCGCCATGTCTTCCGACTCGAAGCTGTTGTCGCACACCGAGCACTTGACCATCTGCCCCGGTGTCCAGCGCCGGATGTCCGTGCGTGCCAGGTAGTAGCGCCCCCGCGTGTGCCAGGCGAGCAGCGGTGAAACAACCAGTGCCGTGATGAGCGCGATGAAGGGGGAGAACGCCCGCGCCCATTGGCCCAGCACGCCGGAGTAGGCCAGCATGGCGAGCGCCGCAGCCACCAGCATGGCGCCCAGGCCGACCGGGTTGATGTCGTACAGGTGCGCGCGCTTGAACTCGATGGTGCGCGGGCTCCAGCCGAGCGGCTTGTTGATGACCAGGTCGGCTACCAGCGCGCCGACCCATGCAATGGCGATGTTGCTGTAGAAGCCCAGCACGTGCTCCAGCGCCGCGAACACGCCCAGCGTCATCAGCAGAATGGCGATGACCACGTTGAACACCAGCCACACCACGCGCCCCGGGTGGCTATGCGTGAGCCGCGCAAAGAAGTTCGACCACGCCAGCGAGCCCGCATAGGCGTTGGTGAGATTGATCTTCATCTGCGACACCACCACGAAGAGCGTGGTGATCGCCAGCACCCAGGCCGGGTCGCGCAGCACGTACGAAAAGCCCGTGAGATACATCAGCGTGGGCTCGATCGCGTGCTTGCCCGGAATCTCGTGCTGCAGCGCCAGAAAGGCCAGGAAGGCGCCGCCCATCATCTTGAGCATGCCCGGCACGATCCAGCCCGGCCCCGCCACCAGCACCGCGGCCCACCATCGCCCCCGGTTGGCGGCCGTTTTCTCGGGCAAAAAGCGCAGGTAGTCGACCTGCTCGCCGATCTGCACCACCAACGAAAAAGCCACCGTGGCGGCGGCGCCGAACATCAGCGGGTCGAAGCCGCTGCTGTCGGAGGTGCGGCCCACCAGGCCGGTGAAGTCGGCATAGAGCTCGGGCTTCTTCACCAGCACCGCGATGAAGGGGCAGATGAACAGCACGATCCAGATCGGCTGCGTCCATAGCTGCAGGCCCGAGATGAGCGTGATGCCGCGCATGACCAGCGGCACGATCACGATCGACGAGAGCAGGTAGAGCAGCGGCAGCGGCCAGTCGAGGTACAGCTGGAGCGCCAGCGCGAGGATGGCCGCCTCCAGCGCGAAGAAGATGAAGGTAAAGCTCGCGTAGATCAGCGAGGTGAGGGTGGAGCCCAGGTAGCCGAAGCCCGCGCCGCGCGTGAGCAGGTCCATGTCCACGCCGTGCTTGGCCGCGTAGTAGGAAATCGGCAGGCCCGTGAGAAACGTGATGAGCCCCACCACCAGGATGGCCCACAGCGCATTCGAGAACCCGTAGTTGAGCGCGATGGCGCCGCCAATGGCCTCCAGCGCCAGGAACGAGGTGGCGCCGAAGGCCGCATTGGCAACGCGGAACTCCGACCACTTGCGAAAGCTGCGCGGCGTGTAGCGCAGCGCGTAGTCCTCCAGCGTTTCGTTCGCGACCCACGCGTTGTAGTCGCGGCGGATGCGAAAGATCTTCTGGCCGGTGACGGGTTGCATGGTGGGGTCTTGCGGCAAGGGCGAGGGCGGCGGCATGAGGGCAGCAGAGCAAGAAGCGCTCCCTGCGTGCTTTGCGCCCAGTGCACGGCCTGCGAGTCTGCGTGCCGGAGCGTCTCTCGCCGCTACGTTGAATGACGTATTCGCGGCGGCGCAAGTGATTTCTAAAGTACCAGCCATGGTGCTCGAGGCACCGTCCGATGCACTGCGATGGTGCGCGGTCAGTTCATTTTTCAACCCGCCTGGAGTTCCTGATGTCGCGTGATTCCGATCTTTCTCTCGATGCCCTGGCATTGCGCCGCCGCCGTTTGCTGCAGGGCGCCGCCGCGCTGCCCGTGATGGGCCTGAGCGGCCTGAGCTTCGGCCAGTCGCAGTTCCCCACCGCCAAGATCAACACCACCAAGCTCGCGGTGACCGACACCGAAGTGACGGTGGGCCAGTTGCACTCGTCGTCCGGCACCATGGCCATTTCGGAGACCGGCTCCATCCAGGCCGAGCAGCTCGCCATCGACCAGATCAATGCAATGGGCGGCATCCTCGGCCGCAAGATCAAGGTCATCAAGGAAGACGGCGCCTCCGATTGGCCGACCTTTGCCGAGAAGTCGAAGAAGCTGCTGGTCAACGACCACTGCGCCGCCGTCTTCGGCTGCTGGACCAGCGCCTCGCGCAAGGCCGTGCTGCCCGTGTTCGAAAAAGAGAACGGCCTCTTGTACTACCCGACCTTCTACGAGGGCCTGGAGCAGAGCAAGAACGTGATCTACACCGGCCAGGAGGCCACGCAGCAGATCATCTGGGGCCTGGACTGGGGCGCGAAGGAGAAGAAGGCCAAGACCTTCTTCCTCGTCGGCTCCGACTACATCTGGCCGCGCACCTCGATGAAGATCGCGCGCAAGCACATCGAGAACTTCCAGAAGGGTTCGGTCAAGGGCGAGGAGTACTACCCGCTGGGCCACACCAACTTCAACTCGCTGATCAACAAGATCAAGGTCGCCAAGCCCGACTGCATCTTCGCGGCGGTGGTGGGCGGCTCGAACGTGGCCTTCTACAAGCAGCTCAAGGCCGCGGGCATCACGGGCGACAAGCAGTTCTTGCTGACCCTGGCCGTCACCGAAGACGAGATGACCGGCGTGGGCGGCGAAAACTTCGCGGGCTTCTATTCGTCGATGAAGTACTTCCAGTCGCTCGACAACCCGAACAACAAGAAGTTCGTGGAGGCCTTCAAGGGCAAGTACGGCAAGGACGCGGTGATCGGCGACGTCACGCAGGCGGGCTACCTGGGGCCGTGGCTCTGGAAAGCCGCTGTGGAAAAGGCCGGCAGCTTCGACGTGGACAAGGTCGTGGCCAGCTCGCCGGGCATCGAACTGAAGACCGCGCCCGAAGGCTATGTGAAGCTGGATGCGAACCACCACCTGTGGAGCAAGGCGCGCATCGGGCAGGGGCAGCTGGACGGGACGTTCAAGGTGGTGGCGGAGTCGAGCGAGCTGATCAAGCCGGATCCGTTTCCCAAAGGCTATCAATAAACCCCTGATGACTTTCTCCCTCCCCCTCTGGGGGAGGGCAGGGGTGGGGGCAAGCGGCGTTGCCACTGGGCACTCTCTGCCTGCCCCCATCCCAACCTTCCCCCGGAAGGGGAAGGAGCCAACAGCCAATACAGGAATCCTTCATGACTCTGTCGGACATGATGAACATCGGCCTTATGCAGGGCTTCGCGGGGCTGAGCCTCTTCGCGGTGCTGCTGCTCATGGGCCTGGGGCTCGCGATCATCTTCGGCCAGATGGGCGTGATCAACATGGCGCATGGCGAGTTCATGACCATCGGCGCCTACTCGATCTACCTGGCCGCACGCGTCACCGAAAGCCTGGCGCCCGCGTTCATGCCGTACTACTTTCCGATTGCCATCGGCTTGGCCTTCGTGTTCGCCTTCATCGTCGGTTGGATCGTGGAGTGGGTGCTGATTCGGCACCTCTACAAGCGACCGCTCGACACGCTGCTCGCCACCTGGGGCGTGAGCCTGGGCCTGCAGCAGCTCTTTCGCACCTTCATCGGCCCGAAGGAAGTGAGCCCCACGCTGCCTGAATGGCTCATGGGTTCGTGGACGCCGCATGAAGGCCTGGACATTCCGATCAACGGGCTCTTTGTGCTGGCGCTCACCGCGCTGGTCACGGGTGGCGTGCTGGTCGCACTGCACAAGAGCCGCTGGGGCCTGCGCGTGCGCGCCACCGTGGCCAACCGCACCATGGCCAACGCGACCGGCATCGACACGATGAAGACCGACCGCCTGACTTTCGCCATCGGCTGCGGCATTGCGGGCATGGCAGGCGCGGCCTTCACCACCATCGGATCGACGGGGCCGACCTCGGGCTCTCTCTACATCGTCGATGCCTTCCTGGTCGTTACCTTCGGCGGCGCCGCGAGCCTGCTGGGCACGGTGGTCTCCGCCTTCGGCATTGCGCAGACGCAATCGATCTCGGAATTCTTCATGACCGGCTCGATGGCCAAGGTGCTGACGCTTTCGCTGATCGTGCTCATCTTGATGATGCGTCCGCAAGGCTTGTTCGCAGTCAAGGTCCGTCGCTGATGAAACCGAATTCTTTCTGGAGAACGTTCCGATGATGAATTTCATCAAGGCATCGATCCTTCGCTACCAGCTTGGCAGCCTCTTGCTGCTGGTGTTGCTGCTGGCGGTGGTGCTGCCGCTGTCGCTCGACATCTTTCGCCTGAACCTGGTGGGCAAGTACCTCACCTACGCCTTCGTTGCCGTTGGCCTTGTGATGGTGTGGGGCTACGGCGGCGTGCTCAGCCTGGGGCAGGGCGTGTTCTTCGGCATCGGCGGCTATGCGATGGCGATGTTCCTGAAGCTAGAAGCCTCGGACCCGATCACCACCAAGATCCAGTCGACACCAGGCATTCCTGACTTCATGGACTGGAACCAGATCACCGAGTTGCCCATGCTGTGGCTGCCGTTCAAGAGCCTGCCGCTGAGCCTGGCGCTGGTGGTGCTGGCACCGATGGCGCTGGCCTGGCTCGTGAGCTTTGCGATGTTCAAGCGCCGCGTGGGCGGCGTGTACTTTGCCATCATCACCCAGGCGGTGGCGTTGATCTGCACCGTGCTCATCATCGGCCAGCAGGGCTACACGGGCGGCGTCAACGGCATGACCGACCTGAAGACGATGCTGGGCTGGGATACACGCACCGATGGCGCTAAGTACGTTCTCTACTACGTTTGCGTCGGCCTGCTGATCTGCAGCATCGTGCTGTGCCGCTGGATCCAGACCAGCAAGCTCGGCACGCTGCTGCTCGCGATGCGCGACAAGGAAGACCGCGTGCGCTTTTCAGGCTACGACGTGTCGAACTTCAAGGTCTTCATCTTCTGCCTTGCGGCCGGGCTCTCGGGCATCGGTGGTGCAATGTTCGCGCTGCAGGTGGGCTTCATGTCGCCGAGCTTCGTGGGCATCGTGCCCTCCATCGAGATGGTGATCTACTGCGCCGTGGGCGGTCGCATGAGCCTGGTGGGCGCGGTGTACGGCGCGCTCCTGGTGAATGCAGGCAAGACGCTGTTCTCGGAGAGCTTTCCGGACCTGTGGCTGTTCCTGATGGCCGGCCTCTTCATCGGCGTGACCATGGCCTTTCCGATGGGCCTGGCGGGGCTGTGGGACGAAAAGATCAGGCCTTGGTGGAAGAGCCGCCGCCAGGCACTACGCGAAGCCGCGGTAAAGCCGCCAGCCGCCACCGTACCCGCACAACCTCCCGCGCCGCAGACCGAACCCGCGTTGCCGGACGGCATCGGCAGCCAACGCGCCTGAACCCGGAGCCCATCGCATGAGCAACACCGACTTCGCGCTCGCCGTGGAAGACCTCACGGTCTCCTTCGACGGCTTCAAGGCCATCGACGACCTGACGCTCTACATCGACAAGAACGAACTGCGCGTGATCATCGGCCCCAACGGCGCCGGCAAGACCACGTTGCTCGACCTGATCTGCGGCAAGACGCGGGCGAGCGGCGGCAGCATCAAGTTCAAGAACACCGAGCTCACGAAGATGGCCGAGCACAAGCGTGTGCGTCTGGGCATCGGCCGCAAGTTCCAGACGCCTTCGATCTACGAGAACCTGAGCGTCTTCCAGAACCTGGAAGTGTCTTTTCCGAAGGGCCGTTCGGTGCTGGGTGCGCTGGCCTTCAAGTGCGACGACGAGGTCAAGGCCAAGGTGCAGGCGGTGGCCGAGGACATCGGCCTGGCCGACAAGCTTCGCACCGAGGCAGGTTTGCTGAGCCACGGCCAGAAGCAGTGGCTGGAGATCGGCATGCTGCTGATGCAGGAACCCGAGCTGCTGATGCTCGACGAACCCATTGCGGGTATGAGCGCACGAGAGCGCGAACTCACGGCCGACCTGCTCAAGCGCATTTGCCAGAACCGCGCGGTGATCGTCATCGAGCACGACATGGCATTCGTGAAGCAGATTGCTCACAAGGTGACCGTGATGCACCAGGGAAAGATCCTGGCTGAAGGGCCGATGGAGAAGGTGCAGGCGGACCCCAAGGTCATCGACGTTTATCTGGGGCACTGATGACTTGCTGTTCTGTCCGCCGCGTTGTGCGTGTGCTTTGTTCAGGGCGCGCCCCCGCCGACGGGGTACCTTTCTCCGCGAATGTCCCCCGGCCTGCGGCCTCCTCCTTTATTTCGC
>NZ_JBBCBW010000043.1:0-11966 GCF_037204085.1 Variovorax sp. CCNWLW235 | reverse complement strand
CAACCCATGAGCAACAACAGCAACACCAACGAGTGGAAAGTGATCTGCCGCGTCGAGGACATCCCGGTGCTGGGCGCTCGCCGCGTGGCGCGCCCGGTGGGCGTGGATGTGGCGGTGTTCCGCAATGCCGAGGACCAGGTGTTCGCGCTGCTGGACCGCTGCCCGCACAAAGGCGGGCCTTTGAGCCAGGGCATCGTGTTCGGTACCAGCGTGGCCTGCCCGCTGCACAATTGGGCCATCGGCCTGGACGACGGCTGCGCCAGGTCGCCCGATGAAGGATGCACGCCGAAGTTTGCCGTGAAGGTTGCCGAGGGCGTGGTGCATCTGGATGCGGAAGAACTCAAGACGCATGCGATCGACCTGGCACCGCCCCGCGCCGGCCCCGGCGCCGCAACGGCCGGCAAGCTGGGCGACGAGACCTTCGACGTGCAGGCGCCGCACGGCAGCTAGGCGCACAACCAAGGCACGACCCATGGAAGAAACTCGCTCCACCTGCCCCTACTGCGGCGTGGGCTGCGGTGTGATTATCGAGTCCGACGGCGCGCAGATCACCGGCGTGCGCGGAGACCCCGACCACCCGGCCAACTTCGGGCGCCTTTGCACCAAGGGCTCCACGCTGCACCTCACGGCAACGGCCACGGTCACGCGCCAGACGCGGCTGCTGCAGCCGATGCAGCGCGCCGCGCGCGGCGCCGAGCCGGCACCCGTTGCGTGGAACACCGCGCTCGACGGCGCAGTCGACAAGTTCGCGCAGGTGATTCGCGACCACGGGCCCGACGCCGTGGGCTTCTATGTGTCGGGCCAACTGCTCACCGAGGACTACTACGTCTTCAACAAGCTCGCCAAGGGTTTGATCGGCACCAACAACATCGACACCAACTCGCGCCTGTGCATGAGCAGCGCGGTGGCCGGCTACAAGCAGACGCTGGGCGCCGATGCGCCGCCCGCCTGCTACGACGACCTGAAGCACGCCGAGTGCCTTTTCATCGTGGGCAGCAATGCCGCATGGGCGCACCCGATTCTCTTTCGCCGCATCGAGGACGCGAAGGCCGCGAACCCGGGCATGAAGATCATCGTGGCCGATCCGCGCCGCACCGACACGGTCGAAATTGCCGACCTGTTCCTGCCCATTCAGCCGGGCACCGACGTGATGCTGTTCAACGGCATGCTGCACCTGATGCTGTGGGAAGGCTGGACCGACAACCGCTACATCGCGGCCCACACCACGGGCTTCGATGCATTGAAGGCCACGGTGCGCGAATGCACGCCCGACAAGGTGGCGCAGATCTGCGGCATCTCGAAGGACGACCTGCTTGCCGCGGCGCGCATGTTCGCGACCTCGGCCGCCACCCTGAGCCTGTATTGCCAGGGCCTGAACCAGTCGTCCAGCGGCACCGCCAAGAATGCGGCGCTGATCAACCTGCACCTGGCCACCGGCCACATCGGTAAGCCCGGCGCCGGCCCGTTCTCGCTCACCGGCCAGCCCAACGCCATGGGTGGGCGCGAAGTGGGCGGCCTGGCCAACCTGCTGAGCGCGCACCGCGACCTGGCCAACCCCGCGCACCGCGCGGAAGTGGCGGCGCTGTGGAACCTGCCCTCGGTGCCCGAGAAGCCCGGCAAGACCGCGGTCGAGATGTTCCAGGCCGCGGCTGACGGCGAGATTCGCGCGCTGTGGATTGCCTGCACCAACCCGGCCCAATCGATGCCCGACCAGGCCACGGTTCGGCGCGCGCTCGAGCGTGCCGAGTTCGTAGTGGTGCAAGAGGCTTTTTCGACCACCTCGACCTGCGCCTTTGCCGACCTGCTGTTGCCCGCCACCACCTGGGGCGAGAAGGAAGGCACCGTGACCAACAGCGAGCGCCGCATCTCGCGCGTGCGCCCCGCGGTGACGGCGCCCGGCGAAGCGCGCCACGACTGGTCGATTGCCGTCGACTTTGCACACCGCCTCGAACAGCGGCTCGGCCGCACGGACACGCTGTTCCCCTACGCCTCGGCCGAACAGGTGTGGAACGAGCATCGCGAATCCACGCGCGGGCGCGACCTCGACATCACCGGCCTGAGCTACGCCATGCTCGAAACGGCCGGGCCCCAGCAGTGGCCGCTGAAAGAAGGCGAGACCACCGGCCGCGCCCGCCTCTATGAAGACGGCGTTTTTCCAACGCCGGATGGCCGCGCACGCTTCGCCGATACCGTCTACAAACCCGTGGCCGAGGCGCGTGAGGCGCGCTATCCGTTCTCGCTCAACACCGGCCGTTTGCGTGACCAGTGGCACGGCATGAGCCGCACCGGCACGGTCGGCCGCCTGTTCGGCCACGTGGCCGAGCCGGTGGTGCAGATGAACGCGCAAGACATGGCGCGCCGTCTGCTGAAAGACGGCGACCTGGTGCACCTCACCTCCAAGCGCGGCTCCATCCTGCTGCCCGCGCGCGCGAGCGCCGAAATCGGTCTGACCCAGGCTTTCGTTGCCATGCATTGGGGCGAGGAATACCTGAGCGGCTGCTCCTCGACCGGCACGCCGCTGGCCGGCATCAATGCGCTGACCACGCCGGCCTACTGCCCCACTTCGAAGCAACCCGAGCTCAAGCACACGCCGGTCAAGATCCTCAAGGCCGAGTTGCCATGGTCGCTGCTCGCCATGGCCTGGCTGCCGTCCGACGCCGCCTTTGCCGCGCAGCAGGCGCTCAAGCCGCTGATGGCGATGTTTCCGTTTGCCACCTGCGTACCGTTCTCGGGCAACACGCCGGGCGAAGAGCGCAGCGGCATCCTCTTTCGCGCGGCCGCGCACGACACGCCGGACGACAGCCTCGTCGACCGCATCGAAGGCGTGCTTGGCCTTGGCGCGAGCGATGCCCTGCGCTACGCCGACCGCCGCCGCGGCCAGCGCCGCGTGGCCCGGCTGGTGCGCCGCGCCGACGGCAATGCCGGGCTCGAAGCCTTCCTGCTGGGCGGCGACACCAGCGCCGAGGCCTGGATCGGTACCTTGCTGCGCGAGGAAATTCCGGCCCAAACCTATGGCCGGCTACTGCTGTCGCCGGGCGCCCGCGCGCCGGTGGCGGTGCAGTCCCGCGGGCAAACGGTCTGCACCTGCTTCAACGTGACCAACCTGGCGATTCAGGCCGAACTGGGCCGCTGCAGCGGCACGCCTGAGGAACGGCTGGCCTCGCTGCAAGGCGCGCTGAAGTGCGGCACCAACTGCGGCTCCTGCCTGCCCGAACTCAAGCGCATGGTGCGGGCAACGCCGGTGGAGGTCCTCGCGGAGGGGGCTTAGACGGTGCATAAGCCGCCTTGCTTTCCGGCATAAGCATTGCGGGACAATCGGGGCACCCATGGGAATCAGCCAATACATCAAGGAAATCGGCCGCGGCGCGCGAGGCGCCAAGCCGCTCACGCGCGAACAGGCCACGGACCTGTTCGGCCAGGTGCTGGACGGCACCGTGACCGACCTCGAAATCGGCGGCTTTTGCCTGGCCATGCGCATCAAGGGCGAAACGCCCGAAGAGATGGCCGGTTTTCTCGACGCAACGCATGCGCGGCTCAACCAGGTTCCGGCCGCCGACCGCCCCCTCATCGTGCTGCCGAGCTACAACGGCGCGCGCAAGCTGCCGGTGCTCACGCCGCTGCTCGCGCTGCTGCTCGCCCGCGAAGGTCTGCCGGTGCTGGTGCACGGCAGCGCCACCGAAACATCGCGCGTGCTGGCATCGAACGTGCTGGAGGCATTGGACATCCCCATGCTCACCGCCATCCGAAAAATTGCGTCCGGCGAGGTCTGCTTTGCGCCGACCGAACTGCTCAACCCCGCGCTCAAGCGGCTGCTCGACGTGCGCCGCGTGGTGGGCCTGCGCAACCCTGGCCACAGCGTGGTCAAGCTGATGCAGCCGACCACCGGCCCCTGCGTGGTCGTGGCAAGCTACACCCATCCGGAATACGCGCGCACCATGGCAGAGACTTTCGAGCTCATGGGCATGACCGCCCTGCTCTCGCGCGGGCTCGAAGGCGAAGTGGTCTCCGACCCGCGCCGCACCGCGCAGATCGACGGCTTTGTGCGCGGCGTGCGCAGCGAGCTGCAGGCCCAGGCTGCCGGCACGTCGAACGAGGTGCCGGGGCTGCCGAAAGAGATCGACGTCGCGACCACGGCCGACTACACGCGCCGCGTGTTGAATGGCGAGCTTCCTGTGCCGGAGGCCATTGCCACCCAGGTCAGGCACATCACGCAACTGGCAGCCCACGCATGAACGCACCCACACCTCCATTCACCGCCGGAAGCTGCACGCTGGTGGGCGCCGGCCCAGGCGACCCCGAGCTGCTGACGATCAAGGCCGTGAAGGCGATCCAGGCCGCCACCGTGCTGCTGGTGGACGACTTGGTGAGCGAGAGCATCCTGGCTTCGTATGCGCGGCCCGGCGCACGCATCGTGCACGTGGGCAAGCGCGGCGGCTGCAAGAGCACGCCGCAGGCATTCATCGAACGGCTCATGATCACCGCGGTGCACGAAGGCGAAACGGTGGTCCGGCTCAAGGGCGGCGATCCGTTCATCTTCGGGCGCGGCGGCGAAGAAGTCGAGCACCTGCGCGAAGCCGGTATCGAATGCACGGTGATCAACGGCATCACCGCCGGCCTTGCCGCCGTGACCTTGCTGGGCGTGCCGCTCACGCACCGCGACCACGCACAGGGCGTGGTGTTCGTCACGGGCCACGCCAAGACAGGCGCCAGCGCGCATGAAGACGCCACCGACTGGCGTACGCTGGCCGCCACCGCGCACAGCGCGCGGCTCACGCTGGTGATCTACATGGGCGTGGCGGGCGCGGGCCACATCGAACGCGAACTGCTGCAGGGACTGCCCGGCGACACGCCAGTGGCGGTCATCCAGCACGCGAGCCTGCCGCAGCAGCGCCACATCACGGCCACGCTCGACCGGCTGCAGGCCTGCATTGCCGAAGGCGGGCTGGCGAGCCCGGCGGTCATCGTGGTGGGCGATGTGCTGCGCGGGCTGGCTGCTGCGGCGCTGCCGGTGGGCTCCGACTCCGGCCGGTTCGGCACCTGAGCCGTCAGAAAGAAAAGGCTCCTGCAAGCCTTGGGCGTTCACGGAGGCCCGCAGCGGCCGGCACTTGCGGCGCATGCAGAACCACCGGCGTGCGGCTTCCCAGGCTGGCCATGAGGCCGATCCAAGCGATGGCGAGATTGCCGTTGGACACGGCAAGCCGCTGCAGGTCGAGCATCAGCGCCTGATAGTCCTCGAGCACCTGGACCTCCGACATCTCTTTGCGGCTCATCAGCGTTTTCGATTGCTCGAACAATGCCCTGGCCTCGCCCGCGCGCCGGCTTGCATCTGCCGCCGCTGCGCTTGTGGCTCGCAGTTTTCGCAGCGCCTGCGCAACCTCCGCGCGGCCCTGCGCCACCGCATCCGGAAAAAGTGGATAGCCGGGAAGATCGGCGATGGCTTCCTGGCTGTCTTCACCAGGATCTTCTTCGGCGGCATCGATCGTTCCACCAAGACTGGCTTGCGGATCGATGCCGTACAGCGCCGCCGCCAGCTGGATGTCGTCGCGGTTGGCCAGCAGCACCGCCGGCACGGCCTGTGGCAGCGGTAGCGCAAAGCGTGGCTGCTTGCGCGCCGCGACTTCATCGGCGATCGCCGTGCGCAATTTTTCCCGTGGCAGGTTCGAGCGCGCTGCCAGGAAGGCGAGTTGCGCTTCGCGTTGCGCATCGATCTTCTTCATCGATGCTGTCGCCCCGGCCTCGCGTTGCTTCAGCTCCTTGCTGAAATCGTCGTGCGGTGCGGGGCTGGCGGCTATGAGCTCCGACTGGCGGCGCGCGGCGGCACGTGCGCTGTCGATGTAGGTGAGGCTCAGCGTTTGCACCAAGAGCCCGACGTACGCCGCCGAAACCCGGATCTCCGCCGCCGGCAAGTCCATCCGCGCCGTGGAGGCCGCGCTGCTCGAAGCCTCTGCAACCAGCGTATTCAGCGTCTCGCTCTCGAACGCCAGC
The DNA here is from genome assembly GCF_037204085.1 of Variovorax sp. CCNWLW235. Taxonomy (NCBI): domain Bacteria; kingdom Pseudomonadati; phylum Pseudomonadota; class Betaproteobacteria; order Burkholderiales; family Comamonadaceae; genus Variovorax; species Variovorax sp. CCNWLW235. The sequence goes on along the minus strand of NZ_JBBCBW010000043.1, from coordinate 5,981 downwards.
CACCAGGGGCTTGCTGAAGCGCGTGAGGCAGCCTGCACGGGCTGCACCGCGGCGTGCTCCAGGCTCGCATGCGCCATCGCGTGGCTCGCACTCATGCCGGACCCGGCACACGCAATGGCCAACGCCCCCGCAAGCATCGCAACCATTGATCGACTTGCCATCATTCATGCGCTCCACAGGATTCCGAAGCCACGATGGTTCCGCGCAAATTCGGAGAAATCGGAGAGACGACGCGGCAGGCCCGCCAAGGTACGGACAAGACCTATTGCATGGGTGCAACACAAGTTGCGATCAGTCGCCGTTCGGCGAGATTTCTCCCACATTGAACGGAACCATTCAGCCGGTCAACGGCGGAGTGCGCACGTCTTTTTGCGGCTCGCCTCAACGGAGAGAACCCATGAAGATTTGCCCGCGCTCCACGAGCGCCTTGCGGCCGTGGCGGTGGCCCGGCGCCGCCATCGTTTTGCTGGCTTCGATCACAGCGCAGGCGCAGAACGCCATCGAGGCCGTAACGAGCACCGCACGCGCCGGCGTGGAGTTGGTTCGCATCGACTTCACCCAACCGCTCACTGCGCTGCCCACAGGCTTCGTCGTACAGGAGCCGGCGCGCATTGCGCTGGACTTTCCAGGCGTGGCCAGCGCAGTGGGCCGCTCCGCCATCGAGTTCAACCTGGGCAACCTTCGCAGCGCCAATGTCGTGCAGGCCGGCGAGCGCTCGCGCGTGGTGCTGAACCTCAAGCGCGCGGCCAACTACCAGGCAGAGATCCAGGGCCGGTCGCTGCTGGTCTCGCTGCAGTCCGGAACGGGCCAGCCGCCCAGGACTTCGCCGGCCGCCGGATTCGCGGAAGGCAGGGGCCGCCAGGTAACGGCGCTGCAAGACATCGACTTCAGGCGCGGCGGCGACGGCGCCGGCCGCTTGATCATCGCCATGGGCAGCAGCCAGCTCGGCGTTGATGTGCGGCGGCAAGGCGCTGCACTGGTGGCCGAGTTCATGGGCGCTTCGCTGCCGGATGCGCTTCGGCGCCGGCTCGACGTTTCGGACTTCGGCACGGCGGTCGAATCGGTGAATGCGGAGCAGCTCGGCGACAGGGTCCGCCTTACCATCAATTCGCGCGGCGACTGGGAGCAGATCGCCTATCAGGCAGACGAGCAGTTCGTCATCGAAGTGCGCCCGCGCAAGACCGATCCGGGCAAGCTGACCCCGGGCACCGGCTACACCGGGGAGAAGCTCACGCTCAACTTCCAGAACGTCGAGGTTCGCGCATTGCTGCAAGTGGTCGCGGACTTCACCGGCTTCAACGTAGTGACCTCGGAGTCGGTTTCCGGCGTGCTGACGCTGCGGCTCAAGGAGGTGCCGTGGGACCAGGCGCTGGAGGTCATATTGCAAGCCAAGAACCTTGGCATGCGAAAGAACGGCAGCATCCTCTGGATTGCGCCACGGGACGAGATCAACGCCAAGGAAAAGATCGAACTCGAAGCACTGGCCACGGTGGAAAACCTGGTGGCGCTTCGCACGCAGTCGTTCCAGCTCAACTACGCCAAGGCTGCCGCCGTGGTGCAAAGCCTGACCGGCGCCGGCGCATCGGGCGGCGGCAGCGGCGGCGCTTCGGCCACGCGCCTCTTGAGTACGCGCGGCAGCGCGATTGCGGAAGTGCGCACCAACCAGCTCTTCGTTACCGACACCCCGCAGCGGCTGGCCGAAGTGAGCGAGCTCATCCGCAAGCTGGATGTGCCCGTGCGGCAGGTGCTGATCGAGGCGCGGATCGTCGAAGCCTCCGACACCTTCGGCAAATCGCTCGGCGTGAAGCTGGGCGGCGGAGCGATCGGCAAGAACGGCTCGTTCGGCACCAGCCCCACAGGCAGCGACAACAGCTTTACTTCGTACACCAGCAGCAACTTCGTGAACCTGCCGGCCGGCGATGCGGGCGGCACCGGCAACAGCGCGGGGGCCTTTTCGCTGTCGCTGTTCAACTCCAGCCTGACGCGCATGCTGAACCTGGAAATCTCCGCGCTCGAAGCCGAAGGCAAAGGCCGGCTGGTGTCGAGCCCCCGCGTGGTCACGGCGGACCAGACCAAGGCGCTGATCGAACAGGGCGAGGAAATTCCCTACCAGCAGGCCACTTCGAGCGGCGCAACCTCCATTTCTTTCCGCAAGGCGGTGCTGAAGCTCGAGGTCACGCCGCAGATCACGCCCGAGGGCAACATCATTCTCACGCTCGATGTAAGCAAGGACACCCGCGGTGTCAGTACATCGGCCGGGCCGGCCATCAACACCAAGCACGTGCAGACGGAGGTATTGGTGGAGAACGGCGGCACCGTGGTTATCGGCGGCATCTTCGAGCTGACGGAAACGAACGACGAGTCGCGCGTGCCGGTGCTTGGCGAAGTGCCTTACCTGGGCGCCCTCTTCCGCTCGCGGGAGCGGGTGGTGAACAAGGTCGAGATGCTGGTGTTCATCACGCCCAAGATGATTGCGCGCCCGAACGGGGCGCTTTAGCACCAATGTGGCATGGAGCGTGCTTAACGCCAGCATGCTCGTTTTTCGATCGTTTTCCGTGTGCGGCGCCGGCCAATGACTGTCGTTGCCACGCCTCCGCCCGCCGCCGTTGAAATTGTTGCCCTGAGCAAGCGCTATGCCGCCGGCACACCGCCCGCGGTCGACCAGATCGACCTGCGCATTGCGAGCGGCAGCTACTGCTGCCTGCTGGGCCCCTCAGGTTGCGGCAAGAGCACCACGCTGCGGATGATTGCGGGGCATGAGTCGGTCACCAGCGGCGACATCCTGCTGGACAACCGCAACATCACCAACCTGCCCGCCGCCGCGCGCGGCACGGCGATGATGTTCCAGAGCTTTGCGCTATTCCCGCACCTCTCGGCGGTGGACAACGTGGCCTTCAGCCTCAAGATGAAAGGCACAGCCAAGGCCGAGCGCCAGAAGCGTGCGCGCGACCTGCTGGAGCGGGTGGCGATGGGCCACCTGGCCGACCGCAAGCCGGGTGAACTTTCCGGCGGCCAGCAGCAGCGCGTGGCATTGGCGCGCGCGCTCATTACCGAGCCGCGCGTGCTGCTGCTCGACGAGCCGCTCTCGGCGCTGGACCCCTTCTTGCGCATCCAGATGCGCGCCGAGTTGCGACGCTGGCAGAAGGAGCTGGGGCTGACTTTCGTTCATGTGACGCACTCGCAGGAAGAAGCGATGGCGCTGGCCGACACCATGGTGGTGATGAACCACGGCGTGATCGAACAGGTCGGCTCGCCGCATCAGATCTACAACCACCCGGCGAACGAATTTGTGGCGCGCTTCATGGGCGGCCATAACGTGTTCGACACGCCCGCCGGCCCGATTGCGGTGCGCAACGACCACATGCGCATTGCGCCGGCCTCCGGCTCGGGCGGCATTGCCGCGGCCATCACCGACGTCGAGTACCAGGGCACTTATGTGCTGCTCGGCCTTGCGCTCGAAGCCGCGGCGCCGGGGCGCCAGAACGTGTCGGTGCTGCTGGGCGAAGCGGCCTTTCTTGCAAGCCCCTATGCGCCGGGCGACGCGGTGCGCCTTGCATGGGCAGAAGCCGATGCGCGCGCGCTCGCCGTGGCAGCGTAGCTCTCCCTTTCCGTTCCGTTCATCCGCCACCTTTTTTTCCACGGAGACTCTTCCATGACCGAACCCATCGACTCGTCCGCCGGCCTCCAGCGCCGCACCCTGCTGCAAGGCACCGCCGGCATCCTTGCCACGGGCATTGCGCCCTTCGTGCATGCACAGGAAAAAATCGTGCTGCGCTACCTGGGCACGGCGGTGAACCAGGACAAGGCCATTGCCGAAAAGTTCAAGGCCGACACGGGCATCGAGATCCAGTACGTGGCCGTGACCACCGACGACGTGACCAAGCGCGCCGTGACCGCGCCCAACAGCTTCGACCTGATCGACACCGAGTTCTTCTCGCTCAAGAAGATCGTGCCCACCGGCAACCTGAAGGGCATCGATACCAAGAAGATCAAGAACGCCGACAAGATCACCACGCTCTTCACCAAGGGCGAGGTTGCGGGCAAGGCCGTGGGCGACCAGGGCACCGCGCCCAAGAAGGTGATTTACCTCGAAGGCGAAAAGTCGAAGAAGTTCGCCACCGCGCCCACGCAGTTCATGTCGCTCATCCCCACGGTCTACAACGCCGACACGCTGGGCATTCGCCCCGACCTGATCAAGCGGCCCATCGGTTCCTGGGCCGAGCTGCTGAACCCTGAGTTCAAGGGCAAGGCAGCCATCTTGAACATTCCGTCGATCGGCATCATGGACGCCGCGATGGTGGTGGAGGCCAAGGGCATCCACAAGTACAAGGACAAGGGCAACATGACCAAGGCCGAGATCGACCTCACTATCAAGACCCTGATCGAAGCCAAGAAGGCCGGCCAGTTCCGCGCGCTTTGGAAGGACTTCAACGAGTCGGTCAACCTGATGGCTTCGGGCGAGGTGGTGATCCAGTCGATGTGGTCGCCCGCCGTCACCGCCGTGCGCACCAAGGGCATTGCCTGCAACTTCCAGCCGCTGAAGGAAGGCTACCGCGCCTGGGCCGCCGGCTTCGGGCTGCCGGCCACGCTGTCGGGCAAGAAGCTCGACGGCGCGTATGAATTCATCAACTGGTTCCTCGACGGCTGGGCCGGCGCGTACCTCAACCGCCAGGGCTACTACAGCGCGGTGCTCGACACGGCCAAGGCCAAGATGGAGGCCTACGAGTGGGCCTACTGGATGGAAGGCAAGGCCGCCACGCAAGACATCAAGGGCCCGAACGGCGATCTGCTGGCCAAGGCCGGCGCGGTGCGCGACGGCGGCAGCTACGAGCAGCGCATGGGCGGCATCGCCTGCTGGAACGCGGTGATGGACGAGAACGAGTACATGGTCAGAAAGTGGAACGAGTTTGTTGCAGCCTGATGGCGGCCTGATCCTGTGAGCGCTCCCACCACCAGCGCGCACGCGCCCAGCCCGTCCGTCCATGCCGTAAAGGCATGGTGGCAGGCCGCGCCGTTCGCGCTGGTGTTCTTGCTGTTCTTCTTGATTCCGCTGGCGCTGATCGCAATGGTCAGCCTGTGGAACTTCAACGAGTACGAGCTGATCCCGGCGGTGACGCTGCGCAACTACGCAAGCCTGTTCGAGGGCTGCTCGCAGCTCACGGACAACGGCGACCTGTGCGTCACGCTCAATACCTACCTGAGCACTTTCAAGTTCTGCCTGTTGGTGTGGGGCATCACGCTGCTCATCGGTTTTTCGGTGGCGTACTTCCTGGCGTTTCATGTGCGCTCGTCGACGATGCAGACGGTGCTGTTTGTGCTGTGCACGGTGCCGTTCTGGACCTCGAACGTGATCCGCATGATTTCGTGGGTGCCGCTCCTGGGCCGCAACGGGCTGGTCAACCAGATGCTGACCGGGCTCGGTGTGGTCGAGCAGCCGGTCGAGTGGCTGCTGTTCTCCGACTTTTCAGTGGTGCTCGCCTTTGTGCACCTCTACACGATGTTCATGATCGTGCCGATCTTCAACAGCATGATGCGCATCGACCGTTCGCTGCTCGAAGCCGCGAGCGACGCGGGCGCCTCGGGCTGGCAGACGCTGTGGAACGTGGTGGTGCCGCTGTCGCGCACCGGCATCCTGATCGGCTCGATCTTCGTCATCACCATCGTGATGGGCGACTTCGTGACCATCGGCGTGATGGGCGGCCAGCAGATCGCCTCTATCGGCAAGATCATCCAGGTGCAAACCTCGTACCTGCAGTTTCCGCTGGCTGCGGCCAACGCGATGATTCTGCTGGCGGTGGTGCTGATGATCATTTGGGGGCTCACGCGGCTTGTCGACATTCGCAAGGAGCTTTGAGATGAAGCCTTGCTTTGTCATCCGTCGCGTTAGTGGCTCTGAGCGCCGCTGTTCGGGGCGCGCACCCGCCGACGGGGTACCTTTCTCCGCGAATGTCCCCCGGCCTGCGGCCTCCTCCTTTATTTCG
>NZ_JBBCBW010000042.1:0-14044 GCF_037204085.1 Variovorax sp. CCNWLW235 | reverse complement strand
AAATAAAGGAGGAGGGGCGCAGCCCCGGGGGACATTCGCGGAGGGGAGTACCCGGTGGCCTTTGCACCCGCCCTGAACAGCAGCCCTGAACAGCAGACGCCACCTTGTTCACCGCCCAAATTTTCAGCAAACTGTTTATTCCCCTTGTAAAACAACAACTTAAATCGCGTTTACAAGGAAGCACATCAGTTATCCCCAAAGTTGTCCACGGAAAATGGGGACGGCACCGGCTTCTTCACAATCCGCTCGCAAGTCCTTGTTTTATTGGCCCGCGGCGCCGGAATTCAGTCAAATAGCAGCCTGCTCACCCGCATAGTGCCGGCACAGCGTTTCGACCAACGCCTGCGCATAGATCGGCAACGCCGCCCGGTCTCGCACCAGCAAGTACCGCTCCCGCACACACCACGCATCGCTCAGGTCGATCAGCGCGAGCTGCATGCTCTCCTGGTTGCGACGTGCGGCCGATTCCGGCACCACGCCAATGCCCACGCCGCTGCCGATCATCCGGCACATCGCGTCGAAGCTGCCCAACTGGATGCGCAGCTTCTGCCGCTTGCCGAGGTTGTCTGTGATCTGAGCGAGAAACGTCTGCAAGGTGCTGCCTTGCTGCATGCCGATCGCGTCTTCGTCCAGCGTCTCGGCAAATGAAATCTTTCGGCGCTTTGCGAAGCGGTGCTTGCGGGATGTGACGAGCACCAGCCGGTCGGTGCTGAAGTGAATGGCTTCCAGGCCCAGCGTGTCGACGCGGCCCGCCACGATGCCGATGTCGGCGCGGCCGTCGAGCACGCCGCGCGGGATCTGAGCATTCGGTTTTTCCTGAAGGTCGACGTTGATGCGCGGGTTGTGCGCAAGAAAGCCGGGCAATATTTCGGGCAGGAAATCGGTCACAGCCGTGGTGTTGGCGAACACGCGCAGGTGGCCGCGCAGGCCGCCGCCGTATTCGAGCAGGTCGGCGCGCAGTTGCTCCGTTTGATGCAGCACCAGGCGCGCGTGATGCAAGAAGGCTTCACCCGGAGGTAGCAGTCGCACGCCGCGTGCTTCGCGCTGCAGCAGCTGCAAGCCCGCCTGCGTTTCGAGCGCCTTGATGCGCGCACTGGCCGCCGCAAGCGAGAGGTGCTGCCGCTCGGCGGCTCGCGTGAGGTTGCCGAGTTCGGCCGTGGCAACGAAAAGGCGCAGGTCGGTCAGGTCGAAGAGCATGGGCCATCGTACCCAAGCCTTCGGTAAATCAGAAGGCTGGGTTCCGAAATCGCAGATTGCGCGCAGGGGTAGGGCGGAACACCATGCGGCCATGGAGACAAAGACATGAGATTTCGCGCACTGGCCTTTCTTTCGTTCGCCGCCGCATTGATTGCCGCAGGCCCGGCAACCGCGCAGCCGTACCCCTCGCGCCCAGTCACCCTCATCGTGCCGCAGGCCGCGGGCGGCACCAACGACATCGTGGGTCGCCTCGTGGGCCAGAAGATCGGCGAGGTCATGAATGCAAGCGTGGTGGTCGACAACCGGCCCGGCGCGGGCGGCAACATCGGCACGCAGCTCGTCGCCAAGGGCCCGAAGGACGGCTACACGCTGCTCATGACCATCAGCAGCAGCCAGGCCATCAACCCGGCGCTCTACAAGAACGCGGGCTTCGATCCGGTGAAGGATTTCAAGCCCGTGGGCCTGATCGGCGCGGTGCCCAACGTGCTGCTGGTCAACCCGTCGTTTCCGGCCAAGGACTTCAATGAGTTCCTGAAGCTTGCGCGGGAGAAGGGCGCCAACTACCAGTACGCCTCCGCCGGCAACGGCACGCTCAACCACCTGCTTGGCGAAATGCTCAACAGCATGGCCGGCATTTCTTTGCAGCACGTGCCGTACAAGGGCGTGGCGCCTGCGCTGAACGACGTGCTCGGCGGGCAACTGCCCATCGTTTTTGCCAGCCTGCCTTCAGCGCTTTCGCACATCAAGGCGGGCAAGCTGCGCGCGCTGGCCGTGAGCGGCGACAAGCGCTCGCCGGTGCTGCCCGACGTGCCCACCATTGCCGAGGCGGTGCCGGGCTACAACGGCACGCTGTGGATCGGCCTGTTCGCGCCGGCGGGCGTGCCGGCCGACGTGCTCGCCACGCTGCAAGACGCCACGCGCAAGGCGCTGGCCGCAAAGGACCTGCGCGACAAGCTCGACCAGCAGGGCGTCGAAATCGCAGCGCCCACCACGCCGGAGCAGTTTTCGAAGCTGCTGCAGGACGACCTCGCCAAGTGGGCGCGCATCGTCAAGGCATCCGGTGCGGCGGTGGACTGAAAAAAGAACCATGAGCAATCACACCCCAGAGAATTCCTCCCGTCCGATCGACGGCGACACCCTGGCAAGGCTCCAGGCATGGCAAGGTCGCAGCGAAACACTGGCCGACGAAGTCACCGCCGCGCCCGTGCGCGCACTCTCCGCCACGCTGGACCGCGACGACCCGCTTCCTGGTGCCGGCGCGCGCCTGCCCGAGCTCTGGCACTGGCTCTACTTCTTGCCGCACCACCGCCAATCCGAAATCGGCGAAGACGGCCATGCAAAGCGCGGCGGCTTCCTGCCGCCCGTGCCGCTGCCGCGCCGCATGTGGGCCGGCGGACGGCTGGTGTGGGAGAAGGGCAATCCGCTGCAAGTCGGCGACACGGTCGAGCGCACCTCGACCATCGCTTCCGTCACGCACAAGGCCGGCCGCAGCGGCGAGCTGGTGTTTGTGCTCGTGCGCCATGAAGTGCGAAACGAACGCGGCCTTGCGCTTACCGAGGAGCACGACATCGTCTACCGCGCCGCGGCCGCGCCCGACGAGAAAACCCCGCCACCCACGCCCGCGCCCAAAGACGCCGCCTTCAGCCGCGAGATCGTCTCCGACGACGTGCTGCTGTTCCGCTACTCGGCGCTCACCTTCAACGGCCACCGCATTCACTACGACCGCCGCTACGTGACGCAGGTCGAGGGCTATCCGGGCCTGATCGTGCATGGGCCGCTCATTGCCACGCTGCTGGTCGACCTGCTGCGCCGCAATGTGCCGGGCGCGCAGCTCGCGCGCTTCGAATTCCGCGCCGTGCGGCCGACCTTCGACATCGCGCCGTTCCGCGTGCATGGCAAGCCGGCCGAAGGCAGCACCGACGGCAAGACTTTCAGCTTGTGGGGCGAAGACGCCGACGGCTGGCTCACGATGCAGGCCACGGCCGTGCTCGCATGAACACAGGGAGAACAAGCGAATGACAAGACCTCTCGACGGCATTACGGTGGTTTCGCTCGAGCACGCGATTGCGGCACCGTTCTGCACCCGGCAACTGGCCGACCTCGGCGCCCGCGTCATCAAGGTGGAGCGGCCCGGCGTCGGTGACTTTGCCCGCGCCTACGACGCCCGCGTGGGCGGCGAGGCCTCGCACTTCGTGTGGGTGAACCGCTCGAAGGAAAGCCTCACGCTCGATCTCAAGCAACCGGCCGCGCTCGCGGTGCTGCAAGAGCTGGTCGCCGAGGCCGACGTGCTGGTGCAGAACCTCGCGCCCGGCGCGGCTGCGCGCATGGGGCTGGGTGCCGAAGCGCTGCAGGCGAAGCATCCGCGGCTCATTGTGTGCGACATCTCGGGCTACGGCGAAGACGGCCCCTACCGCGACAAGAAGGCCTACGACCTCCTGATACAGAGCGAGGCGGGCTTCCTTTCGGTCACGGGCACGCCGGACGATCCGTGCAAGTCCGGCAACTCCATCGCCGACATTGCGGCGGGCATGTACGCGTACACCGGCATCCTTGCGGCGCTGCTGCAACGCGGCAAGACCGGCAAGGGTTCGCACATCGACGTGTCGATGCTCGAATCTCTCGCCGAGTGGATGGGCTACCCGATGTACTACGCCTACGAAGGCGCCCCTCCGCCGCCGCGCAGCGCCGCATCGCACGCGACCATCTATCCGTATGGCCCGTTCCCTGCCGGCGACGGCGGCACGGTGATGCTGGGCCTGCAGAACGAACGCGAATGGCGCGCCTTCTGCGAGAAGGTGCTGCTGCAGGCGGGGCTTGCCACCGATGCGCGCTTCGACAGCAACGCGCGGCGCAACGAGAACCGCGATGCGCTGCGCGCCATCATCGTGGAGACCTTTGGCGCTCTCGACACTGCACAGGTGCTCGAGCGCCTCGATGCCGCGCAGATTGCCAATGCGCGCATGAACGACATGGCCGGGCTGTGGGCGCATCCGCAATTGCAGGCGCGCGACCGCTGGCGGCAGGTGGGTTCGCCGGCCGGCGCTATTCCGGCCCTGTTGCCCGCAGGCCGCCAGAGCGCTTTCGACTACCGCATGGACCCGGTGCCCGCCGTCGGCGAGCACACCGAAGCCATTCTGCGCAGCCTGGGGCGAGGCGAGGCGGACATTGCCGCGCTGCGAGAAGCGGGGGCGGTGTGAGCACGGCGCACGCGGCACTGCCGCTGCCGCTGGCAATCGCGCGCACCTTCCTGTTCGTGCCCGCGGACCGACCCGAGCGCCATGCGCGCGCGCTGGCCAGCGGCGCGGGCGGCGTGATCGTCGACCTGGAAGACGCCGTGGCGCCTGATCGCAAGGCGGAAGCGCGTGCGCAGCTGAGGGCTTCTTTCTCTGCCTTGAGTGCAGTGGAACGGCAGCGCGTGCTGGTGCGCATCAACGCCTGGGGAACACCGTGGCACGGCAGTGACCTCGCGGAGGTAAGCGAGCTCGCCGCCCAAGGCTTGATCGCCGGCGTGATGCTGCCGAAAGCCGAGCGTGCGGCCGATCTGCAGCAGCTCGGTGTAGCCATCGGGCCGAAGGGCCTGATCGTGCCGTTGATCGAATCGGCTGCGGGCCTGGAAGCCGCGCGCGAACTCGCGGCCGCGCCGCAGGTGCTGCGGCTCGCATTCGGCAACCTCGATTTCCAGGCAGACCTGGGGCTTGCCTGCGATGCGGACGAAGCCGAACTGGTGCCCGTGCGCCTGGCACTGGTGCTCGCCTCGCGCCGCGCCGGGCTTGCGGCGCCCATCGACGGTGTCACGCCCGATTGGCGCGATACGGCGCGGCTCGCCAACGACGCGGCACGCGCCCGGCGCGGCGGCTTCGGCGCCAAGCTTTGCATTCACCCGGACCAGGTTGCGCCCGTGCATGCCGCGCTCGGCCCAAACCCCGACGAGCTTGCGTGGGCGCGCCGCGTGATGGACGCAACCCATGCCGCAGGCGGCGGTGTCGTCAGCCTCGACGGACGCATGGTCGACGCACCAGTGGTGCGGCTCGCAGAGCGCCTGCTCGCACTCGAATCGCAAGCTCCGCCCTGAAGGCGGCGGGGCTTCGGACATTCGAAACCAATAACCCCAAGGAGACAACGAAGTGAAAGCAACAAAAAACTGGAAGACTCGGACGGCACTCGCGGCATCGCTGGGCGCCTGCCTGCTGGCCGCTCAAGCGCCGGCCACGGCGCAGGCACCCTGGCCCGACAAGCCCATCACCATGGTCGTACCGTATTCAGCCGGCGGGCCTACCGACGTGGTCGCGCGCATGCTGGCCATTCCCATGGGCAAGTCGCTCGGGCAGACAGTCGTCGTCGAGAACACCGTCGGCGCGGGCGGCACCATCGCGCCCGGGCGCGTGGCCAAGGCGGCGCCCAATGGCTACACCATCCTGATCCATCACATGGGCATGGCGACCGCGCCCGCGCTCTACAAGAAGCTCAGCTACGACCCGCTGAAAGACTTCGAATACGTCGGTCAGGTGATGGACGTGCCGATGACGCTGCTTTCGCGCAAGGACTTTCCGGCCAACAACTTCCAGGAGCTGCTGGCCTATGTGAAGGCCAACAAGGACAAGGTCACGCTCGCCAACGCCGGCGTCGGTGCGGTGTCGCAGCTGTGCGGCATGCTCTTTGCCCACCAGATCGGCGTGCAGCTCACCACCGTTCCTTACAAGGGCGCCGGCCCCGCGCTCAACGATGTGATGGGCGGGCAGGTCGATCTGCTGTGCGACCAGACCACGCAGACCGCCCCGGTCATCAAGGACGGCAACCGCGTCAAGGTGTTCGGCGTGACCACGCCCAAGCGGCTGTCGAGCATGCCCAACATCCCGACGCTCGACGAGCAGGGCCTGAAGGGCTTCGACGTGAAGGTGTGGCACGGCATCTACGCGCCCAAGGGCACGCCGCCGGCGGTGATGCAAAAGCTCAACACGGCACTGCGTGCGGCGCTGCAGGACGACATGGTCAAGCACCGCTTCGCCGAACTGAGCACCGAGGCCGTGCCCATGGACAAGGTCACGCCCGAAGCCCTGCGCACCCACCTCGCGGCCGAAACCGAGAAGTGGGGCAAGGTGATTCGCGCGGCGGGCGTGCAGGCGGACTGAGCCTTTCCCTGCGCCGCGCACGGCCGCTCAGGCCAGGTTGAAAGGCAGCTGGCGCAGCGGCTTGCCCGTCAGCCGCGCGAGCGCATTGGCGAACGCCGGCGCCAGCGGCGGCAGGCCGGGCTCGCCGATGCCGGTGGGCGCATCGGCGCTCGGCACCACGTGCACATCGAACTCCGGCATGTGGGTGATGCGGGCGACCGCAAAGTCGCCGAAGTTGCTCTGCTGCACTTCGCCGTCCTTCAGCGTGATGGCGCCGCCCGGCAGGCACATCGACAGGCCCATGACCGCGGCGCCCTGCACCTGCGCTTCCACGCTGCGCGGATTGACGGCCAGGTTGCAATGCACGCCGGCGGTCGCGCGGTGCAGCACCGGCTGACCGTCTTTCACCGAAGCCTCCACCACATAGGCCACCACCGACTCGAAGGACTCGTGCACCGCCACGCCCCAGGCGCGGCCCTGGGTCAACTGCTTCTTGCCGTAGCCGCTCTTGTCGACTGCCAGTTGCAGTGCGGCGCGATGGCGCGAGTGCTTGTCGCCGAAGAGCTGCATGCGGTAGGCCACAGGGTCCTGCTTGGTGCTGTGCGCGATCTCGTCGATGAGCGTTTCCATCACGAAGGCGGTGTGCGTGGAACCCACGCTGCGCCACCACAGCACAGGCACGTTGACCTTGGGGTGGTGCACGGTCAGGCGCATCGGCAGCGGGTACGGTTCACGCATGCCCTCTGTGGCTGACGCGTCAATGCCGTCCTTGACCTGGAACGACTCGAACACCGTTCCCGTGAGGATGGACTGGCCCACGATAACGTGGTCCCACGCCAGCACCTTGCCGCGCTCGTCGAAGCCGATGCGCGCGCGGTGCAGGTGCATGGGGCGGTAGTAGCCGCCCTTGATGTCGTCTTCGCGGCTCCACAGCAGGCGCACCGGCGCGGTCAGGCCCGCGGTGCGCGCGGCCTTGGCGATCTGGCAGGCCTCGACCACGTAGTCGCTCGAGCCCACGAAGCGCCGGCCAAAGCCGCCGCCCGCCATTTGCACATGCACGCTCACCTGCTCGGGCTTGAGGCCCAGCGTGCGCGCCGCCGCGGCGGCGTCCAGCCCGGCGCTCTGCGTGCCGACCCAGAGCTCGGCGCGGTCGGCCGATAGCTTCACGGTGCAGTTCAGCGGCTCCATGGGCGCATGGGCCAGGTAGGGGAACACGAACTCGGCATCGAGCTGCCTGGGCGCCTTGGCCAGCGGCGCCATGTCGGCGTCGAACTTGCGCGGGCCGGGCTTGGTGGCCAGTTCGCGGTACTGCACCAATTGCTTTTCGCTGTCGACCTTTTCGACGGCAGAGGTATCCCACTGCAGCTTCAGCGCATCGCGGCCCAGCTTGGCCGGCCAGTAGCCGTCGGCCACCACGGCCACGCCTTCCGCGCCGCGGTCGAGCGGCACGCGCAGCACCGCCTTCACGCCCTTCACGGCACGCGCCGCGCTGTCGTCCACCGACTTCAGCCGCGCACCGAACACCGGCGGATGGGCCACGACCGCGGTGAGCTGCCCGGGCTGCTTGACGTCGATGCCGAAGTCCTGCCGCCCGCTGCTCTTGGCACGCGCATCCAGCCGCGTGGTGGGCCGGCCGATGATCTTGAAATCCTTCGGGTCTTTCAGCGTGACCTTCTCGGGCACCGGCAGCGCCATGGCGGCCTCGGCCAGTTCGCCATAGCTCGCCTTGCGCCCGCCCGGGCCCAGCACCGTGCCGGCCTGCGTGCGCAGCGTGGCGACGTCGACCTTCCAGCGTGCGGCGGCGGCCGAAAGCAGCATGGCCCGTGCGCGCGCGCCGAGCTCGCGGTATTGCGTGAAACTGTTCTTGATCGAGTTGGAGCCGCCGGTCAGGTGCATGCCGAACACGGGGTCGTGGTAGGCGGCATCGTTGGTGCCGCTCTTGCTGCGCACCAGGCTCCAGTCGGCATCCAGCTCTTCGGCCAGGATCATCGGCAGGCCCGTTTGCACGCCCTGACCGAATTCAAGCCGGTTGTGGGTCACGGTGACTTCGCCGTTGCGGGCAATCTGCACGAAGGCGAGCGGCTGCTGCGACGGCTTCAGTCCGCCTGCCGGCTTGGCCGCACCGTCGGCTTGCGCCATGGCCATGTGGGGAAACGCGCCAATCGCCAAGCCGCCGACGCCGGCCAGCTTCAGGAAGCTGCGGCGGGGCAGGGCGGCGGTTGCATCAGGCTGGCTTGCAGCCATCAGGCGCTGCAGGGCGCGCGGCAGTTCGCTCGGATCGATATGGGTGGGCAACATGTAGCGTGCTCCTTCAGGCCAGGGTCTTGGCGGCATCGGCCACCGCGGCCCGAATGCGGGCATAGGTGCCGCAGCGGCAGATGTTGCCGGCCATGGCCGAGTCGATCTCGTCGGTGCTTGGCTGCTTGCCGGGCGGGAGCGATTTGATGAAGGCCGTGGCGCTCATGATCTGGCCGCTCTGGCAGTAGCCGCATTGCGCCACGTCGTGCTTGACCCATGCGGCGTGCACGGCCGCGCCAACGCGGTCGCTGCCGTCGGTGGCGGCTTCGATGGTGACGATCTTCTTGCCTTCGGCCGCCGAGATCGGCGTGATGCACGAGCGGATGGCCTGGCCGTCCAGGTGCACGGTGCAGGCGCCGCACAGCGCGGCGCCGCAGCCGAACTTGGTGCCGGTCATGCCCAGCGTGTCGCGCAGGGCCCAGAGGATGGGGGTGCCGGGATCGGCGTCGACCGTGTGTTCACGGCCATTGACGTGGAGCGCGCTCATGTTCTTTTCTCCGCAGGTGGGGGTGGTGATTTCTTGCGACTACTTGGCGCCGTCGAGCAGCCATTGCGCGAGCAACTGTGCGTCGGCGTCGGGAACCTGTGCTTGCGCGGGCATCGGCATCGGGCCCCACTTTCCGGAGCTGCCGGCCTTGATGCTTGCGGCCAGCTGCGCGGCCGTTCCCTTGCCGTCGCCGTACTTTGCGCCGATGTCTTTCCAGGAGGGCCCCACGACCTTTGCCGTGGCTTGGTGACATGCAACGCATGAGTATTTCTGGGCCAGCGCTGGGCTGGCGGCGGCGGGTGCGGGCCATGCGATGCCCGCGGCAATGCACGGCACGGCCACGAGCGAAGCCAGCAAGGCGCGCGGAATGGCGGTGGTGCGGCCAGAGGCGCGGTGCGGTTTCCGGTCTTCGTTCATTTCCTTCAGGCCCCTTTGCTGCGGCGCTCATCGTGTGATGCGCGACTTTAGAGACGAGGGTCTGAAAGAGTTAGTGGTCAATGCAGCATGCCTTTTGAAGCGGTGCTTCAAAATGCGAAGGCGCCGAATAAAGGTGCAGCCTCGGCGGCCAGCCTCACCGTGTTCACCGAGGTCATGCTGCAAGGCCATCACCGCGAAGACTTCGTGCGCTTCGAGGCCGCGATCCGCGTCGCGGTTCGCACAAGCAGTCGTGCGCCCACGCACAAGTGCGGCGGCGACGCAGCTCCTACGCTCACATGGTGCGGTGCAGCAGGCTGGCGTGGTGCCAGCCGGCTCGCTCCGTCTCCACAGGAGCCTCGGACCATGCAAAACCTTCCCCTCCCGGCCGGACGCTGCGTCCGGCTTCGCGCGCTCGCACCGGCCGGCATGCGCGCTGCGGCCATCGCGTTGATCGGGCTCTCGGCTCTTGCGCTGACTGCCGCACCCGCGCATGCCGAGGCCGCCAAGGCGCCGGCGGAGTGCGCCGCACTGCAAGCCAAGTACCCGCAGTTCAAGGGCAAGACCCTGGTCAACGCGATCAACCCGCACACGCCCGGCTACGAAACCATCGATCCCAAGGATCCGAGCAAGTACATCGGCTTCGACATCGACCTGGGCGAAACCATCGGCGGCTGCCTGGGCTTCAAGCTCACCTACAAGCCCGTGACCTTTGCGGCGCTGCTGACCACGCTGCAGGCGGGGCAGGCCGACATCGTCATCTCCGACATCTACGCCACCGAAGAGCGCGCCAAGGCGGCCGACTTCATCACTTATTCGAAGGTGTTCGACGGCGTGCTGGTGGCCAAGGGCAACCCGAAGAAGATCACCGGCATCAATACCTCGCTGTGCGGCACGGTGGCTGCCGAGAACACCGGCTACGTCGAGGTGCCGCTCATCCAGGCGCTTGCGCCGCAGTGCAAGGCCATGGGCAAGCCCGAGCCGGAGGTTCAGCTCTACGACAACAACCAGAACTGCATCCAGGCCATCCTTGCGGGCCGCGCGGACACCTACATCAACGACGTCAACACGGTGGACAGCGCCGTCAAGGCCTATCCGGACAAGCTGGAGAAGGCCGCCGCGGTGACGCTGCCGTACTCGGTGGGCATTGCCGTGCCCAAGGGAAAGACGGAGTTCCGCGACGCGGTGATGGCCGCGCTGGTGGCCATTCAGAAGGCCGGGATCCAGACCGAGCTGCTCAAGAAGAACGGCCTGCCGGTCGAGAACCTCGAAGCGCCGCGCCTGCTAGTGGCGAAGTGAGATGGAGCTCTTCCTCCACTACCTCTCCATGCCCTACCTGATCCAGGGCATCGTCTTCACGCTTGCAGCCACCGGCATCGGGCTGGCGGGCGGAGTGGTGGTGGGGTTGGTGCTTGCGGCAATGCAGCTC
This sequence comes from Variovorax sp. CCNWLW235, assembly GCF_037204085.1. NCBI lineage: Bacteria > Pseudomonadati > Pseudomonadota > Betaproteobacteria > Burkholderiales > Comamonadaceae > Variovorax > Variovorax sp. CCNWLW235. The sequence continues at coordinate 3,111 of NZ_JBBCBW010000042.1, read as the reverse complement.
AGCCGCTTCAAGCCGCTGGCCGCGTTTGCCCGGGGCTATGCGGTGATCTTCCGCGGCACGCCGCTGGCGCTGCAGATGATCTTCTTCTACAACGCGCTGCCGCACGTGGGCATCGTGCTGCCCGGGCTCCTGGCCGCCGGCCTGGCGCTGGCGTTCAACGAGGCCACGTTCATCGCCGAGATGTTCCGCTCGGGCGTCGTCGGCGTGGACCGCGGCCAGGTGGTGGCCGGCCAGGCGCTGGGCATGACGCCGCGCGTGCTCATGCGCCGCATCATCGCGCCGCAGGCCCTGCGATCGATGATTCCCGCGATGGGCAACGAGGCGGTGAGCACGCTCAAGAACTCCTCGCTCGCCTCCGTGATCGCGGTGCAGGAACTCACGCTGCGCAGCTCTCAGTTGGCCTCGTCCACCTTCGATTTCTTCTCGGTGTTCTTCGCCTCGGGGCTGATCTACCTGGTGCTGACCGGCGCGATCAGCCTGGTGCAGCTGGCGCTGGAAGCGCGCTTCGACCTGGACCGCCCGCAGGCGCTGCGCGGACTGGCGCTATGGCTGCCGTGGCGCCGTGCCGCGGCACCATCCGCGGGCCCTTCGGCTTCGAAGGAAGAAAGAACAGCCGCGGAAGTTCCAGAGGTCGGGTCCGAGGACGCGGCCCCCGTTGTTCGGCCGCTTGCCGTCGCAGCGTCCGTCGAACGCACGGCACGCGCTTCCCGGCTGGCCGATGCGCCCGTGGCCTTGCGCATCAACGGCGTGTCCAAGGCCTATGGTCCGCAGTCCGTGCTCAGGGATCTGAGCCTGACGGTACACGCCGGCGAAGTGGTCGCGTTGCTGGGCCCGAGCGGCTCTGGCAAGAGCACGCTCCTGCGCTGCATCAACCATCTCGAAAGCTGGGACGCGGGGCAGGTCCATGTCGGCGGCCAGCGCCTGGGCTACCGGCCCGACGGCCAGCTCATGACCCCGAGCGACTTGGCCCGCGAGCGCGCGCGCCTGGGCGTGGGCATGCTGTTCCAGCAGTTCAACCTGTTCGCCCACCTGACGGCACGCGAGAACGTGGCCGGCCCGCTACGCTGGGTGCACGGCTGGACGGCGGAAGACGCCGACCGGCGCGCAGGTGAACTGCTGATGCGGGTGGGCCTGGCGCACCGCGCCGAAGCGCTGCCGCGCCACCTGTCCGGCGGCCAGCAGCAGCGCGTGGCCATCGCCCGCGCGCTGGCGCCGGGGCCCAGCGTGCTGCTGCTGGACGAGCCCACGTCGGCACTCGATCCCGAACTGGTCAACGAGGTGCTGGAGGTGATCCGCCGCCTGGCCGTCGAGGAGGGACTGACGATGGTCATCTCCACTCACCAGCTGCGGTTTGCGGCAGAGGTGGCTGACCGCGTGGTGTTTCTTTCCGGCGGCCGCATCGTCGAAAGCGGCCCCGCGCTCGAGGTGCTGCAGCACCCGCAGCAGCGCGAAACCGCCCGATTCCTGAGCGTGATGTCGGCCGACGTGCTGCCGGTCGCTTCGACACCCGTGCCCGCCTGAGTCTGCCCCGATAGGACCCCATGAAACACCACATCCTGCCTGTCTCTCCCCAGACCATCCACTGGGGCTATTTCAGCAAGGCGGTTGCGCCGTCGCTGGTCGTGAAGTCAGGCGACCGCGTGACCATCGAGACCTTGACGCACCATGCGAACGACGATCACGAGCGCATGATTGCCGGCGACCCCGGCGCCGAATCGGTGTTCGCGTGGACGCGCGAGCACAAGGCCGTGCCGCGCCGCGGCGCCGGTCCGGTGACGGGGCCCTTCAAGCTCGGCGAGGGCGAAGGCGTGGGCGTGCACCTGCTGACCGGCCCGGTCGTGATTGAAGGCGCGGAGCCGGGCGACGTGCTGGAAGTGCGCATCCTCGACGTGCGGCCGCGGCCCAGCTGCAACCATTGCTATGCGGGCCGTTGCTTCGGCTCGAACGCGGCCGCTTCGTGGGGCTTTCATTACCGCGACCTGATCGAAGAGCCCAAGCCGCGCGAGGTGGTGACGATCTTCGAACTCGACACCTCGGGCGAGCCCTTCGCGCGTGCCGTGTACAACTACGTGTGGACGCCGCAGACCGACCCCGACGGCGTGGTGCACGCCACCATCGGCTACCCCGGCGTGCCGGTCGACCACACGCTGGTGCGCAAGCGGGAAGACATTCTGCGCAACGTCAAGGTGCCGGCGCGCCTGCATTTCGGCACCATGGGCCTTGCGCCTTCGGAGTCCGATTTCGTCAGCTCCATTCCACCCAGCTACACCGGCGGCAATATCGACGACTGGCGCATCGGCAAGGGCGCGCGCATGTACTACCCGGTGGCCGTGCCCGGTGCCTTCTTCTCGGTGGGTGACCCGCACGCCGCGCAGGGCGACAGCGAGCTCGGCGGCACGGCCATCGAAACCTCGCTGACGGGAGACTTCGAATTCATTCTGCACAAGCAGTCCGAACTGGGTGGCACCTTGCTCGAAGGCCTGGACCATCCGCTGCTGGAGACCGAAGAGCAGTGGTCGGTCTACGGCTTTACCTATCCGAACTACCTGGCGGCGCTCGGGCCCGATGCTCAGACGGCGATTGCCGGCAAGTCGTCGCTCGACCCGGCCATGCGCGATGCCTTCCGCAAGCTGCGCCGCTTTCTGATGACGGTGCACCGCCTCAGCGAGGATGAAGCCATTGCATTGCTGTCGGTGGCGGCAGACTTTGGCGTGACGCAGGTGGTGGACGCCAACTGGGGTGTGCATGGTTCGATCCGCAAGAGCGTCTTCGCGAACCGGTGACTGCGGGCTCGGTGTCGTGTTTCACTGGGAATGGAATTTTTCACCGAGGTTGGAACTGTAGCTACTGCTGGCGCCGCAAGCCAGGTTGTCTCGACAGGGGGCGCCCTGCATATCGCTAGACCGCTGGACCATCTTGGGGTGTCTTGCTCGCCACATCGCGGCGCCAGCCGCTGCGCGTGCGTGCGTGCTGGGCTGGGTTGACCACCGGCGCGGGCCGCAGACACGACAGAATGCGACAGACGACCGCACTCGGCCGATTGTGTTGAAAAACTCCGCTGAATTCTAGGAACTGGCTCGCAGTTTGCATGCCCTTCATCATCGATGGAGG
>NZ_JBBCBW010000041.1:0-14791 GCF_037204085.1 Variovorax sp. CCNWLW235 | reverse complement strand
AAAGGAGGAGGGGCGCAGCCCCGGGGGACATTCGCGGAGGGGAGTACCCGGTGGCCTTTGCACAAGCCCTGAACAGCAGCACCAAACATCAGCAAACGTTCCCGAAAACATCCACCACTTAGTTGTGTTCAGAAAACAAGGAGACCTCTCATGAAATTCCGCCGCACCCTCTTGGGCCTTGCCGCCGTAGCCACCGCCCTGGGCATGTTCTCGACCGGCGCCATGGCGCAGGCCGCCTACAAGCCCGAATACAAGATGTCCCTCGTACTCGGCCCGCCGACGCCGTGGGGCCAGGCCGGAAAGATCTGGGCCGACCTTGTGAAAGAGCGTACCCAGGGCCGCATCAACATCAAGCTCTACCCCGGTGTTTCGCTCATCCAGGGCGACCAGACCCGCGAGTTCAGCGCACTGCGCCAAGGCGTGATCGACATGGCCGTGGGCTCGACCATCAACTGGTCGCCGCAAGTCAAGCAACTCAATCTTTTCTCCATGCCCTTCCTGATGCCCGACTACGCGGCCATCGATTCGCTCACGCAAGGTGAAGTGGGCAAGGACATGTTCAAGACCCTCGACAAGGCCGGCGTCGTGCCCCTTGCCTGGGGTGAGAACGGCTACCGCGAAATCACCAACTCCAAGAAGCCGATCAAGTCGCCTGAAGACTTGAAGGGCATGAAGATCCGCGTCGTCGGCTCGCCGATTTATTCCGACATGTTCACCGCGCTCGGCGCCAACCCCACGCAGATGAGCTGGGCCGATGCACAGCCCGCACTCGCCAGCGGTGCGGTCGACGGACAGGAGAACCCGCTCTTCCTGTTCACCGTTCTCAAGATGCAGAACGTGGGCCAGAAATTCGTGACCACATGGGGCTATGTTGCCGACCCGCTGGTCTTCGTGGTCAACAAGGAAATCTGGGCTTCGTGGACGCCGGCCGACCAAGCCATCGTGCGCCAAGCCGCCATCGACGCGGGCCAGCAAGAGATTGCCATTGCACGCAAGGGCCTTGTCGAAGCCGACAAGCCCGTGCTGAAGGACATTGCCGCCATGGGCGTGACCGTGACCCAGCTCACGCCCGCCGAGCGCGAAGCCTTCGTGAAGGCCACACGGCCCGTGTACGAAAAGTGGAAGGGCACCGTGGGTGCCGATCTTGTGGCGAAGGCCGAGAAGGCCATCGCGGCACGCAAGAAGTAATTCGGTAGAAGAGGAGACGGCACCGGCGTCGGTTCAGGGTGCCGCCGCGACAATGTCGCGATGCACACCCTGATCATCGACACGGACCCGGGCGCGGACGATGTGATCGCGCTGCTGTTTGCCATGGCGGCGCCTGAAGCACTGAAGCTCCAGGCGCTGACCACGGTCGCCGGCAATGTTCCGCTGGCCAAGACCTCGCGCAACGCGCGCCTTGCCTGCGAATGGGCGGGCCGTCCGGACGTTCCGGTGTATGCCGGCGCGGAGCGCCCGTTGCTGCGCGCGCCAATCTACGCGGCCAACATCCACGGCCGCGAAGGCATCACCGGGGTCGGGGTTCACGAACCGGCCGCGCCGCTGGCTGAAGGGCACGCGGTCGACTACCTCATTCGCACACTGCGCGCTGCGCCCGAGAAAAGCGTGACGCTCGCCATGCTCGGCCCGCAGACCAACCTGGCGCTCGCGCTTGAACAAGCCCCCGACATCGTGCGCGGCCTGCGCGAACTGGTGCTCATGGCCGGCGCGCATTTCAACGGCGGCAACATCACGCCGACCGCGGAGTTCAACGTGTTCGCCGATCCGCATGCGGCCGAGGCCGTGCTGAAAAGCGGCGTGCCGACGACCATGCTGCCGCTGGACGTGACGCACAAGATCCTGACGAGCGACGAACGCATCGCGCGGCTGCGCGGCATCGGCAACCGGGCCGGCGCCATCGTTGCCGACATCCTCGACGCCTACGCCCCGCAGGAAATGCGGCACTACGACATGCCCGGTGGGCCCGTGCATGACGCGACTGTGATCGCCTATTTGCTGCAGCCTTCGCTCTTCAGGGGCAGGCTGGTCAACGTCGAGGTCGACAGCCGCGAGGGCATGGGTTTCGGCCAGACGGCGGCCGATTGGTACGGCAGCCTGGGCCGCCCCGCCAACGCGAACTGGATCGTCGATGGCGATGCGCAGGGCTTCTTCGACCTGCTGACCGAACACATCGCGCGGCTACCCTGAGAGAGCCCCGGCCCAATAAAAAAGCCACGCTGCGAACAGCGTGGCTTTTGCGTTTTGGTGCCGCAGCGAATCGATCAGTGCTGCAGAATTTTGTTCAGGAAATCCTTGGTGCGCGGCTGGCGGTTCTCAGGGTGGCTGAAGAACTCGTCCTTCGGGCAGTCTTCCAGGATCTTGCCGCCCACGTCGATGAAGATCACGCGGCTGGCCACCTTGCGGGCAAAGGCCATTTCGTGCGTCACCACCATCATGGTCATGCCGTCCCTGGCCAGGCTCACCATCACGTCGAGCACTTCGCCGACCATTTCGGGGTCGAGCGCCGAAGTGGGTTCGTCGAACAGCATCACGATCGGGTCCATGCTGAGCGCACGGGCAATGGCCACGCGCTGCTGCTGGCCGCCCGAGAGCTGGCCCGGGAACTTGTCCTTGTGCGCCATCAGGCCCACGCGGTCGAGCATCTTGAGGCCGCGGGTCTTGGCTTCTTCGGGGCTGCGGCCGAGCACCTTGATCTGGGCGATCGTGAGGTTCTCGGTAACCGACAGGTGCGGGAACAGCTCGAAGTGCTGAAACACCATGCCGACCTTGGAGCGCAGCTTGGGCAGGTTGGTCTTGGGATCGTGCAGCGGAATGCCGTTGACGGTGATCTCGCCCTTCTGGAAGGGCTCGAGCGCGTTCACGGTCTTGATGAGGGTGGACTTGCCCGAGCCCGAGGGCCCGCACACCACCACCACGTCGCCCTTGGAGATGCTCACCGAACAATCGTTGAGCACCTGCACCGGGCCATACCACTTGGAGACGTTCTTGATTTCAATCATTTTTTCGGACATTTCTTTCTCCGGTTCAGCCACTCAGCGAATGATGGCAATCTTCTTGTGGAGGCGCTTGACGAGCCACGACAAGGCATAGCACATGATGAAGTAAACGACAGCCGCGAGCAGGTAGGCCTCGATCGGGCGGCCGAAGTTCTTGCCCGCGGTCTCGAAGCCCTTGAGCATGTCGTACGCACCGATGGCGTAGACCAGCGAGGTGTCCTGGAACAGGATGATGGTCTGCGTGAGCAGCACCGGCAGCATGTTGCGGAACGCCTGCGGCAGCACCACCAGGCGCATGTTCTGGCCGTAGGTCATGCCGACCGCCTGACCCGCATGCACCTGGCCGCGCGGAATCGACTGGATACCCGCGCGCATGATCTCGCTGAAGTAGGCCGCCTCGAACGCGATGAAGGTGATCACGGCCGAGATTTCCGAGCGGTAGTTCGAACCGACGGAGCCGAAGGCCGCGTAGAACGAAGCCGGCACCAGCAGGAAGAACCACAGGATGACCATCACCAGCGGAATGCTGCGCATGCCGTTGACGTAGATGGCCGCGGGCGCATCGAGCCACTTCTTGCCCGAGAGCCGCATGAGCGCCAGCACGGTACCGAAGAGCACGCCGCCAATGGTGGCGACGATCGTCAGCATGATGCTGAAGTAGAAGCCCTTGACGACGAAATTGCTGATGACGTCCCAGTTGTAGAACGACAGGTCGAGATTCATCATGTCAGTGTCCCCCGCCGCCGCTGGCCGAGACGATGAAGCCCGGCACGCGCGTCTTCTTCTCGATGAAAGCCATGATGCGGTTGATTGCAAAGGCCGAGACCACGTAGAGCCCGGTTACCGCAAGGTACACCTCGATGCCGCGCGAGGTTTCTTCCTGCGCCTGCATGGCGAACATCGTGAGTTCGGTCACCGACACGGCGAACGCCACCGACGAGTTCTTGAAGATGTTCATCGTTTCGCTCGTGAGCGGCGGAATGATGATGCGGTAAGCCATCGGCAAGATCACGTAGCGGTAGTACTGCGGCGTGGTAAATCCCACCGCCATGCCCGCATAGCGCTGGCCCTTGGGCAGCGCCTGAATGCCCGAGCGCACCTGCTCGGCAATACGCGCCGAGGTAAAGAAGCCCAGCGCCAGCACCACCAGCACGAAGCTCGGCACGCCCTTCATGACCGGAATCAGCGCCGGAATGACGTGGTACCAGAGAAAGATCTGCACCAGCAGCGGAATGTTGCGGAACAGCTCGACCCAGGCATTGCCCAGGCGCACGAGCCAGGGGCTGTTGGGCAAGGTACGGATGATGCCGACGAGCGAACCCAGCACCAGCGCGACGATGAGCGCCAGCAGGGCCACCGACACGGTCCAGCCCCATGCGGACAGCATCCACTCCCAGTAGGTCGGGTACTTCCCGCCCGGGTCTTGCAAGAAGACCTGCCAATCCCAGTTTGATCCCATCGGGGACTCTCCTTCTTTCAGATTTCCAGACTGCCAGCTTGCAGGGGCCATGCCCGCGCGCCGCAGCATTGCGTTGCCTGCGAAAACAAACGCCCGCCGGGGGCGGCGGGCGTTGCGCGGATGACCTTCGTGGCGATTACTTCTTCGCGGCGTACTCTTCCATCGGCTTGTCGTTCGGGTTGGCCCAGGCCGACTTGGTGGCGTCGGACAGGGGCAGGTTCACCGTGACGTTTGCCGGGGGAATCGGCTTCAGGAACCACTTGTCCCAGAGCTTGGCGAGTTCGCCGTTCTTGATCTGCGCCTTGATGCTGTCGTCCACCACCTTCTTGAAGGCGGCGTCGTCCTTGCGGATCATGATGGCGATGGGCTCGACGCTGAGCACTTCGCCCACAATCTTGTATTCGGCGGGCGACTTGGACTTGGCGATGTTCGAGGCCAGGATGGAACCGTCCATCACGAAGGCGTCGGCGCGGCCCGATTCGAGCAGCAGGAAGCTGTCGGAGTGGTCCTTGCCATAGAGTTCCTTGAAGTCGATGCCGCCGGCGCGTTCGTTCTTGCGCAGCGTTTGCACCGACGTGGTGCCGGTGGTGGTGGCCACGGTCTTGCCGTTCAGGTCCTTGATGCTGTTGATGCCCGAGTTGGCCTTGACCGCAATGCGCACTTCCTCGACGTAGGTGGTCACGGCGAACGACACGTCCTTCTGGCGCGTGGCGTTGTTGGTGGTGGAGCCGCACTCCAGGTCGACGGTGCCGTTTTGCACCAGGGGCACGCGGTTTTGCGAGGTCACGGGCTGGTACTTGGTTTCAAGCTTGGCCAGGCCGAGGTGCTTCTGGATGTCGCGAATGATGTTGGCGCAGACGTCGTAGTGGAAACCGGTGTACTGGCCGTTGCCCAGCGTGTACGAAAGGCCGGAAGATTCCCGCACGCCTTCGGTGATGGTGCCCGAGGCCTTGATCTTGGCCAGGGTGTCATTGGCCTGTGCAAACGCGCTGCCGGCAGCCACGGCTGCGATTGCCAATGCCAATACTTGCTTTTTCATACGGAAAACTCCTGAGGTGACTGGAAGATACAGATACAACTAAATTTTAGACATTCAGGTCATGGGGAATACCCGGACCAACCCGGTGCATTCTCGATGACGTGTGCACCGGCCCCGCGCATCGCGGCTCCGTCGTGGTGCAGAGGTACCCATTGGCATTGTCCGACTTTCACTAAGCAGCCTTTGTGCCCGAGGGCTCGGCAGCCGGCGGCACCGGTGCGGACAGGCGAACGGGCTGGGTCAGATTTTCGGGCACGAGCAGCGCGTCCATCTCGGCGCGCGTCATGATGCCCAGCGATTCGGCCACCAGGTCGATTGGCCCGCCGGTGGCCAGCGCGGTCTTGGCGATGAGCGCCGCCTTTTCGTAGCCGATGAGGGGATTGAGCGCGGTAACCAGCGTGACCGATTCCCGCACCCGCTTGGCCAGGAACTCGCGGTTTGCCTCGATGCCTTCGACGCAGTTCTGCCGCAGCGTGATGCAGGCATTGCTCAGGTGCCGGATGCTCTTGAACAGGCTCCACCCCATGATGGGCTCGAAGGCGTTGAGCTGCAGCTGGCCGGCTTCAGACGCCATGGTGACCGTGATGTCGTTGCCGATGACCTCGAAGGCCACCTGGTTCATGACTTCCGGAATCACCGGATTGACCTTGCCCGGCATGATCGACGAGCCGGCCTGGCGCGCCGGCAGCCTGATTTCGCCGAAGCCCGCCTGCGGGCCGCTGGACAGCAGCCGCAGGTCGTTGCAGGTCTTGCTGAGCTTGGTGGCCACGCGCTTGAGCACGCCCGAAAGCTGCACGAAGGCGCCGGTGTCCTGCGTGGCCTCGATGAGGTTGGCCGCCTGCTTCAGCGGCACGCCGCTTTGCTCGGCCAGGTACTGGCAGGCCAGGTTGGCATAGCCGTGCGGCGCGTTGATGCCGGTGCCGATGGCCGTGGCGCCGAGGTTGATTTCCTCGATGAGTGCACGCGCTTCGCCAAGCCGGGCCTCGTCTTCCCCGATCATGATGGCGTAGGTCAGGAACTCCTGGCCCAGCGTCATGGGCACGGCGTCCTGCAGCTGGGTGCGGCCGATCTTGAGGATGTCCTTGAACTCGAGCGCCTTGGCTTCGAAGCTCTTGCGCAGCGCCGCCATGGATTCGAGCAGCTTGTCGATGGCAAACCACAGCGCCAGCCGCACCGCGGTGGGATACACGTCGTTGGTGCTCTGCGACGCGTTGACGTGGTCGTTGGGGTGCAGCACGTCGTAGCGGCCTTTTTCGTGGCCGAGCTTTTCGAGCGCGAGGTTGCAGATCACCTCGTTCGCGTTCATGTTGGTCGAGGTGCCGGCACCGCCCTGGATCACGTCGACCACGAACTCCTCGAGCAGCTTGCCTTCGATGAGGTCGTCGCAGGCCAGGATGATGGCGGCGGCGCGGTCGCGGTCGATGGCGCCCAGGTCGGCATTGGCGCGCGTGGCGGCCTTCTTTACCAGGGCCAGGGCGCGCACCAGGTCGGGCATGGCCGACACGCGGGTGCCGGAGATCGCAAAGTTCTCGACGGCACGCGCCGTGTGCACGCCCCAGTAGGCGAGGGCAGGAATCTGCTTTTCGCCGAGGAAGTCGTGTTCGGTCCTGAAATTGGGGCTCATACAGGTTCCTCGGCTAAAAAAAAGCACGCGGGTGGCGCGTGCCGGAAGACTTGCTGTGACAGCGATTCGAGAACTGCCGCGACTGTAGTGGCGGCCCGCCCGCAACGCCAATGCCGTTTGCGGGGAGCCTCATGCGCGGCATTTATAGATTGTGCAGCGCACAAATTCCAGGCGTCAACCATCTCGACGGGTCGACGGCTGGGCGCCGACCAAGTATGACCAGAGCGCATCGGCCGTGCGCTTGGGCTGCAGGCTTTCCAGGCCCGCCGCGGCCTTTGCGGAACGGCCGGTGCCGGTCTTGACGGGGATGGGCGCGCTCGGCCGCTCGCGGTAGGCGCGGATTTCCATCGTCGCCTCCAGGCTGTCGATCTCGGGCGGCAGCGCGCTCACCAGCTTGCGCGCCTTGATTTCCTTGCGCACCGCGCTCTGCGGCAGAAAGGCGATGCCGTGCCCTTCCAGTGCCATGACCTTCAGGCCTTCGGCCATGTCGGTTTCATAGACCCGGTCGAGGTGGATGGCGGTGCCCGATTCCTTGAGCAGTTGGTCGACCACCCGGCCCAGGTAGGCCCCGGGCGCGTAGCCCAGGTAGGGCAGCGGCTGGCCGGGCCGGCCAGGCAGGCGAAAACGCGGCGCACCCTCGGCGTCGGCCTTGACCCAGGGAGCCACGGTTTCCTCGCCCAGGCTGACCATCTCGTACTTGGTGGCGTCCAGCTGCAGCGGCTGCGAGGGGTGGTGATAGGCAATCAGCAGGTCGCAGCTGCCTTCGACCAGGCGCAGCACGGCGTCGTGCACGTTGAGCGCGATGAGCCGGCTCTTGATGGGCCCGAAGTGCTCGCGCAGGCTGGTCACCCACGAGGGAAAGAAGGTGAAGGCCAGCGTGTGCGGCACCGCAATCTCGATCACGTCCTGCCCGGCGGCCGAATGGCCGCGCAGCATGGCGCGGGTGCTCTGCAGCGATTGCAGCATCTCGATGGCCTGGCTGTAGAGCGTCTGGCCCGCGGGCGTGAGGCGCGTGGGGTAGGAGCTCCGGTCGACCAGGTCGGTGCCGGCCCAGCCCTCCAGCGCCTGGATGCGCCGCGAAAAAGCCGGCTGCGTGACATGCCTCAATTGGGCCGAGCGGCTGAAGCTGCGCGTTTCCGCCAGGCTGATGAAGTCTTCTAGCCACTTTGTTTCCATACGCGGCGATTATGCGAGCGCCGCGCCATACTGGGCGCCCCCTCCTTTTCCCGCATTCGCCATGTCTCTTGCCGACCTGCCCGAACTGACCGCCACCGAACTGTCGCACCTGATCGGGAGCCGCAAGGTGTCCTGCCGCGAGGTGATGCAAGCCTCGCTGGCGCGCATCGAGGCGCTCAACCCGCGCTTCAACGCCATCGTGTCGCTGCGCGAACCCGAAGCCCTGCTGGCCGAAGCCGGTGAGCGCGACGCCGAACTGGCACGCGGCGAGCGGCGCGGCTGGATGCACGGTTTTCCGTTGGCGGTGAAGGACCTGAGCCATGCCGCCGGCCTGCCGACCTCGATGGGCTCGCCGCTTTCGCCGCGCTCCCCTGCACGCACCGACAGCCTGCACGTCGCGCGCATGCGGGAGTCCGGCGCCGTCGTGATCGGCAAGACCAACACGCCGGAGTTCGGCCTGGGCTCGAACACCTACAACACCGTGTTCGGCATTACGCGCAACGCCTATGCGCCCGACCGCAGCGCCGGCGGCAGCAGCGGCGGTGCCGCGGTGGCGCTGGCCCTGGGCATGCTGCCGGTGGCCGACGGCAGCGACATGATGGGCTCGCTGCGCAACCCGGCCGCCTTCAACAACGTGATCGGCATGCGGCCTTCACGCGGTCGCGTGCCCGGCGATCCCGAGCAGGAGCTGTTCTTCCAGCAACTGGGCACCGAAGGGCCGATGGGCCGCACCGTGGAAGACACCGCGCGGCTGCTGGCTGTGCAGGCGGGCTTCGACACCCGCGCGCCGCTGTCGTCGCAACAGGCCCTGCCCGTGCCCGATGCGCTGCGGCTCGACGACAACGTGGAAGGCCTGCGCGTGGGCTGGCTCGGCGGCATCTGGCCCGATCTGCCGCTGGCGCCGGGCATCCGCGAACTGGGCGAGCGCGCACTCGACACCTTTCGCGCCATCGGCTGCGAAGTGGAGCCCTGCACGCTCGACGTGCCGCGCGAGCACAACTGGAGCGCCTGGCTGCGCCTGCGGCAGCTGCTGGTGGGCGGCAAGCTCGGCGCGTACCTGAGCGACCCGAAGCTCTTTGCCCAGCTAAAGCCCGAGGCGCAGTGGGAAATAGAGCAGAGCCGCCACCTGGACGCGGCGTCGCTGTACCAGGCTTCGGTCTATCGCTCGAACGTGTACCGCGCGTTCCTCAGGCTGTTCGAGCGCTTCAACTTCGTGCTGGCGCCATCCGCGCAGGTGTTTCCTTTCGATGCCGAGCTGCACTGGCCCGCTGAAGTGGCCGGCGTGCCGAGCGACACGTACCACCGCTGGATGGAAATCGTGACGCCGTTCACCCTGGCTGGGTTGCCGACGCTGAATGTGCGCGCCGGATTCGGCGAGGGTGGTTTGCCGATGGGCCTGCAGCTGGCCGGGCCGATCCATGCGGATCTTGGTGTGCTGCGGCTGGGTCATGCATATGACCAGGCCTGCGGCTGGGGCGCCCAACGCCCTTCGGTCTTGGCTTGACTCCCTCCCCCTCTGGGGGAGGGCTGGGGTGGGGGCAAGCGGCGCATCCACTGGGCGCCCTGCCCGCCCCTATCCCAACCTTCCCCCAGCGGGGGAAGGAGCAAGGCCATCAGACCGGCGTCAACACTCCGCGCCCCGCGAAATGCCCTTCAGCATTCGCAAGGAAATGGTCGACCGATTTCTGCGTCGCCTCCGGCGACCAGCCCGCCATGTGCGGCGTGAGCAGCACGTTGTCCAGGCCGACCAGCGGCTCGGGCCGTTTCGGTTCGCTTTCGTAGACGTCCAGGCCCGCGCCCGCGATGCGGTTCTCGCGCAGCGCCGCGGCCAGCGCCTCGGTATCGACCACGCTGCCGCGGCCGATGCTGACCAGGAAGCCCTGCGGCCCGAGCGCATCGAGCACCTCGGCATTCACCAGGTGGCGCGTGGCCGGCCCGCCGGGCGCGGCGAGCACCAGGAAGTCGGCCCACGTGGCGAGGGACTTCAGGTCGTCGAAGTAGCGCTGCGTTGCTCCTTCGCGCGGCTTGCGATTGTGATAGCCGATTTCCATGTCGAACGCGGAGGCGCGCTTGGAGATCTTCTGGCCGATAGTGCCGAGGCCGAGGATGCCGAGCTTCTTGCCCGACACGTTCGGCGGCTGCGGAATGGCCTCGCGCCACACGCCCTCGCGGCACAGCCGGTCGAGCTGGCGAAACCCGCGAACGATGCTGATCAGCAAGCCGAAGGCGTGGTCCGCCACGCAGTCGTCATTGGTGCCGGCGCCGTTGGCCGTGACGATGCCGCGTGCCCGGGTCACGTCGAGCGGCACGCCTTCGTAGCCCGCGCCCATGCAACAGACGAGCTCGAGCGCCGGCATGGCCGCAATTTCTTCGGGCGTGATGCCGATGACGCCGATGGTCAGCACCGCGCGAAACTTCTTGCCGTGCTCGGCAACGGCCGCGGCGCGCGCGGCGGGGTCGAAGGCGTAGGTCACGTCGTAGATCTCGGCAATCTGGGCCTGGTGGGCACTCGAGAGGCTGTTGAGCACCAGCAGGGGAATCTTGGTCGGCACGTCTGAACTCCTGAATCGATGAAAGTAAGGATGAATGAATGATCGGGCTACATCAGCGGTGTGGCTTCGCTCTTCTGCAAAGCCCACATCTGCGCATAGCGGCCCTGCCTGGCCAGCAACTCGGCATGCGTGCCGCGCTCGACGATCACGCCCGCTTCAAGCACCAGGATCTCGTGCGCATCGACCACCGTCGACAGGCGGTGGGCGATGACCAGCGTGGTCTTGTCTTGCGCCGCGCTCTTGAGCTCGGACTGGATGGCGCGTTCGTTCGCGGAATCGAGCGCTGAAGTGGCCTCGTCGAAAATCACGATCGGCGGGTTCTTGAGCAGCGTGCGCGCAATGGCCACGCGCTGCTTTTCTCCGCCCGAAAGCTTGAGGCCGCGCTCGCCGACGGTGGTTTCGTAGCCCAGGGGAGTGGCCGAGATGAAGTCGTGGATGCGCGCCGCGCGCGCGGCGTTTTCTACTTCTTCGCGCGTGGCACCGGGGCGGCCGTAGGCGATGTTGTATTCGACGGTGTCGTTGAACAGCACCGTGTCCTGCGGCACGATGCCGATGGCGCGGCGCACGCTGGATTGCTGCACTTCGCGGATGTCTTGCCCGCCGATGGTGATGCGGCCCTGCTGCACGTCGTAGAAGCGGTAGAGAAGGCGTGCGAGCGTGGACTTGCCCGAGCCTGAGGGGCCAACCACGGCCACCGTCTTGCCGGCGGGGATTTCGAAGCTCACGTGCTTCAGGATGGGGCGCGCTGGCTCGTAGGCAAAGCTCACGTCTTCGAAGCGGACGGTTGAGTCGACCCCGCTGCCCTCACCCCATCCCTCTCCCGGAGGGAGAGGGAGCAAAGACAGAGGCTGCGCGCCGGGCGCATCGCGCACCTCGCGCTCTTTTTCCATCAGCACGAACATCTTGTCGAGGTCGGTCAGGCTCTGCTTGATCTCGCGGTAGATCACGCCCAGGAAATTGAGCGGAATGTAGAGCTGGATCATGAAGGCGTTGACCATGACCAGGTCGCCCAGCGTCATGCGCCCTTCGACCACGCCCGACGTGGCCCGCCACAGCATCAGCACCAAGCTTACGGCGATGATCATCTGCTGCCCGATATTGAGCATGCTCAGCGTGCGCTGGCTCTTGATGGCGGCCTTGCGGTAGCGGTCCAGGCTGGCGTCGTAACGCTTCGCCTCGAATTCTTCGTTGTTGAAGTACTTGACTGTTTCGTAGTTCAGCAGCGAATCGACCGCGCGGCTCTGGGCCATGGAGTCGAGCTCGTTCATGGTCTTGCGGAACTGGGTGCGCCACTCGGTCACGGTGACCGTGAAGGTGATGTACAGCACCAGCGCCGCGGCCGTGATCCAGACAAAGAGCGAGTCGAACTTCACGCCCAAAATCGTGAGCACCAGCACCAGCTCGATGATGGTCGGCACGATGCTGTAGAGCGACATCGAGATGAGCGAGTGCACCCCGCGCGTGCCGCGCTCGATGTCGCGCGTCATGCCGCCGGTCTGGCGCTCCAGGTGAAAGCGCAGGCTGAGCGAATGCAGGTGGCCGAACACCTCGAGCGCAATCTGCCGGGCCGTGCCTTCGGTGGCCTTGGCGAAGATCAGCTCGCGCAGCTCGCCGAAGAGCGCGGTCGAAAACCGCAGCAGCCCGTAGGCCAGCAAAAGCCCGATGGGCACGATCAAGAGCGCCTGCGCCATGTCCGGCTTGGGCGTCATCGTGTCGATCAGGTTCTTGAGCAGCACCGGCACACCGACGTTGGCCACCTTGGCGCCCACCATGAAGGCAAGCGCGGCGATCACCCGCCACTTGTACTGCCAGAGGTAGGGAAAAAGCCGGCGCAGCGTGGCCCAGTCGGAGCGGTCGCTGCGCGCCGGAGGGTGCCCGGCGACGGGATGGGACGATGGAGGTAGGGCTTCGCCGCTGCGGCGCATGAGGGACAATCGTGGTTGCTTTGTTCTGCCTCAGATTGTGCCCATGTCCGATACTTCCAGCACCGACGCTGCCGCGACCCTCAAAAGCCTGCCCACCGACATGGAGCTGGTGCTCAAGGTCATTCCCATGCCGGCGGACTGCAACGCCAATGGCGACATCTTCGGCGGCTGGGTCATGGCGCAGTGCGACCTGGCCGGCTCGGTCATTCCGGCGCGCTACGCCAAGGGCCGCCAGGCCACGGTGGCGGTAAACGAGTTCATCTTCAAGCAGCCGGTGCGGCTGGGCGACATTCTCTCGTTCTATTCAAAGCTGGTGCGCATCGGACGCACCTCGGTCACGGTGACGGTGGAGGTGTTTGCCGAGCGCTTTCGGGCGCAGGGCGAGTACATCAAGGTGACGCAGGCCACGTTTACCTACGTGGCCATCGACGACAACGGCCGCCCTCGCCCGATCGAAAAGTAATCGGCGCAAAAAGGGGGCCGAGCGCCCTCAGACCTTCGAAAAATCCGGCTTGCGCTTTTCCATGAAGGCGCCGAAGGCTTCCCGCGCGGCCGGTTCCCGCAGCATGCGGCCGAAGCTCGCGCCCTCTTCGTCCATGCGCTCGAGCACGGCGGGCAGTTGCGCCTTTTTCAGCAGGCGCTTGGTTTCCACCAGCGCGCTCAGCGGCTTTGCCGCGAGCTTGCGGGCCTGCACCTGGGCAATGGCGTTGGCTTCGGTCGGCGGCACGATGCGGTTGACCAGGCCGACTTCGAGCGCGGCCTCAGCCATGAAGGGCTCGCCCAGCAGCAGCGCCTCGGCCGCGCGGTGGTAACCCAGCATCTGCGGCACCAGCAGGCTGGAGGCTGCCTCGGGGCACAGGCCCAGGTTCACGAAAGGCATCGAAAACGCCGCGTTGTCGCCGGCATAGACGAGGTCGCAGTGGAACAACATAGTGGTGCCGATGCCCACGGCCGGGCCGCAGACGGCGGCGACAACGGGCTTGGGAAAGGTCGCGATACCGCGCAAAAAGCGGAACACTGGCGACTCCTTGCCGGCGGGCGGGGCATTCAGGAAGTCTCCGATGTCGTTGCCGGCGCTGAAAATGGTCGGGTCGCCCTGGATCAGCACGCAGCGCACGGCCGCGTCGCTCTCGGCCGTGGCCAGCGCGTCGGCCAGCTCGGCGTACATGCCGCTGGTGATGGAGTTTTTCTTGTCGACGCGGTTGAAGGTAACGGTCATCACACCGGCTTCGGTGTGGACGAGGATGTCGCTCATGGGAATGGTCCTTGAATAAAAACGGATGGGGCCACGCTCAGGCGTCGAGGGCTTCTCGCACAAAATCCAGGCGGTCCTGGCCCCAGAACATCTGGTCGCCGACGAACATGGTGGGCGCGCCGAACACGCCCCGCTCCACGGCTTCTTGCGTGACGGCTTTCAGGCGGTCTTTTACCTCCTGCGAGCCGGCCAGCGCGAGCAAGGCAGTGGCGTCGAAGCCCGCATTTTGAAGCACGGCGCCGACGACGGCCGGGTCATTCATGTTCTTGGGCTCGACCCACATGGCGTGAAAAATGGCGTCGACGTAGGCGCCGAAGCGCTCCGGCTCTTTCATCTGGATGCCTGTGGCACCGCGCATGAGCAGCAGCGTGTTGATGGGAAAGTGCGGGTTGTGCACAAAGGGCACGCCGTACCGTTTGGCAAAGCGCTGCAGGTCGATGGTCATGTACGGCGCCTTGGGCACCACTTCGGCCGGAGACCGGTTGCCGGTGGCCTGGAACACGCCGCCCAGGAGCATGGGCTTCCAGACGAGCTCGGCACCGGTGTCGGCGCAGACGTGCGGCAGCTGGGTGGCGGCCAGGTAGGCGGCGGGGCTGCCGAAGTCGAAATAGAAGTCTACGGATTTTTTCATTGAGGTCTCCTGGGGGTGCGCTTGTTCAGGGCTCTTGTTCTTTGGGCTGTTGTTCGGGGCGCTGTTGTTCAGGGCTTGTGCAAAGGCCACCGGGTACTCCCCTCCGCGAATGTCCCCCGGGGCTGCGCCCCTCC
>NZ_JBBCBW010000040.1:0-15067 GCF_037204085.1 Variovorax sp. CCNWLW235 | reverse complement strand
ATAAAGGAGGAGGGGCGCAGCCCCGGGGGACATTCGCGGAGGGGAGTACCCGGTGGCCTTTGCACCCGCCCTGAACAAGAGCCTTCAAACACAGCACGCAGCAGA
This sequence comes from Variovorax sp. CCNWLW235, assembly GCF_037204085.1. Taxonomy (NCBI): domain Bacteria; kingdom Pseudomonadati; phylum Pseudomonadota; class Betaproteobacteria; order Burkholderiales; family Comamonadaceae; genus Variovorax; species Variovorax sp. CCNWLW235. The sequence goes on along the minus strand of NZ_JBBCBW010000040.1, from coordinate 14,962 downwards.
ACCGCTGAAATGAAAAACGGCGCCCAAAGGCGCCGTTTACGGAAAACAGAAGACGGAAATCAGTCTTCGACGAAAGCCTCTTCGCGCTTCGCCTTCACCGCCGGCAACAGCACGATCACCAGCAGCAGCGCAGCGGCAAGCAGCAGTCCGAGCGAGATCGGGCGCGTGACGAACACGCTCCAGTCACCGCGCGAGAGCAGCAGCGAGCGGCGCAGGTTCTCTTCCATCATTGGCCCGAGGATGAAGCCCAACAGCAATGGTGCAGGCTCGCAACCCAGCTTGAAGAAGGTGTAGCCCACGAAGCCGAAGATGCCCACCATCCAGATGTCCCACGTGTTGTTGTTCGTGGAGTACACGCCAATCGCGCAGAACAGCACGATCGCGGGGAACAGGAACTTGTAGGGCACCGTCAGCAGCTTGATCCACATGCCGATCAGCGGCAGGTTCAGGATCACGAGCATTGCATTGCCAAGCCACATCGAGGCGATCAGGCCCCAGAACAGCTCGGGGTTGCTGGTCATCACCTGCGGGCCTGGCTGGATGTTGTGGATCGTCATTGCGCCCACCATCAGCGCCATCACCGCGTTGGGCGGAATACCCAGCGTCAGCAGCGGAATGAACGAGGTTTGCGCACCTGCGTTGTTGGCCGCTTCAGGAGCTGCCACGCCGCGGATGTTGCCCTTGCCGAACGGTACTTCGCCCGGATGGAGCTTGGTCTTCTTCTCGATGGTGTAGGCCGCAAAGGCCGACAGCAACGCACCGCCACCCGGCAGGATGCCGAGCGACGAGCCCAGCGCCGTGCCGCGCAGCACGGCCGGGATCATGCGCTTGAAGTCTTCCTTGGTCGGGAACAGGCCCGACACCTTGGCGGTGAACACCTCGCGCTCGTCGTCGGGGCGCGAAAGGTTGGCAATGATTTCGCCGTAGCCGAACACGCCCATGGCAATGGCCACAAAGCCAATGCCGTCGGTCAGTTCCGGAACGTCGAAGCTGTAGCGTGCCACGCCCGAGTTCACGTCGGTGCCCACCAGGCCCAGCAGCAGGCCCAGCACGATCATGCCGATGGCCTTGAGCAGCGAGCCCGAAGCCAGCACCACGGCGCCGATCAGGCCCAGGATCATCAGCGAGAAGTATTCGGCGGGGCCGAACTTGAAGGCCAGCTCGGTGAGCGGCGGCGCAAAGGCGGCCAGGATCAGCGTGCCGACGCAGCCGGCAAAGAACGAACCCAGGCCCGCGGCGGCGAGCGCCGGGCCTGCTCGGCCCTTGCGCGCCATCTGGTAGCCGTCGATCACGGTTACCACCGACGAAGATTCGCCAGGCAGGTTCACCAGAATGGCGGTGGTGGAGCCGCCGTACTGCGCGCCGTAATAGATACCGGCCAGCATGATCAGCGCCGACACGGGCGGCAGCGCGTACGTGGCCGGCAGCAGCATTGCGATGGTCGCAACCGGGCCGATGCCCGGGAGCACGCCGATCAGCGTGCCCAGGATACAGCCGCCCAGGCAGTACAGCAGGTTGGTGAAGGTAAAGGCAACGCCAAAACCCATCGAGAGGTGGTCAAACAATTCCATGTGAGCAGCTTTCTTCTCAACCGGTGATGAAGGTCGGCCAGACCTGGATTTGCAGCTTGAGCGCCCAGATGAATGCAACGTAGCTGCCGACGGCCAGCACGGTGGCCAGGATCAGCACGGTAGGCAGCTTGAACTCGTGACCCGCAAGGCTCGCGATGAGCACGAGCGCGTAGATCGCGATGATCATTCCCATGGCCGGCACGCCGAGGCTCGGCAGGCCGCCGAGCAAGATGCCGAAGGCGACGTTGGCGCCCAGGATGAAGATCACCTGCTTCCAGGCCCACTTGCCGATCTTTTCGCCGTCGGTGGTTTCAACGGTCAGGCCGCTGAACATGATCCCCAGGCCGATGACGGCCATCAGGATGCCCAGCATCAACGGGAAGTAACCCGGCCCCATGCGGGCGCCGGTGCCTACGCTGTAGGTGGTGGCGCCCCATGCGAACGCCGCGCCCACTACCGTAAACATCAGACCCGAGAAAAAGTCTTTCTGACTCTTGATTTTCACGAACAGTCTCCTCGAACAGATTTCGATGCCGGATTGTCGAGTCAGCCAGTGGTCAGCCCGATGTGGATTCCACTAACGAAAGGCCTAGGGATAACCCGAAAGACTTCACCGCACCAATTCGCGGAACGCCGGAAAACCGGCTCCGCCGGGGCTTATTCGAGGGGCGGCGTCGCGCTCAAAACTTCTTCGACCGTCGTCACGCCCTCGGCCACGCGCAGCGCGCCCGCCAGGCGCAGCGGCCGCATGCCGTCGATGACCGCTTGCCGCCGCAGCCCCGCCAGGTTGGGCTCCTTGTTGACCTGGCTCTTGAAGTCTTCGCTGATGCTCAGCAGTTCGTACAGCCCCATACGGCCCATGTAGCCCGTCATGCGGCAATCGACGCAGCCCACGGGCTTGTAGGCGCGCACCGAGCCGGTGATCTGCCACGGCTTGACGATGGCTTCGAGCTTCTCGCGCGTGACCGTGTCGTCGGGCTGCTTGCAATTGGGGCACAGCGTGCGCACCAGCCGCTGGGCCAGCACGCCGAGCATCACGGCGTTGATGAGGTACGACGGCACGCCCAGTTCCATGAGCCGCGTGATGGCGCTCGGCGCGTCGTTCGTGTGCAGCGTGCTGAACACCAGGTGGCCCGTGAGCGCGGCCTGCACCGCCATCTCGGCCGTGGCAAGGTCGCGGATTTCGCCGACCATGATGATGTCCGGGTCCTGCCGCATCAGCGCGCGCAGGCCTTCGGTAAACCCGAAGTCCAGCTGCGGCTGCACCTGCGTCTGGTTGAACGAAGGCTCGATCATTTCAATCGGGTCTTCGACCGTGCTCACGTTGACCTCTTCGGTCGCCACGCGCTTGAGCGTGGAATACAGCGTGGTGGTCTTGCCCGAGCCCGTGGGCCCGGTCACCAGGATGATGCCGTTGGGCCGCGTGACCAGCTGCTCCCAGCGGTGCGCGTCGTGCTGCGAAAAGCCGAGCGCATCGAGATCCTTCACCGCCGTGTCGGGGTCGAAGATCCGCATCACCATCTTTTCGCCAAAGGCTGTCGGCAAGGTGGAAAGCCGCATTTCGACTTCGTCGCCGCGCATGTTGCGGGTCTTGATGCGGCCGTCGAGCGGGCGGCGCTTTTCGACCACGTCCATGCGGCCCAGCAGCTTGATGCGCGACACCATTGCGTTCATCACGCCCATGGGCATCTGGTAGGCCGGATGCAGGATGCCGTCGATGCGAAAGCGGATCACGCCCTGTTCGCGGCGCGGCTCCAAATGAATGTCGCTCGCGCGCTGGTCGAACGCGTATTGCCACAGCCAGTCGACCACCTGCACCACGCTCTGGTCGTTGGCGTCGAGTTGCTTGGTGCTTTTGCCCAGTTCCACCAGCTGCTCGAAGCTCGCGCCGCCGGTGTTGCCGCCGGCCTTCTGCGCCGCGCGCACCGACTTGGCGAGCGCAAAGAATTCGGCCGTATAGCGCTGGATGTCCGTCGGGTTGGCCACCACGCGGCGCACGGTGCGGCGCGCCTGGCGCTCCACCTCGGCGATCCAGTCGGTAAGAAACGGCTCGGCCGTGGCTACCACCACTTCGTTGGGCAGCACCTGCACAGGCAGCACCTTGTGGCGCTCGGCATAGGCCGCGCTCATGGTGTCGGCCACCTTGCCCACGTCGACCTTGAGCGGATCGATGCGCAGGTAGCTGAGCCCCGCACGGCCGGCAAGCCATTGCGTGAGCATTTCAAGATCGAGCGGCTTGCCGTCGCTTTCGCGCGTCATGGCCACGTTGGCAAGGCGCACCAGCGGCGCCTGCCGGCTTTCGGCCTGGGCACAGCGCGCAATGGTGCGCTTGGCCTCCACCGGCGAAATCACGCCGTCGGCGGCGAGCCATTCGATGAGGCGGCGCAGGTCGAGCGGGCCCTCGTGGCGGGCAGGCGAAGGTTTGGATGCGGAAGCAGCGGGAACAGCGCTCATGAGCCGGAAGGTCGGGTGAGAGTGGGATTCAGCGGTTTGAACACACGCAGCCATTTAGGCGCGGGCAGGCCCCAGCGAGTCTGGATCGTTTGGGCGCGCTCGGCAAGGGCTTCGCGCTTCGGGCGGCTTGGCGTGCGCTGCGCCAGCACCACCGTGTTGCCTTCGCGCGTCGGCTTGAAGGCCCACACCGCGTCGGCGCCGAATGCGCCTGCAATTTTCTCGAGGCTGCGCTCGTAGCTCGACGAGCGCCCGAAGAGATTGACCGTCATGCAGCCGTCTTCGGTGAGCAATGTGCGGCAATCGGCATAGAAGTCTTCGCTGTCGAGCACCGGCGCCGCGGCCTCATGGTCGTACAGGTCGACCTGCAATGCGTCCACCGTGCCTTGCCATTCGGCCTTGCGGATTTCGAGCGCGGCATCGGCAATGACCACGCGCAGTTTCGGGTCGTCCGCCGGCAGCTTGAACCAGCCGCGGCATGCCGACACCACCTGCGGGTTCAGCTCGACCGCTGTGGTGCGCATGCGCAAGGTCTTGCGGCAGAACTTGGTGAGCGTGGCCGCGCCGAGACCGAGCTGCATCGCGTGGCAGCTTGCCACGCTTTTCGCATCGGCGAACAGCAGCCAGGCCATCATGCGCTGCACGTATTCGAGCTCGATCTCGAACGGTGCATCGAGCTTCATCGAGCCCTGGACCCATTCGGTGCCCAGGTGCAGGTAGCGGATATCGCCCCAGTCGGAAAAATTGACTTCAGGAAGGACGGGGGTTTTGCTCGTGGCCATCAGATGAGTTGGTGGGCGTCGAAGACCTCGCGCCAGGCCGCGAGCTTGCGCTCGAAGCTCCACGACGCATTGGCGGGGCTGGTGGAAGGCAGCTGGTAGACCGGCACGCCCAGGGTGCGCGTGTGGCGCGCATGCTTGAAGCTCTCGCCGCCGTTGTGGGCAATGGCGGCAAGCTTCGGCAGATGCAGGCCGGCTATGTCGTTGGCAACGGGTGCGCGAATGGCCGAGTCGAGGCTGCCCTCGCGCTCGCAGGCGGCATACACGTCCCACACGCCGAGGCCGCGCGCGAGCAGCCACTTCTTCTTTTCGGGATAGCTGTCTGCGCCGATCGGGAGCGGGTGTTGGGGCCAAACGGCTTGCAAGATTTTCCAGAACTGATTTTGCGGATGCGCATAGTACTGCTGCTGCTCGAGCGATCGAACGCCCGGGAAGCTTCCGAGGATCAGCACCACGGTGTCCGGCGAGACGACGGGCGCCAGGCCGGTGAGCACTGCGCTTGGGGTGTCAGGTGCGGTTGGTGGTTTCATGAACAGCCTCTATCTTGGCACTGTCGGTACTGTCGATCGCCCATGAAAAAACCCGCCGAAGCGGGTTGTGCGGAAGGCGGGCGCCGGTTATTTCTTGGCGGCTTCGTGTTCGGCGGTGCCGGGCACCTTTTCGCCAATGGCCTTGCCGGTGCTGCGCATGCCGTCAGCCGTCTTGTGGCCGGCGGTTTCAACCGCGTCGCCCGTCTTGGCGGCCACGTTCTTGGTGGCGTTGGTGGCCTTCTTGGTGGTGCGCTTGGTCGCGTCCCAGGCCTTCTTGGCGCCGCGTTCGGTGGCGTTCACGGCCTTCTTGGTCGTGGTCGCGGTCGCATCGACTGCGTCCCTGCCGGCTTCCTTCACCTTCTCGGTGGTGGTGGGCTCGGCGGTGGTCGTTGCGGGTGCTGCGGTGGTCGCGGTTTGAGCCACGGCGGACACGCCGATGGAAGCAAGCGCGAGGGCCAGCACGACGGGCACGGTGCGAACGAAAGATGTGGTCATGTAAAGACTCCTTTTTGGATGAAGTGTCGGAGTGACGAACTTGCCACTGAACAAACAACGCCACTTCGAACACCGAGGATGACAGTAAAAAAGGAGCCTCCGCTTGCGCAAACGCAACTCGGGACATCGGCCTACGCGCGCTGCGGCCTGCGCTCCGACAAGGAAAGAAGGCTTTCGAGCCGCGGCATGGCTTCCAGCGCATTCCGGGTCGTGGCCTCGGCCAGTTCATCGACGCCGATGCCGCGCAACTGCGCCACCACTTCGGCAATGCGCGGCAGCTCGCCGGGCTCGTTGCGGCCCTGCGCTTCACCGGCCGCGCGCTGCGCCTGCGTGCGGTAGATCCAGTGCGGCTGGATGTCGGGCGCATCGGTTTCCATCACCATCGATTCGAGCGGCAGCGTGGCCGCCAGCCGCCGCAGCTGCAGCGCGCGATCAAAGGTCACCGCGCCGCCGAATCCCAGCTTCAGGCCGATCTCGATGCAGGCCTTGGCCTGCTGCTCGCTGCCGTTGAACGCATGGGCAATGCCCCGCCACGGATGGCCGCCCGCTGTCTGCCGCAAATGCTTGAGCACCTTGTCGACCGAGCGGCGCACATGAATGAGCACCGGCAGGTCGTGCTTGCGCGCGAGTTGCAACTGAGTGTGAAAAAAGTGCTGCTGCTTGTCGCTGTCCAGCCCCTCCACGAAGTAGTCGAGACCGATTTCGCCGACCGCAACCAGTCGCGGGTCGCCGCGGCGCGTGGACAGCTCGGCATCGAGCGCCTCCAGGTCGGCCCCTTGCGCGTTGCCGGTGCACAGGGGGTGGATTCCCAGCGCATAGGCATCGCTCTGCACGTGCGCCAGCTCGCGCACGGTTGCAAAGTTGAAGGCGGCAACCGCCGGAATGACGCACAGCGCCACGCCCCGTTCCGCGGCGCGGGCACGGATGAGCGGCATTTCTGCACCGAATTCGGGCGCGTCCAGATGGCAGTGGGTGTCGATGAATACAGCCATGGCGAGATGATGCCCGAAGGGATGCAAGGCAGAAGAAAGCGTGCTACTGTGAACCCCTCACCCGTCATCCCTTGCCGGAGGTGTTTCGATGCGCAGGCCCGCCTTCTACAGCCGTTCGCCCCGCACGCTGCCTCAGGCGGCCGATTCCGCGGCCGCCGATCAGGCCGTGCCATCGCCCGAAGGCGGAGGCAATGGCGCGCCGCCGGATTCACCCGTTTCTCCACCGCAAGGCAAGCCGCGCTGGCAGCCCGGCCGACGCAGTTTTGCGTTTCTGGTGGTGCTGTGCGCCATTGCGGTCGGCAGTGCATGGTGGCCGCGCCAGGGCGCCAGGGCACTGACGCAGAAAGACATCGACTCGGCCGTGCTGCGCACGCTGCAGACCAACACGCTGCCCTCACCCGCCGCCAAGGCGGCCGAGATCGTGCGGCCTTCGGTGGTTCGCGTGGTCGGCTACGGCCCCGAAAAAGCCACCCCCGAAGCCAAGACCCAGAAGCGCGGACGCAATCTTGCCAAGGGCAAGGCGCCTGAAGCCGATCCGCCACCGGGCGAAACCGAACGCGGCGTGGGCACCGGCGTGGTCATCGTCGACAAGGGCGTCATCCTCACCAACCTTCACGTCGTGGCCGGCGCCGAGACCATCAAGGTCACTTTCTCCGATGGCCTCGAAGCTGTGGCCACCATCACCGGCGTGCAACCCGAGAACGATCTTGCGGTGCTGCAGGCGCAGAAGATTCCCGACGACCTGATTCCCGCCGTGATGCGCTCGACGGCCGACCTGCAATCCGGCGACCAGGTGGCCGCGGTCGGCTTTCCGTTCGGCATCGGTCCTTCGGTGTCGGCGGGCGTGGTGTCGGGCCTGAAGCGCTCGTTCCGCTCGCCCGAGGGCAAGCAGGAGTTGGGCAACCTGATCCAGTTCGACGCGGCGGCCAACCCCGGCAATTCGGGCGGACCGCTGATCAACATGGACGGCGAGGTGCTCGGCATCGTCACCGCCATCCTCAATCCCACGCAGCAGCGCACTTTCATAGGCATCGGATTTGCCGTGCCCATTGAGAACGCAGCCTCCGCCGCCGGCTCGCCGCCGTTCTAGCAGCCTGACGGAGGACCGCCCCATGCTTTCGATTGATTACAGAGAGGCCATCGCATGAGCACCGAGACCCCCTTTTCCACGTCTTCCGCCACGGCCGAGCTGATGGAGCAGATCCTCTACGAGGTCAAGCGCGTCGTGGTGGGCCAGGACCGCTTCCTGGAGCGTGTGATGGTCGCCATGCTCGCGGGCGGCCACCTGCTGGTCGAAGGCGTGCCGGGTCTTGCAAAAACCCTCACCATCAAGACGCTGGCCGACACCGTGCGCGGCCAGTTCAAGCGCATCCAGTTCACGCCCGACCTGGTGCCGGCCGACCTGGTCGGCACGCGCATCTACAACCAGAAGACGGGCGAGTTCAGCACCTCGCTCGGCCCGGTGTTTGCCAACCTGCTGCTGGCCGACGAAATCAACCGCGCCCCGGCCAAGGTGCAGAGCGCGCTGCTCGAAGTCATGCAGGAGCGCCAGGTCACGATTGCGGGCGAAACGCACAGGGTGCCGCGCCCGTTCCTCGTCATGGCCACGCAGAACCCCATCGAAACCGAAGGCACCTATCCGCTGCCCGAGGCGCAGGTCGACCGCTTCATGATGAAGGTGCTGGTCGACTACCCGAGCGACGAGGAAGAGTTCGTCATCGTGCAGCGCGTGATCGGCACGATGGTCGAGGTCAACCCGGTGGCCACCACCGAGCAGCTCGCGGCACTGCAGGCCGAGGCGCGGCGCGTGTATGTCGACCCGTCGCTCATCCAGTACGCGGTAAAGCTCGTATCGGCCACGCGCACGCCCGACAAGCACGGCCTGAAGGACATGCACCGCTTCATCACCTTCGGCGCCAGCCCGCGCGCAAGCATCAGCCTCACCGAAGGCGCACGTGCGCTGGCCCTGCTGCGCGGCCGCAGCTACGCCCTGCCTGAAGACATGACCGCGCTGGTTCCCGACGTGCTGCGCCACCGCGTGACGCTTTCCTACGAAGGCCTGTCCGAAGGCCTCACACCCGACGGCCTGATCGACAAGATCATGAAGGCCGTTCCCGCACCTCCCAAACCTCTTGAACATGAAAAGCTGGTGGCGTAAGGCCCCCGCGGCCGCTAACGACGAACGGCTCAATGCACAGGCCGGCGGAGCGGAACGCGCGCTGCGCCGGCTCGAATGGACTGTCATCCGCCGCCTCGACGGCCTGCTGCAGGGCGACTACCGCACGCTGATGCGCGGCACCGGGCTCGACCTGGCCGACCTGCGCGAATACCAGCACCATGACGACGTGCGGCATATCGACTGGAACGTCACTGCCCGGCTGCAGGTACCGCACGTGCGCGTTTTCACCGAAGACCGCGAGATGTCCGCATGGTTTGTGCTCGACCTGAGCCGCTCGGTTGACTTCGGCTCCGGCCTCAAGGCCAAGCGCGAGATCTCGGCCGGCTTCGTCGGCGTGCTCGCGCGCCTGCTCACGCGCCACGGCAACCGGGTCGGGGCGCTGGTCTACGGCAGCGACCTCGAGGCGGTGATTCCGCCGCGCAGCGGCCGCCGGCACGTGCTGCATCTGCTGCACGCCATGGAGCGCCGCGCCGACAAGATCGAAAAAGCGCCCACGCAAAAAGGCATGACGCGCCTGGCCGACCTGCTGAAGTCGGCCGCCACGCTGATGCCGCGCCGCTCCACCGTGTTCGTGGTGTCCGACTTCTTGAGCGAGCCCGGCTGGGAGCGCCCGCTCGGCCAACTGGTGCAGCGGCACGAAGTGATTGCCGTGCGCCTGTTCGACCCGCTCGAGCTCGAGCTGCCCGACCTGGGCCTGGTGCCACTTCGCGATGCCGAAACCGGCGAGCAGCTATGGGTCGACACCCACGATGCCGGTTTTCGCAAGCGCTTCGCCCGCCTGGCGGCCGAGCGCGAAGCAACGCTGCGCGCCTCGCTCGCGAAGGCCGGCGTCGATGCACTCGAGCTTTCGACCAGCGACGACCTGGTGGAAGCCATCGTACGTTTTGCCGACATGCGCAAGCGCCGCACGCGCATCGGCTCGGGCAGCATGAAGGCGGTGGCAGCATGACATTTCTCTGGCCTCAATTCCTCTGGTTGCTGGCGGCCTTGCCGCTGCTGGTGTTGCTCTACATCTGGCTGATCCGCCGCAAGAAGAAGCTTGCGGTGCGCTATGCCAGCCTCTCGATCGTGCGCGAGGCCATGGGCGCCGGCCAGAGCGTCAGGCGGCATATTCCGCCGCTCCTCTTTCTGCTGGCCATGGCCGCGATGCTGGTGGCCGCTGCAAGGCCGATGGCGGTGGTGCTGCTGCCTTCGAACCAGCAGACCATCATCCTCGCGATGGACGTGTCCGGCAGCATGCGCGCAGCCGACGTGCTGCCCAACCGGCTGGTTGCCGCGCAGGAAGCCGCCAAGAGCTTCATCAAGGACCTGCCGCGCCATGTGAAGGTCGGCATCGTGGCGTTCGCGGGCAGTGCCCAGGTGGCGCAGTTGCCCACCACCAACCATGACGACCTGATCACCGCCATCGACAGCTTCCAGCTGCAGCGCGCCACGGCCACGGGCAATGCCATCGTGGTGTCGCTCGCCACCCTGTTCCCTGACGCGGGCATCGACGTTTCGCAGTTCAGCGCACCCAGCCGCCAGCGCGGCACGCCCATCGACCAGACCGAAAAGCAGGCCAAGGAGTTCACGCCGGTGGCACCGGGCTCCTACACCTCGGCCGCGGTGATCATGCTGACCGACGGCCAGCGCACCACCGGCGTCGATCCGCTCGATGCCGCCAAGGCGGCGGCCGATCGCGGCGTGCGCATCTACACGGTGGGCGTGGGCACGGTCGACGGCGAGACCATCGGCTTCGAAGGCTGGTCGATGCGCGTGCGGCTCGACGAGGAAACGCTCAAGGCCGTGGCCAACAAGACCAACGCCGAGTACTTCTACGCGGGCACCGCCGCCGACCTGAAGAAGGTGTACGAAACGCTGAGTTCCAAGCTCACGGTCGAGAAGAAGGAAACCGAAATCTCGGCGCTCTTCGCGCTGGGCGCGGCCATCCTCACGCTGCTGTCGGCGGGGCTCTCGCTGCTCTGGTTCAACCGGATTCTTTAGCTCCGGCCTTGGCGGTGGCCGGCAGGCCGGCGAGCACCTCGCGCAAAATTTCTTCAGACAGGGCCTCGTCGTCCATGGCGCGGGCCAGCACCACGCCGCCGTACATCGATGCCAGCGTGCGAATCGCGTCTCCCCGGGCGTTCTTCTTCGACCGCCACGGAAACTTGCTGGCGAACCGGTCGATCAGCACCTTGAAGTAGGCCGTCAGCGGCGCGCCGATGGCTTTCTCGCTCCCCGGCTGGCCCGCATGCGCGGCAAAGGCGGCCACAAGGCAGCCGCCGGCGCGGCTGTCGCGGTGCTCGCGGCTCAGGTAGCTCCGCACATAGGCGCGCATGCCTTCGGGCGTTTGTGCGGCCTCATCCAGATGGGCAAGCGCAGCATCCCCAGCGTGGACGATGCACTCTGCCATCAGCGCCTCCTTCGAGTCGAAGTGGTTGTAGAACGGGCCGTGCGTGAGCCCGGTAGCTTTCATGATCTCGCTCACGCTCACGCCGTCGAAGCCGCGCTCCTTGAAGAGGCGCGAGGCCTCGGCAAGGATCTTCTGGTGCTTTTCGGCGGTTTCCGCTGCGGGGTATCGCATGTGACCTCTTTCTGTTCCGGGGTACTTCAAGACATGGCTTGACGCTAAGCATGATACCCATCATGCTTCGACACCTCAAACATGATGGTCATCATGCTTGCAGTGAGCCCGACCTTCCAACCTACTTTTGAACGGATTCGAAATGAGCGAACAAGCAACCCTCGGCACCGCCGTCGTCACCGGCGCCTCGGCCGGCCTCGGCAAGATCTACGCAGACCGCTTGGCCCGCCGCGGCCACGACCTGCTGCTGGTGGCGCGCCGCGCCGACCTGCTGGAAGAAGTCGCAGCCGGCCTGCGCGCCAAATATGGCGTCAAGGTGCAAACGCTCGCGGCCGACCTGGCCGCCGCCGGCGACCTCGAGCGCGTGTCAAAGGCCGTTGCCGCCGACCCGTCGATCACACTGCTGATCAACAATGCCGGCCTCTCCACGCTCGCACCCGTCGCGCTGACCACGAGCGCGCAATTGCAGAGCATGCTCGACGTGAACATCAACGCGCTCGCTCACCTGAGCCATGCCGCGCTGACCGCCTTCAAGGCGCGCAACCGGGGCACGCTGGTGAACATCGGCTCGGTGCTCGGCTTCTACACGCTGCCGATCAGCAGCATCTACAGCGGCACCAAGGCTTTTGTGGTCGCGTTCACGCGCGGGCTGCAGGAAGAAGTGGCGGGCACCGGCGTGAAGGTGCAGCTGGTGCTGCCGGCAGCCACGGCCACCGACATCTGGGAGCTTTCGGGCGTGCCGGTGTCGGCGCTGGCCGAAGGTACGGTCATGCAGGCCGAAGAATGCGTGGACGCCGCGCTCGCCGGTCTCGACCTGGGCGAGGCAATCACGTTGCCGTCGGTGAACGACGCCGCCCTGCTCACCGGCTTTACCGATGCAAGCGCCAAGCTGTTCGGCGCTTCGCAGACCAACAAGCCGGCCGCGCGTTATTTGGCGACAGCCTGATCGGCCTGCGCGGCCATCGCTGACTGGTCTGGTGACTTCACCGCGCCGATACCCCCCAGGAACAGGTCGGCCACGATTGGCGCAATCGCCGCGTGGTCGAGCTTTCCGCCGGGTTTCATCCAGGTGAACATCCAGTTGATCATGCCGAACAGCAGCATGGTCAGCGGCTTGGCGAGGTCGTCGCTCGGCGCGCCGGGCCGGAGCGCCGAGACGGCGCGCGCAAACCCCGCGACCACCTCGCGCTCCTTGTCGAGCACGCGCTCGCGGTCTTCCTCTTCGAGAAAGCGCACGTCGTCGGTCAGCACACGGTGCGCGTCCTGCGCGCCGGCATATTCCTCGACGATGCGGTAGATGAAGCGGCGCAGCCGCTCTTCATCGGTGTGCGTCGACGCTTCTTCCTCGGCCACCAGCGCGGCGAGCTTCGACACGTGCGTCTCGGCAATGCTGATGAGCAGGCTGCTCTTGTCCTTGTAGTAGTGATAGAGCGTGGCCTTGGAGAGGTTGCAGGCTTCGGCCACCTGGTTCATCGAGGTGGCGGGATAGCCGCGGCGCGCGAACAGTTGGGCGGCCTGCGCAAGGATGAACTCGCGCTGGTCGTCATAGGTGGCGGATCTTCCACGCGGCATCGGGTCTTCTTTCTTCCTTGATCGGAGTTGCGGGCAACCCGCAATCTTGCATGAAGCGCGCCGGCTAGCCCCGCCGGGTCGCAATCAGCAAACGCACGTCAGTGGCAGGCAGGCGCGGGCGATCGGGCTCCATCTGCCGCAGCGGCGTCACTTCGTGCAGGCTGGCAAGGCTGCGAACCGTCAGCGCCTGGTAGGTCTGCGTGCCCTCGAGCTTCCAGGCAATTTCCTCCTCGCTCAGCATCTTCTTCACCTTGGCGGGAATGCCCGCCACCAGCGAGCGCGCGGGCACCTTCATGCCGGCCGGCACAAAGGCGCAGGCCGCCACGATCGCCTGCTCGCCGATTTCGGCTTCGTCCATCACCACCGCGTTCATGCCCACGAGCGCGTCGCGCCGCACGATGCAGCTGTGCAGGATTGCGCCGTGGCCGATATGCCCGTTGACCTCGACCACCGTGTCCTGGTCCGGAAAGCCGTGAATGCAGCAATGGTCCTGCACGTTGGAGCCCTCCTCCAGCACGATGCGCCCGAAGTCGCCGCGCAGGCTGGCGCAGGGCCCCACATAGCAGTTGGCGCCCACGATCACGTCGCCGATCAACACGGCACTCGGATGCACATAGGCCGTCGGGTCGACGACGGGTATCACGCCGTCGATGGAATAGCTGGGCATTCGGTCGGTCTCCTTTTTTCAGGGGCTCAGGGTTTGCCCTGAATCAACCCCGCTTGTGCCGGATTCAAGGTCGATCCTAAAATCTACCGTCCGGTCGGTCAATAGTGTTTGCATGCCGATTCCGCCAAAACAAGGATGAGAGACAAGCCCATGCCAGAACCTTTAGTTCTCACCGGTAATGCCGGCGCCGTCCGCACGTTGAGCCTCAACCGCCCCGCCGCGCTCAACAGCTTCACGACGGAAATGCATGCCGAGCTGATGGCCGCACTGGAGCTCGCAGCCAAGGACGACAGCGTGCGCTGCGTGGTGCTCACGGGCGCCGGGCGCGCCTTCTGCGCCGGGCAGGACCTGGCCGATCCCTCGGTCGCACCCGACCCGACGCCGGGCGCCGCTCCCAAGGATTTGGGCCACGTCATCTCCACTTACTACGCACCGCTGGTCGCGCGCCTGCGTTCGATGCCCGTGCCGGTGGTGGCTGCTGTCAACGGCGTGGCCGCCGGCGCGGGTGCCAACCTCGCGCTGTGCTGCGACCTGGTGGTGGCCGGGCGCTCGGCGAGCTTCATCCAGGCCTTCACCAAGATCGGCCTCGTGCCCGACACGGGCGGCACCTGGCTGCTGCCGCGCCTCGTGGGCTCGGCGCGCGCACTCGGCATCGCGATGCTGGGCGACAAGCTCCCCGCCGAGGAAGCGGCGCGCATCGGACTGATATGGCAGTGCGTGGACGACGCGGCACTGGCCGACACAGTGGCCTCACTCGCATCGAAACTCGCCGCAATGCCGACCCGCGCCCTGGTCGCCACGCGGCAAGCCATGGCTTCGGCGCAGGACATGGATCTGGACACGGCACTCGCCGAAGAAGCACGCATCCAGCGCGAGTTGGGCAACGCCCACGACTGCCGCGAAGGCGTTGAAGCCTTTCGTGCCAAGCGTGCACCGGTGTTCAAGGATCGCTGAGATGACTTGCTGTTCGTTAAGCCGTGTTGCAGGTCATTCGGGGGGCGCACCCGCCGACGGGGTACCTTTCTCCGCGAATGTCCCCCGGCCTTCGGCCTCCTCCTTTGTTTCGCTGCGCAAGGCACCCCGCCGGCGGGTGCGTTGCACAGAGCGGTGGTTGATCAGCGGTACATCAGCAGCGTGCCCCGGTGCACAGGGCATCGGGTGCT
>NZ_JBBCBW010000039.1:0-21373 GCF_037204085.1 Variovorax sp. CCNWLW235 | reverse complement strand
CGCAGCGAAATAAAGGAGGAGGCCGCAGGCCGGGGGACATTCGCGGAGAAAGGTACCCCGTCGGCGGGTGCGCCCCCTGAACAAGGCGCTAACCGAACAGCACGAAGCAAAGAGAAGCAGAGACGCATCTCAATACCCCAGCTTCCGAGGCAGCCAAAGCGCGAGCTCAGGAAACGCGATAACCAGCACCATCACCAGGAACATCGAGAACAGCATCCAGCCCACCCATCGCACGGTTTCTTCCATGCGCACCTTGGCGATACGGCAAGACACCATCAGGTTGACCGCGAGCGGCGGCGTGAACTGGCCCAATGCGACCTTGAGCGTGAGGATGACGCCGAACCACACCGGGTCCCACTTGTAGTACTGCACGATCGGCAGCAACAGCGGCACGAAGATCAGGAAGATCGACACACCGTCCAGGAACATGCCGACCGTGATCAGCAGCAGGATGAGCAAGGCCAGGATGCCGTATTCGCCCAGGCCCGAATTCACGATGGCGCGCGTTACCGGGTCGATGATGCCCAGCGTCGAGAGCGAATACGCAAAGATGCCCGCGAGCGACACCACCAGCAGGATCACCGCCGACAGCTCGCCCGATTCGCGCAGTATGACGAACAGGTCGCGCACCTTGATCGTCCGGTGCACGCACATGCCCACGAACAGGCCGTAGAACACCGCCACCACCGCTGCTTCGGTGGGGGTGAACCAGCCAGCGCGCATGCCACCCAGAATGAGCACCGGCGCCGCCAGGCCCCAGATCGCTTCGCGAAAACTCTTCCAGAACGGCGGGCGCGGCAGCGTCGATTCGAGTGCACCCATCTTATGCTGGCGGGCCAGCAACACGGCCGGAATCATGAGCGCCAGGCCGGCCATCACGCCCGGGATCATGCCGGCCGCAAACAGCGCCGGCACCGAGGCGCCCGGCACCAGCACCGAATACACGATGAACGCGACCGAAGGCGGAATCAGGATGTCGGTGGCCGCCGCGGCGCCCACCACGCTGGCCGAGAAGGCGGCAGGGTAGCCCGCGCGCGACATGGCCGCGATCATCACTGCGCCCACGGCGGCGGCATTGGCAGGGCCGGAGCCCGAGATGCCGCCGAGAAACATGGCCACCGCAATCGCCACCAGCGGCAGCATGCCGGGGCCGCGCCCGACGATGGCCACCGCAAAGTTCACGAGCCGCAGCGCCACGCCCGAGCGGTCGAAGATGGAGCCCACCAGCACGAACATCGGAATGGCCAGCAGCGGGTACTTGCCCAGGCCGGCATAGAAATTCTGCGGCACGGCCAGCAAGCCGAACCACTGCGCGTCGCTGTTGGCCAGCGCAATACAGGCGGCGCCGGCCAGGCCGAGCGCGGCACCAATGGGCACGCCCACCAGCATCATCGCAACAAAGGCGACGAAGAGCAGGGTGGCGATCACGATGCGTCGCCTTTGTCGTCTTTGCTTTGCTCGCCGGTGTACGCCTTGCGGCCGCGGCGGATCATCAGGCCCACCGCGCGCAGCGCGATGGCAAAGGACACGATGGGCAGCCACATCGAATACCACCAGGCCGGCAGCCCGATGCCGGGCGTGGTTTCCTCGAAGCGGTAGTCGTCCCACACCATGCGGATGCTGAGCGCGCCGATCAGCGTGAACAGAATGGCGATCATCAGCGCGCCGAATTGGGCGAGCCGCTTGCGCCGCGCCATGGAGCCGCTCTCCGAGAAGTATTCGATGCGGATGTGCCGGTCGCGCGCCACGGCGGCCGAGCCGGCCACCAGCGCCAGCATGATCATGAGGAAGACCGAGAACTCTTCGGTCCACGCGAACGAAGAGTCGGTGAAGTAGCGCACCAGCACGTTGGCAAAGGTGATGAGCGCCAGCGCGCCCATGATGATCACGGTGAGCCAGTCCTCGATGGCGAGCGGCACCTTGGTGGGCTCGTCGGCGGCTTCGATGTCTGGGGGAAGGGGGCTGGCGGCGTCCAGCACCGGGCCGGACTCGTTGGGAGTGGTCATCGAGAGGGAGGGGGAAAGCAGCTATGGATGGTAACGATCCATGTCCATCCGTTCATCGGGGTTTTCCTAAGCTGCGGCCCGGTTCCGCCTCCCTCCAGCCCTCTCGAAACGGGCTACTCCAGCTTGGCGCCCGAGTCCTTGATCAGGCGCTCCCAGATCGGGCTTTCCTTCTTGTACACGGCGGCAAAGGCCTCGGGCGAGCTCTCCTTCAGGTCGAAGCCCATGGCTGCCACGCGCGCCTGCACGTCGGGTTGGCGCGTGGCCTTGCCCACTTCTTCGGCAATGCGCTGCACGATCGGCTTGGGCGTGCCGGCCGGCATGGCAATGGCAAGCCAGCCGGCCACGCGGTAGGCCTCGTCGTCCAGGCCCTGCTCGGCCAGCGTCGGCACGTCTGGCAGCGTGGCCATGCGGCGCTCGCCGCTCACGCCAACGGCCTTGAGCTTGCCGGCCTCGATGTGGGGCTTGGCCACCAGCGCGCTGGCAAAGGCCATCTGGATCTGGCCGCCGATGAGGTCTTGCAGCATCGGCGCCTCGCCCTTGTAGGCCACGTGGTTCATTTCGGCCTTCTGCGTAAGGCTCATGTGCGCGCCGGCCAGGTGCGGATACGCACCCACGCCGTACGAGCCGTAGGCCACCTTGCCCTTGTTGGCGGCCACGTACTTCAGGAGCTCCGGCCCGTTCTTCACCGGCACGCTGGGGTGCACCACCAGCACCAGCGGCGCGGTGGCAATCTGGTAGACCAGCGTGAGGTCGCGCTGCGTGTCGTAGGGCAGCTTCTGATAGAGGAACTGGTTGGTCAGCAGCGAATTGCTCAGCGCCAGCACCAGGGTGTAGCCGTCGGGCGGTGCCTTGGCCACGGCGTCGGTGCCGATGATGCCGGCGGCGCCGGGCTTGTTGTCGATGATGACCGGCTGGCCCAGCCCGGCGGCCATCTTCTCGCCGATGATGCGCGCCAGCACGTCGGTGGCGCCGCCCGGGGCAAAGGGCACCACCATGCGGATTGGCTTGGCCGGATAGGTCTGCGCCCAGCCGGCGGTGGTGGCCGTGAGCGCGAGCGATGCAATGGCAAGGCCGTGCAGTGCGCGGCGGGTGGTGGTGAATGTGGCGTTGTTCATGTTCTCGATGTCTCCGATGGTTGATTTGTTTTTTATGCGCGTGCCGCCAGCCGAGGTGATGCCGGGCTATTCGGTGAGCACCTGGGTCTTGAACGGCAATGGCGCCAGTGCCGCTTCGATCTTTTGCCGCAGCGGCCCAGCAAGCGCGCCCGCGGCGGCGGCATCGATGCGCACCTGCACCAGGCGCTCGCCCTCATGGGCAATGCGCGGCCTGGCTTCTGCGCCGACGCCCAGCTCGCCGCAGGCCTGCTCGACGACCGCGGCCACCACGCGGCTGGCCGCCATGGCGCGCAGTTCGGGCTTGTAGATCTTGCCGACGTTGGTCATCGGCATGTTCTCGATGACGATCACCGACTTGGGCTTGGCGGGTGCCTCGTCGACGCGCGCGGCGGTAAAGGCCAGCAGCTCGTCTTCCGTTGCCGATGCGCCCGGCACCAGCGTCGCGAACACCACCGGCAGCTCGCCCGCATAGGCATCGGGCGCACCCACCGCCGCGCACAGTTGCACCGCCGGATGTGCGCCCAGCGCGTCTTCGATCACCTTGGGGTCGATGTTGTGGCCGCTGCGGATGATCAGGTCCTTCGAGCGGCCGCTGAGGTTGAGCCGCCCCTCGCCGTCGATCCAGCCCAGGTCGCCGGTCGCAAGCCAGCCGTCGGCCGTGAAGGCCTTGGCGTTGTCCGCCGGGTCGACAAAGCCCGAGAACAGGTTGGGCGACTTGAACAACACCATGCCCTGCTCGCCCGGCGGCAGGTCGCGGTCGCTGGCGTTGCCGCTTTCGTCGAGCGCCACGATGCGCATCTGCATATAGGGCAAGGGAAAGCCGACGCAGCCCGCCGGCCCGTCCACGCCCGGCGGCGTGATGGTGGAGATGCCGGCCATCTCGGTCATGCCCAGGCTCTCGTGCACGTGCAGGCCGAACAGCCGCTCGAAGCGCGCGGCCAACTCCGGCGAGAGCACGGCGGCGCCCGTGCGGCAGTAGCCGATCGATGAAATATCGGCGCCGTCCAGCGGCACGTTCGCCAATGCCGCCAGCACCGTGGGCACGGCCGAGAGCGAAGTGGGCCGGTATTTTTCGACCAGCTTCCAGTAGTTGGCGAGCACCTCTTTGTTGCGCAGGAGCGAGGTCGTCGGAATGATCACTTCCACCCCGGCCGAGAGCGACGCGAGCGAAGCCGGCAGCACGCCCGCCACATGGAACAGCGGATAGCCGTTGATCGAGATGCCCTGGTCGTTCATGCCCGCGACCTGCACGCTGGCCCAGGCGGTGAACACCTGCGCGCCGTGGCTGTGGCGCGCGAGCTTGGGGGCGCCGGTGGTGCCGCCGGTGTGAAAGTAGGCGGCGATGTCGGTGGGTGCGATGTCGCGGCCGCTCACGAGGCGGTCCGAAGGCTGCGGGGCGCGCAGCGCGTTGAACTCGGCGACGCCTTCGGGCAATGCGCCCGCAGCGCCCGGCGCCTCGTCGTGCGGCGCCACGCGCAGCACGGTGGTGAGCGTGGGCACCTGGCTGCGCAGCCGCATCGCCTTCGACCACATGCCCGATTCGCTGTCCGAGCCGTAGGCGATCAGCACCTTGGCGCGGCCGGCGGTCATCAGCGCCACCAGCTTCTCGTCGGTGAGCAGCGGGTTGAGCGGCTGCACGATGCCCGCTGCTTCGCCGCCCCAGAGCGCCAGGTGGTATTCGAGGCAGCCCGGCAGCAGCACCGCCACCGCGTCTTGGGGGCCCACCCCCAGCGCATGCAGCATGTTCGCGGTCTGGTGGATGCCCGCGAGCAAGTCGGCATACGACCAGCGGATCGGCTCGTCGGCCGGGTTGCCGGTGCGCAGGAAGGTGAGCGCGGTCTTGCCGCCGAAGGCCGCGCCCGCGTTGCGAAAGATCTCGTAGGTGCTGCGCACCGTCAGCGCCTGCTCGAGCGGCGTTTCCTCGAGCCTGCGGATATCGGCCAGGCTGCGCACCGGAAACTGGGGGCGGAACGGCTCGCCGGCCATCTTCGTCTTCTTGCTGTCTGCCATGCGTGTCTCCTGATGTTGTCTCTTTGCCGGCCGCGTGCGAAGCGCTGTTTTACTGGTTCGTGATCTTGTTGTCGCGAATGACCTTGCCCCAGCGCTCGAAATCCTGGCGCATGCGCGTGCCCGTTTGCTCGGGCGTGCCGTAGGCCGCGAAGGAGCCGACGCTTTCGAGCTTGTCCTGCACTTCCTTGTCGGCCAGCGCCGTCTTCAGCTCGGCGCTCATGCGGTCGACCACGTCCTTGGGCGTGCCCGCCGGCGCCAGCAGGCCGCCCCACGAGGTGGCATCGAAGCCCGGGAAGCCCTGTTCGGCCACCGTCTTCACGTCGGGCAGCAGGCTCACGCGCTTGCCCGAGCCGACCGCAATGGCGCGCAGCGTGCCGGCGCGGATGTGCGGCGTCACCGCCACCAGGTCCGAGAACATGGCCGGCACCTGCCCGCCGATCAGGTCGGTCACGGCCGGCGCGCTGCCGCGGTAGGGCACGTGCTGCATGTCGAACTTGCCGATGTTCTTGAGCTGCTCGGTCGTCAAGTGGCCGAAGCTGCCGGCGCCCGCGGTCGTGTAGTTGAGCTTGCCGCCTTCGGCCTTGGCCTTGGCGATCAGGCCCTGCAGGCCGGTGACTTCGGGCAGCGACTTCGGGTTGACCACCATCACGATCGGCAGGTCGTACACCGTGCCTACTGGCGTGAAGCTCTTGAAGATGTCGTACGGCGTCTGGCCGTACAGGTGCGCGGCCAGCAGCGTGGGCGTGGCCAGCATCACGAAGGTGTAGCCGTCGGGCGCGGCCTTGGCGGCGGTCGCCGCGCCGATGGTGCCCGAGGCGCCGCTGCGGTTGTCGATGAGGATGTTCTGCTTCAGGCCCTGCGACATCTTCTGCGCCACGATGCGCGTGGCCACGTCGGTCGGGCCGCCGGGCGGAAAGGGCACGACCACGGTGATCGGCTTGGCGGGCCAGGCTTGCGCGAAGGCGGCGCCCGCCACCAGCGGAAGGGCCAGGGCGATGAGCGCGCGGCGCGCGGGATTGCGAAGGGAGCGGGAGAAAGAACTTGCCATGACTTTTTCAGGGAATCAGAGAGGGAGAAAGAAGGCGCGTCTTCAGAGAACGCCGTTCGATTTAAGTTGCGCGAGCTTGTCGTCCGAGAGGCCGAGCAGCGACTGCAGCACCTCGTTCGTGCCTTCGCCCAATTGCGGCGGCGCGCTGCGCACCGGCAGGCGCTCGCCGTCGAAGCGGTAGGGCGGCGCAAGCACGTTGACCTTGCCGGCCACGGGATGCGGCTGCTCGGTGACAAGGCCCGCGTCGGTCGCGCGCTTGGAATTGAGCGCTTCCAGCAGGCCGAGCACCTCGCCGCAGGGAATGCCCGATTGCGTGAGTTTTTCGAGCAGGTCGGCGCGCTGGCGCTTGGCCAGTTCGGCGTGCAGTTCCGGCAGCAGCACCGCGCGGTTTGCCGAACGCAGGATGTTGGTCTTGAAACGTTCGTCCGCCGCAAGGTCGGGCCGCTCGAGCACGTCGGTGCAAAAGCGCGAGAACTGGGCGTTGTTGCCCACGGTAATGACCAGCGGGCCGTCCGCCGCGTCGAACACGCCGTAGGGCACGATCGAAGGATGCGAGTTGCCGTAGCGCGGCGGGTCTTCGCCCATCAGCAGTGCTTCCAGGCCGTAGTAGGCGGTGATCATCAGGCCGCAGTCGAACAGTGCCATTTCCACATGGCGACCCTTGCCGGTCTTTTCGCGCTGGTACAGCGCGGCCAGCACGGCTTGTGCCGAGTACATGCCGGTGAACAGGTCGACCACCGCCACGCCGAACTTCAGCGGCGGCTGGTTGGCTTCGCCGTTCAGCGCCATCAGGCCCGCCTCGCCCTGCACCACCAGGTCGTAGCCGGGGCGCGCGGCCTCGGGGCCGGTGCGGTCATAGCCCGAGATCGAGCAGTAGATGAGCTTCGGGTTTTCCTTGCTCAGCTGTTCGTAGCCGAGGCCCAGCTTGTCGATGCCGCCGAACTTGAAGTTCTGGATCACCACGTCGCACTGCTTGGCAAGGTCGCGCGCAATCTGCTGGCCTTCGGGCGTCTGCAGGTCGAGCGTGACCGAGCGCTTGTTGCGGTTCACGCTGTTGAAGTAGGCCGTCTCGGTGTTGCCGACACGCAGGCCCCAGTCGCGCGTGTCGTCGCCGCGGCCCGGGTGCTCGACCTTGATGACTTCGGCGCCCATGTCGGCCAGCACCATGCCGCACCAGGGGCCCGCAAGAATGCGGGAAAGATCGAGAACGCGCACGCCGGCAAGCGGCAGCGAGGAATTCAGCATGGGCATGAGAGCAACTCCCTTGAAACGAGAAAGCCCCGCAGCGTGTGCGAGGCGTGATGTGGGGTGAATCGGCCGGCAGCGTCAGGAGGCGTTCGGCTTCTGTCGGCGCAGCGCAGTGAAATCCGCCGTGCGCTTGTTAAGAAAGGCGCCAATGCCTTCGGCCGCTTCGGCATCGGCCTGCGACTCGACCATGTAGACGGCCTCCGCCTCGAGCTGTTCTTCGAGCGTGGCGCGGTGCGCCTGGCGGCACAGCGTCTTGATGCGCGCGCTTGCGCGCTGCGGGCCGTTGGCCACCTTGGCGGCGAGTGCAACGGCCTCGGCCAGCGCGGCGCCCTTGTCGGTGAGCCGGTTGACCGCACCCAGCGCATGCAGGCGCTCGGCCGTCATGCGGTCACCGGTCAGGCACATTTCGGTGAGCACCTGGCGCGAGACGAACTCCGACAGAAAGGCCGTGGCGCCGCCGTCCGGCGTGAGGCCGACCTTGACGTAGGCCACGGTGTAGAACGCATCGCGCGCCGACACCAGCATGTCGCAGGCCAGCGCCATCGACAGGCCCGCGCCCGCCGCACCGCCTTCTACGGCGGCGACAACGGGCTTGCCGCAATCGCGAATGGCGCGGATCAGGTTGTGCAGGCCTTCGAGCTTTTCGCGGCGCTCGGAAGCGGGCAGTTCGCGGCGCTTGGCCAGCAGGTTGAGGTCGCCGCCCGAGCAGAAGAAATTGCCCGCGCCGGTGAAGACGATGGCGCCGACTTCGGGGTCGGCTTGCGCGTCGGCGAGCGCGGCGCTCAGTTCCGCATACAGCGTTGGCGTGATCGCATTGCGCGCGCCCGGGTTGCTGTTGGTCAGGATGCGGACGGCGCCCTGCTGGCTGATGAGAACGGTCTTGTCGCTCATTGCACGGTCTCCTTGCCAAGCGCGATGTAGCGCTGCAGATGATGGTCTTCGTCGCCGAGCTGGTGGTCGATCATCACGAGCCGCTTGGCATAGTGCGGCAGCGGCAGCTCCCACGTCATGCCGATGCCGCCGTGCATCTGGATGCTTTCTTCGGCCACCAGCGCGCCGATGCGGCCGATGCTGAACTTGGCGGCTGAGAGCGCACGCTCGCGCGCCACGCGGTCGTCGCCGTCGATAGCGGCTGCCGCGTTGATCACCGCCGAGCGCGCCTGCTCGATCTCGAGCAGCAGGTCGGCCATGCGGTGCTGCAACGCCTGAAAGCTGCCGATGAGCGTGCCGAACTGCTTGCGCGTGCGCAGGTAATCGAGCGTGGTGGTCTTGGCGGCTTCCATGGCGCCGACGGCCTCGGCGCACAGCGCGAGCACGCCGCGGCCGATGGCGCGCTCCAGCGTGGCTTGGCCCTGGCCTTCGGTGCCCAGGAGCGCATCGGCACCCAGCTTCACGCCGTCGAATGCGAGTTCGGCCACGCGGCCGCCGTCGATGGCGGGGCAGCCGCGCACCGTGAGGCCCGGCGTCTTTGCGGGCACCAGAAACAGCGAGATGCCGGCTTCGTCGTTCACGCCGCCCGATGTGCGGGCGGAAACCAGCAACAGGTCGGCCTGCTCGCCGTGCGGCACGACCGCCTTGGCGCCGCTCAGCACCCAGCCGCTGCCGGTGCGCTCGGCGCGGGTGGCGACGTGCGTGCGCTCGTAGTGCGCGCCGGCTTCGTCGTGTGCAAAGGCGGTAACGACGGCGCCGTTGATGATGTCGCCGAGCTTTTCTTTCTGCGCACCGTTGCCGGCTGCGCTGAGCGCTTCGCCGACCATTACCGCACCCAGCAGCGGCTCGACCACGAGCCCGCGGCCCAGCGCCTCGAAGACCACGGCAATGTCGAAGCCGCCGCCGCCAAAGCCGCCGTCGGCCTCGCTGAACAGCGCGCCGATCACGCCCAGTTCTGCGAACTGCTGAAAGATTTCCTTGCTGAACCCGTGCTGCGACTTTGCGATGCGGTCGCGTGCATCGAAGGCGTACTGCTCTGCGATGAAGCGGTTCAGGCTGTCGGCGAGCATGCGCCGGTCTTCGGTGTGTTCGAAGTTCATGTGCATGTCTCCTTTACAGCCCGAGGATCATCTTGCTGATGATGTTCTTCTGGATTTCGTTCGAGCCGCCGAAGATCGACAGCTTGCGGTTGTTGAAGTAGCGCGCCGCCGCGGCCGATGCGTAGGCGGGGCCGAAGGTTTCGCCGTCGAAGCCGTCGTGCAGTGCCTCTTCGATGAAGGGCCGGCCGTACACGCCCATTGCGCGGCGCGCGAGCGAAGAAATCTCTTGCCGGATCTCCGTACCGCGAATCTTGAGCATCGAACTCTCCGCACCCGGCACCCCGCCACCGGCCACCGCCGCAATCACGCGCAGGTTGGTGGTCTTCATGTTCTCCAGGTCGATCTCGACACGCGCCATGCGCGCCGCAAAGGCCGGGTCTTCCGCCAGCGGCTTGCCGTTCTTCGTTTGGGTGGCCGCAATGCCCTTGAGCTGTTCGAGCGCGGCCACCGAAAAGCCGACGCCCGCGATGTTGGTGCGCTCGTAGGTGAGCAGGTACTTGGCGCAGGTCCAGCCCTTGTTCTCTTCGCCAACCAGGTTCTCGGCCGGCACGCGCACGTCGGAGAAGAACACCTCGTTCACCTCGTGCTCACCGTCCAGCGTGATGATGGGGCGCACTTCCACGCCGGGCGAAGTCATGTCGATCAGCAGGAAGCTGATGCCTTCCTGCTTCTTTGCCTCGCGGTTGGTGCGCACCAGGCAGAAGATCATGTTGGCGTGCTGGCCCAGCGTGGTCCAGGTCTTCTGGCCGTTCACGATGTAGTGGTCGCCCTGGGCGTCAATGCCGCGCACGGCCGATGTCTTTACCGCCGCCAGGTCGGAGCCCGCGCCGGGTTCCGAATAGCCCTGGCACCACCAGTCGGAGCCGTCGAGGATGCGCGGCAGCCAGTGGCGCTTTTGCGCCTCGTTGCCGTACTTGATGAGCACCGGCCCGAGCATGTTCACGCCAAAGGGCACGATGCGCGGCGCAAAGGCCAGAGCGCATTCGTGCTCGAAGATGAATTTTTCGACCGCTGTCCAGCCCGGGCCGCCGTACTGCTCGGGCCAGTGGTTGGCAAGCCAGCCGCGCGCGTTGAGGATGGCGTGCCATTCCTCCATGTCGGCCTTGGCGAGGATCTTGCCGCTGCTCACCTTCGCCGAGAGGCGCGCGGGCAGCTTGCCGACCAGGAAGGCGCGCACTTCCGCGCGGAAGGCTTCTTCTTCAGGGGTGAAGTTCAGGTCCATGGCGTCGCTTCTTTCAAAAAGGGGGTCAGGCGTGGTTGAGGCTGTCGAAGTTCGCGCCGCGTTCGACCAGCTCCACCAGCAGCGGCGAGGGCTGCCAGAACAACGGGTCTTCCTTCGCAAACTCGCGAATGTCGGCCAGCACCTTCGGCAGGCCCACGGTGTCGGCGTACTTCATCGGGCCGCCGCGGTGGCGCGGAAAGCCGTAGCCGTAGAGAAAGGTCACGTCCACGTCGAGCGGGCGCAGCGCAATGCGCTGGTGCACGACGTTGGCACCCTCGTTGATCATCGCGGCCATGTAGCGGCGCATGATTTCTTCCTCGGTGAAGACGCGCGGCTTGATGCCGGCACGCTCGCGTTCGGCATCGATGATGGCCAGCACCTCGGGGTCGGGCACGCCGGTGCGCGCGCCTTCGGGGTACAGGTAATAGCCGCGCTGCGTCTTCTGGCCGAACCAGCCGCGCTCGCAGATGCGGTCGGCAACCTGCACGTAGCGTGCCTTGGGGTCGCGCGTGGCGGCCTTGCGCTTGCGCGTGGCCCAGCCGATGTCGCCGCCCGCCAGGTCGGACACCTGGAACGGCCCCATCGGGTAGCCGAAGTTGCGCACCGCCTCGTCGATCTGGTAGGGCGAGGCGCCGTCTTCCATCATGTGGTCGGCGGCTTGGCGGTACACCGCGAGGATGCGGTTGCCGATGAAGCCGTCGCACACGCCGGCGCGCACGGGCACCTTCTTCAATTTCTTCGCAAGCTCGAAGCCCGTGGCGACCACATCGGCGCTCACCTTGGCGGGCACCACGATCTCGAGCAGCTTCATGATGTTGGCCGGCGAGAAGAAGTGCAGGCCCACCACGTCCTGCGGGCGCTTGATGCTGGCCGCGATCTCGTCGATGTCGAGGTACGAGGTGTTGGTGGCCAGCACCGCGCCGGGCTTGCACACCCGGTCGAGCTCGGCGAACACCGCCTTCTTCACGCCCATGTCTTCGAACACCGCTTCGACCACGATGTCGGCCTGCGCGAGCGCGTCGTAAGAGGTGGAGCCCGAGAAACGCGCCATCACGGCGGCCTTGGCTTCGGGCGTCATGCGGCCCTTGGCGATCAGGCCGTCGTACACCTTCTCGACATGCTGGCGGCCGCGCGCAAGGCTGGGCTCATCGCGCTCGATCATGGTCACGGGCAGGCCCGCATCGAGCATGGCCACCGCAATGCCCGCGCCCATGGTGCCGCCGCCGATGATGCCGGCCGATTCGATCGCACGCGGCTTGGCGGCCTTGGTTTCGGGCGCCTTCAGCACTTCGCGCTCGGCGAAGAAGGCGTGGATCAGGCCGGCGCGCTGCGGGCTGTCGATGCACTGCAGGAAGAGTTTGCGCTCCAGCGCCATGCCTTCGTCGAAAGGCAGCGTGAGCGCAGCTTCGACGGCTTCGATGATCTTCATCGGCGAGAAGAGCCCGCGGCTCTTCTTGGCGGTGTCGGCGCGCGCCGCTTCGAGCGCTGCGCGGCTGGCTTCTGCATCGGCCGGGCCGGCGGCCTCGCGCGTGCGGCGCACCGGCGCCTTGGCGGCGGCGAGTTCTTCTGCGTAGGCAAGGCCTTCGGCGCGCGCATCGGCTTGGGTGCCCAGGCGGTCGACCAGCCCGAGCGATAACGCTTCCTTCGCACCCGCATGGCGGCCGCTGAGCATCAGCTCGAGCGCGGCCTTCACGCCGATGAGGCGCGGCGCGCGCTGCGTGCCGCCCGAACCGGGCAAGAGGCCGAGCTGCACTTCTGGCAAGCCCAGCTTGGCCGAAGGCGCGGCAATGCGGTAGTGCGCCGACAGTGCCACTTCGAGCCCGCCGCCCAGCGCCGCGCCGTGAATGGCGGCAATCACAGGCTTGCTGCAGTTCTCGATCTTCAGGCACACCTCGGGCAGCGAGGGCGGCTGCGGCGTCTTGCCGAACTCGCGGATGTCCGCACCCGCGATGAAGTTGCGGCCCGCGCCGACGATCAGCACCGCGGCGGCTGCGCTGTCGGCCTCGGCCGCCTCGATGGCGGCCACCAGGCCGCGGCGCACATCGACGCCCAGTGCGTTGACGGGCGGGTTGTCGATGGTCACCACGAACACGCCACCCGGATGCGGGGCGCGCTCGAAGCTGACGGGGTTGGAAGAAGACGCGGGAAGGCTGGAGTCGGTGGTGGCCATGTCTTGTCTCTCTTGTCTCTTGCGGGTTCCAGGGTGAACCCAGCATTCTTTGCCCGATGCGCGCCTTTGACAATTGCATAGAGGGTTGACAGACTGTCAAAGGATTTTTGACACAATCCGGTGCATGGACCTCCAATCGCTGACCTTGCTGGTGGAAATCCTCGACGCGGGCAACCTGAGCGCGGCGGCGCGCCGCCTCAAGATGAGCCGCGCCAACGTCAGCTACCACCTGAACCAGCTGGAGCGCTCGGTCGGCGCCCAACTGGTGCGGCGCACCACCCGCCGCGCCGAGCCCACCGAAATCGGCCTGCGCCTTTACCAGCACGGCGTGGCCATCCAGACCGAACTGCTGGCCGCAAAAGAATCTGTCACCACGCTGGGCCAGGGTCTGCAGGGCCGCGTGCGGCTCAGCGTGCCCAGCGGCTACGGCCAACTGGTCATGGCCGACTGGCTGATCGACTTCAAGCGCCAGTACCCCGGCATCGTGCTGGACGTGGTGTTTGAAAACCGCATCGAAGACTTGCTGCGCGACGAGGTCGACATTGCGATTCGCGTGGTGCCGGAGCCGCCGCAGAACCTGGTGGCGCGGGAGTTGGGGCCGGTGCGCTACGTGGCCTGCGCCTCGCGCGACTATGCGCAGAAGCATCCGCTGCCGGTGCAGCTGGACGAGCTGCAGGGCGCGCCGGTGGTCACCGCCGCGGTCATTGGCCGGGAGCTGCGCGTCTCGGCCTACCAGGGTGAGACCCGGCGCGAGGTGATCCTCGAGCCGACGCTGATCTCAGAAAACTTTTTATTCCTGCGCCAGGCCATCCTCGCCGGGCTCGGCATTGGCCTGGTGCCCGACTACGTGGTGCAGGACGACGTGCGCCGGGGCGAGGTGGTGACCACGCTGGACGATTGGCGCCTGAGTATTTTCGGCACGCAGATGTTCATGCTCTATATGCCCAACCGACAGCACACGCGGGCGATCCGCACCTTCATCGACTTCATTCTGGAACGGGTGCGGCCGCCCGCAGCGGACCCGGCCGATCAGTCGCAGCGGTAGGTGACTTCGGACTCCGGCGCGCGCGCCGCCGCCTTCGGATCGAGGTAGCGCAGCGGGGCGCCGAAGTTGCGGCAGTAGGCGTCGGCATCCTTCACCGAGGGCGACTTGAACACGCCGTCGCCCAGCCAGGTGACGCGGGGCGCGGGCCGCGCGGCGCATCCGGCGAGGACGAGGGCCGCGAGAGGCAGGGCAAAGAAAGCGAAGAGAGCAGGTGAGCGGCGCATCGGAAAGCGCATCGCTGCGCATGGGTGAAGGAGAGCCCGCGACTTTAGCGGCTGCAAGACCCTGGGATTTCCCCGTTCTTCAAGACACACGGTCTTCAAAACTGTATATTCATACAGTATTTTCAGTGCCCAGTTTTCCGTGGACCTCCAGCGCAAACTCGCCATCCTCGCGGACGCCGCCAAGTACGACGCCTCGTGCGCGTCAAGCGGCTCGCAGCCGCGCGACTCCATCGGCGGGCGCGGCATCGGTTCGACCGAGGGCGCGGGCATCTGCCACAGCTTTGCGCCGGACGGGCGGTGCATCTCGCTGCTGAAGGTGCTGCTCACCAACCACTGCCAGTACGACTGCCTTTACTGCGTCAACCGCGCGTCGAGCAACGTGCCGCGCGCGCGCTTTCGCGTCGACGAGGTGGTGCAGCTCACGCTCGACTTCTACCGCCGCAACTGCATCGAGGGGCTGTTCCTGTCCAGCGGCATCGTCAAGTCGCCGGACCACACGATGGAGCAGGTGGTCGAGGTGGCGCGCACGCTGCGCGAAGACCACGACTTTCGCGGCTACATCCACCTGAAGGCCATTCCCGATGCCAGCGACGAGCTCATTGCGCGCGCCGGCCGCTATGCCGACCGCCTGAGCATCAACGTCGAGATGCCGACCACCGAGGGCCTGCAGGCGCTCGCCCCGGAGAAGGACGAAAGCGCCATCCGCCGCTCCATGGCGCGGCTGCGCCTGCGCATCGACGACACGCGCGAAGAGGCGCGCCGCGTGGTGCCGATTCGCGCGCTGCCCGGCGCTGCGCCCTTGGCAGCAAAGCCGCCGCCCTTTGCGCCCGCCGGCCAGAGCACGCAGATGATCGTGGGCGCCGATGCCACCGACGACCGGCAGATCCTCGCCTCGAGCGCCACGCTCTACGGCGCCTACAAGCTCAAGCGCGTGTACTACTCCGCCTTCAGCCCCATACCCGACGCCGCCCGCGCGCTGCCGCTGGTCGCGCCGCCGCTGATGCGCGAGCACCGGCTCTACCAGGCCGACTGGCTCATGCGCTTCTACGGCTTCGGGCACCAGGAAATCGTGGCCGAGCCCGACGGCCTGCTGCGGCTCGACGTCGATCCCAAGCTGGCCTGGGCGCTCGCGCATGCCGATCGCTTTCCGGTCGACCTGAACCATGCGCCGCGCGAAATGCTGTTGCGCGTGCCGGGGCTCGGCGTCAAAGCCGTCGAGCGGCTGCTGCAGGCGCGGCGCGTGCGCCGGGTGCGCGCGGACGATCTGCGGCGGCTGCACGTGCCGGCACGCAAGGTGCTGCCGTTCGTCGTTGCAGACGGGCACCGGCCGTCGCGCGGGGCGCCCATGCCTTCGTCGGCGCCGCAGCAGCGCCCGGCGCAAGCCTCGCTGTTCTGAGCTGAGGTATTCGCCATGCATGTGCGGCTCGACGACCCGGTCGATCTCGGCGCCTTTCGCCGCCATGCGCGGCAACTGCTCGCCGCGGGCGTGCCGCCGGACCGCGTCGAATGGAACGCGTCGCAGGCCACCGGCGATGGCGCCGATCTGTTCGGCGCTGCGAGCGATGCCGATGCCGCGCCGCCGGCAGCGCTTGCCTCCGCCGCGCAGCATCAGCCTGTGCCCGCATGGTTTGTCGAGTTGTGCGGCGACGTCATCCTGCACCGCGACCCGCAGCGCCTTGCGCTCTTGTACCGTCTGCTGTGGCGCCTTTCGCACGAGCCCGCGTTGCGGCACGATCCGCTCGATGCCGACCTGATGCAGGCCCGGCAGATGGCCAAGGCCGTGCACCGCGACATCCACAAGATGCGCGCCTTCGTGCGCTTTACCCGCGTACTGGGCGACGACGGCCTGGAGCGCCACGTGGCGTGGTTCGAGCCCGAGCACCGCATCGTCGAGGCCAATGCGCCGTTCTTTGCGCGGCGCTTCGCGCAGATGCGCTGGGCCATCCTCACGCCCGAACGTTGTGTCGAATGGAACGGCCACGCGCTCGCCTTCGAGGGCGGCGCCGACCGCCGCGAGAAGCCGCCGCCCGATGCCGGCGAGCAGCTTTGGCTCACCTACTACGAACACATCTTCAACCCGGCGCGCCTCAAGCTCGCGATGATGCGGCGCGAAATGCCGCGCCGCTACTGGCACAACCTGCCCGAAGCCACGCTCATCCAGCCGCTGGCCGAGGCGGCCGCCGCGCGCAGCCGGTCGATGATCGAGGCGCCGCCTACCGCGCCGCGCCGCATTCGCGCGCCCATCGCGCTGCACCTGCGGCCGGCGGCGGGCGTGGCGCCGGCTGACCTGGGCGAGCTTCGCGCGGCGGCGCATGCCTGCCGCGATTGCCCCATCGGCGCGCTCGCCACGCAGGCCGTGTGCGGCGAAGGCCCGCTCGGCGCCACGCACATGCTGGTCGGCGAACAACCCGGCGACCAGGAAGACCTGGCCGGCCGCCCCTTCGTCGGGCCCGCGGGCCAGCTGCTCGACCGCGCGATGGCGCAGCTGGGCTGGGCGCGCGACACCGTGTACCTGGCCAACGCCGTCAAGCACTTCAAGTACGAGCTGCGCGGCAAGCGCCGCATCCACAAGACTGCGGGCCAGCGCGAGGCCGAAGCCTGCGCGCACTGGCTCGACAGCGAGATTTCGCTGGTGCGCCCGCAGGGTCTGGTGGCGCTGGGCGCGACGGCCGCGCGCACGCTGCTGGGGCGGCCGGTGGCGGTGCAGGCCGAGCGCGGTGCGTGGCTGCACGAGCGCGGCGATGGCCGGCCCGTGTTCGTCACCCTGCATCCTTCAGCGCTGCTGCGCCTGCCGGACGCGGAGCAGGGCGAAGCCTTCGGCCATTGGCTGGCCGATCTTGCATTGGCGCGCGGCACGCTTTCTGCTGCAATGGCCGCATGAACGAACAAGCTTCCGGCGGAACCGCCTTGCGGGTCGCGCCGCTCACGCCGCAGGCCTTTGCGCCCTTCGGCACCGTGATCGAGGCGCCCGCCGCCGGTGGCCGCGACATCAACGGCGGCAACGCAAGGCGCTTCGATCTGCTCGACAACCTGCAGCTCGATGCCGCCGGCGGCCGCCCGATGCTTGCGCTGTTCCGTGCCGCGGCGCGCAGCTTTCCGCACGCAGTGGCCGAGATGGAGCGCCATGCGCTCGGCAGCCAGACCTTCGTGCCGTTGGGCGAGCGGCGCTTCGTGATCGTGGTCGCACGTGCGGGCGAAGCGCCCGCTTCGGCCGGCGAGCTGGCCGCCTTCGTTACTGACGGAAGGCAGGGCGTGGTGCTTGCGCCCGGCACCTGGCACCACGCGCTGCTGGCGGTGGATGCGGGCGATTTTGTGGTGATAGAGCGCGCCGCTGGCGCTGTCGATTGCGACCTGTGCGCGCTGCCGGCACCGGCCGCCGTCGACTGGAAAAGCTAGGCGCGCTTGCCGGGCGGCTTCTGCTTCTTGGTGGCGAGGCTCTTCGCCACCCGCACGGCCTCCCTGGCCAACTCGGCCAGCGCCTCGTGGTCTTCGATGACGTCGATGGGAACCTCGAAATACTTCCGCACCTGCACCCTGCGGGCCTTCGTGTCGTAGGCAAAGCACTGGCTGCCCAGCTTCTCGTACTTTGGCCGGGTGGTGTCGTCCACCA
Source organism: Variovorax sp. CCNWLW235 (assembly GCF_037204085.1). NCBI lineage: Bacteria > Pseudomonadati > Pseudomonadota > Betaproteobacteria > Burkholderiales > Comamonadaceae > Variovorax > Variovorax sp. CCNWLW235. The sequence goes on along the minus strand of NZ_JBBCBW010000039.1, from coordinate 3,645 downwards.
CGAAGTACACGGTGCCGCCCATGATCATCGCGAACTGCGTGGCATCGGCAACAAGCCCCGTTCCGCCGAAGAAGCGGGTTTTGGCGATGCTGGGAATTCCAGAGAGCCGGTCCACGATGAAATCGGCGAACTGCGGCGAGGCTTCCGACATGATGTGCTGGCGCCAGGCGCCGGATGAAAAGAGCGCAGTGTCGCCGACGCCGGCGAAGCCGCGCAGCGCTGGGCCGCGTCAGCCGGCGGCGATGCGCTCGGCCATCCGGATCAATGAGCGGTCCGACCCTGCCGGCCCGAGCAGCGAAATACCCAGCGGCGCGCCGTCTCGCGACGCCAGCGGCATCGACAGCTGCGGAAAGCCGCTGAGTCCTGCAATGCACAGCATCCGGATCGCGCGGTTGCGGTAGTCCTCCAGCCCGGCCTCGCTTTCGCTGCGCAGCGGCGCAATGTCGGGCATGGTCGGCATCAGCAGCACGCCGTCGGTGCCCAGCAGCGCGGCCAGGTGTGCGCGAAACGCGGTGCGAAAGACGCGTGCGGCCACCACCTGCGCATCGGTCACGTCACGCGACCACGCAAAGCGCTCGGCCACGCCCGGGCCCAGCGGCGGCGCATAGCGCTCGATCAGCGGGCCGTCGGTGAGCCAGGCCTCGCGCGACTGCAGGTAGCGAAAGTTCCAGTACATCGCGTCGAACGATTCCATCGCCACCGTCGTCCCCTGCGCGGGTCCGAGCAGGCCTTGTACACGGTCGATCACGCCTTGCAGCGCCTTCGTGGCGGCGGGCGCCGCCAGGCCCCACACGTCGTCGGGGCCCAGCAGGCGCACGCGTTCGGGCAGCGCCGGTGCGTCGGCGCCCAGCAGCACGTCGGCCACGCGCGCAAAGGTGCCGATGTCGCGCGCGAACCAGCCGCAGGTGTCGAAGCTCGGCGCAAGGTCGAGTGCGCCTTCCAGGCTCACGCGGCCGTGCGTCGGGCGCAGGCCGTACAGGCCGCAGTGGTTGGCCGGCGCACGCACCGAGCCGCCGGTGTCGGTGCCGAGCGCAAAGTCGCAAAGGCTCGACGACACCGCCGAGGCCGATCCGGACGAAGAGCCGCCCGTGATGCGGTCTTTGGCGGCGCCGTTGATCGGCGCTCCGAAATGCGCGTTGTTGCCGTTCATCGAGAACGCGAGTTCATCGGTCACCGTCTTGCCCGCGAAGCGCGCGCCGGCATCGAGCAGCTTTTGCACCGTGGGCGCGGTGCGGCCCTTGATGCCCGACATCGCCAGCACGATCGGGTTGCCGCCGCCGGTGGGATAGCCGGCCACGTCGAACAGGTCCTTGGCCGCAAAGCTCAGGTCGGCAAGCGGGCCGGTGGGCGCATGCGGCACCGGCACATCGGGATAGGGAACGAAGGCGTGGGCGGGATCGTGCAAGGGCATGGTGTGTGTACTTAGGCGTTTGTGCAGTGCGGGTCAGGCGACCAGCGTGGGCGCAATGGCTGCTGCGGCATCGGTATGGATGCAGCGCGCGCGGTGGTTGGGCGCGAGCTCGACCACCGGCGGCTGCGCGGCGCGGCAGGCATCGGTGGCAAGCGCGCAGCGTTCGGCAAAGGCGCAGCCGGGCGGCAGCGCGGAGAGATCGGGCGGCGCGCCGCCGATGGTTTCGAGCCGCGCACCGCGCGCCAGCGCCCCATGCGCGCGGCTCTTGAGCAGCGCGATGGTGTAGGGGTGCCGCGGCGAGCGGATCAGCTCGCGCGCGGTGCCTTCCTCGACGATGCGGCCCGCATACATCACGGCAATACGGTCGGCCACCTCCACAGCGGCGCCAATGTCGTGCGTGACGAAGATCACCGACAGGCCCAGGTCGCGCTGCAGTTCGCGCAACAGCAGCAGGATCTGGATCTGCACCGTGGCATCGAGCGCGGTGGTCGGCTCGTCGGCCAGCAGCAGCTGGGGCTTGCACGCCAATGCGAGCGCGATCATGGCGCGCTGGCGCATGCCGCCCGACATCTCGTGCGGGTAGGCGGCCAGGCGCCGCTCGGGGCTGGGAATGCGCACACGCTCGAACAGCGCGAGTGCACGCTGGTGCGCCTCGGCTGCAGTCACTTTCTTCTCGTGCCGGCGAATCGATTCGACGATTTGCGCGCCGACCGAATACACCGGGTCGAGCGCGAGCAGCGGCTCCTGGAAGATCATCGAGGCGACCTTGCCGCGGAAATCGTCGAGCTCGCGCGCCGGCATCGCAAGCACGTCGCGCCCGGCCACCTGCACCTGCCCGCCCATGCGCGTGCGGCGCTCCGGGTGCAGGCGCAGCAGCGTGCGCATGGTCACGCTCTTGCCGGAGCCCGATTCGCCGATGAGCGCGACCACTTCGCCGCGCTGCACCTCAAGGCTCACGCCGCTGACCGCATGCACGGGCTTGCGGCCGCCGCTGAAGGTGACGCTGAGGTCGCGCAGGCGGACCATCGGCTCGCCGGCGGGAATGGCGGCGGTGCTGCCGTTGTCGGTGCTGCTGCTGTCGCTCATGCTGCCTGCCTCATCGGCGGTTGTGCCATCGGGTGCCCGCTCCCGGGCTCGAGAACAAGGCAGCTTGCCGCATGCAACGAACCTGTGGCCACGGGCTCGGGCACCACCTGGCTGCACACCGGCGCGGCCAGCGCACAGCGCGGATGAAAGCGGCAGCCTGAGGGCGGGTTGATCGGGTTCGGCGGGTCGCCGGCCAGCGCTGCTTCCATGGTGCGGTTGTCGGGGTCCATGGAGGGCATCGACGAGAGCAGGGCGCGGGTGTAGGGATGCGCGGGCGCATCGTAGAGCGCGTCGGCCGGCCCGATCTCGGCCACCTGGCCAAGGTACATGACCATGACCCGGTCGCTCACGTAGCGCACCACGTTGAGGTCATGGCTGATGAAAAGATAGGTGAGGCCAAACTCGGCCTTGAGGTCGAGCAGCAGATTGATGACCTGTGCTTCCACCGACTTGTCGAGCGCCGATACGGCTTCGTCGAGGATCACCATGCGCGGCTGCAGCGCGAGTGCGCGCGCAATGTTCACGCGCTGGCGCTGTCCGCCCGAAAGCTCATGCGGATACCGTTCGGCAAAGCGCTGCGGCTCCAGGCCCACGCGCGCGAGAAGATCGCGCGCACGCGCCACAGACTCGCGCCGGCTGACGCCATGCACTTGCGGACCGAAGGCAACCGAGTCTTCGATGGTGAGGCGAGGGTTGAGCGAGGCATAGCTGTCCTGGAACACCATCTGCACCTGGCGCCGAAACTCCTTGAGCGGAAGTTCGCGGCCACCGACCTCGCGGCCGTCGAAAATGACTTCGCCCCGCGTCGGTGCGATGAGCTGCATCAGCAGCCGAGCGGTGGTCGACTTGCCGCAGCCCGATTCGCCGACCACACCCAGCGTTTCACCTTTCAGCACTTCGAAATCTACGCCGTCCACGGCGCGCACCACACCGCCGCCGCGGCCTAAGGGGTCTTTCTTGAGCGGGAAGTGCTTGACGAGGCCTGTGATGGTGAGCAGCGGTTGTGCGGGGCCGCCTATGTCTTTCAGTGCGTCCATGTTGTCCTTTGTTGCTCTTGTTCTGGGCGCTGCTGTTCAGGGCGTGTGCAAAGGCCACCGGGTACTCCCCTCCGCGAATGTCCCCCGCCTTCGGCTCCTCCTTTATTTCGC
>NZ_JBBCBW010000038.1:0-35646 GCF_037204085.1 Variovorax sp. CCNWLW235 | reverse complement strand
GAAATAAAGGAGGAGCCGAAGGCGGGGGACATTCGCGGAGGGGAGTACCCGGTGGCCTTTGCACAAGCCCTGAACAAGAGCCCCTCAACAAGACAGCCCAGAATCAGAGCGCCCTGAACAAGAGCGCCTAAAACAACAACCTGGAGGAGTTACATCCCCACGTAGTTAGGCCCGCCGCCCCCCTCAGGCGTAACCCACACGATGTTCTGCGTCGGGTCCTTGATGTCGCAGGTCTTGCAGTGCACGCAGTTCTGCGCGTTGATCTGCAGGCGCTGCTTGCCGTCATCGGTGCCCACGAACTCGTACACACCAGCTGGGCAGTAGCGGCTTTCAGGACCCGCGAACTTCGAGAGGTTGATGTTCACCGGAACCGACGCATCCTTGAGCGTCAGGTGGGCCGGCTGCTGCTCCTCGTGATTGGTGTTGCTGATGAACACGCTCGACAGCCGGTCGAACGTGAGCTTGCCGTCCGGCTTCGGGTAGACGATGGGCTTGCACTCCGCCGCCGGCTTGAGATACATGTGGTCGGGCTTGTTGCGATGCAGCGTCCACGGAATGTTGCCCTTCAGCAGCCATTGTTCGATGCCGTTCATGAACGTGGCAATGCCCAGCCCCTTCTTGAACCAGGCCTTGAAGTTTCGCGCCTTCTTCAGCTCCGTGTAGAGCCAGCTCTTCTCGAACGCGGCCGGGTAGGCCGTGAGCTCGTCGTGCTGGCGGCCGGCCTGCACCGCGTCGAAGGCGGCTTCGGCGGCCAGCATGCCCGTCTTGATGGCGGCGTGGCTGCCCTTGATGCGGCTCACGTTCAGGTAGCCCGCTTCGCAGCCGACCAGCGCGCCGCCCGGGAACACCGTCTTGGGCAGCGACATCAGGCCGCCCGCCGTGATGGCGCGCGCGCCGTAGCCGATGCGCTTGGCCGGCTTGATGCCCTTGGCCTCGTCGCCTTCAAGGTACCAGCGGATATTGGGGTGCAGCTTCCAGCGCTGCATTTCCTCGAACGGGCTCAGGTAGGGGTTGCTGTAGTCCAGGCCCGTGATGAAGCCCATGGAGATCTTGTTGTCCTCCATGTGATAGAGGAACGCGCCACCGTAGGTGTCGCTCTTCATCGGCCAGCCGGCGGTGTGCAGCACAAAGCCCGGCTGGTGGCGCTTGGGGTCGATCTCCCACACTTCCTTCACGCCCAGGCCGTAGGTCTGCGGGTCCCGGCCTTCGTCGAGCTTGAACCTGGCGATGAGCTGGCGGCCCAGGTGGCCGCGCGCGCCTTCGGCAAACACCGTGTACTTGCCCAGCAGCTCCATGCCCAGCTGGAAGTTTTCGGTCGGCTCGCCGTCCTTGCCCACGCCCATGTTGCCGGTGGCCACGCCGCGCACCGACCCGTTTTCGTTGTAGAGCACCTCGGCCGCCGGAAAGCCCGGAAAAATTTCGACACCCAGGTTTTCGGCCTGCTGCGCCAGCCACTTGGTGAAGGCTCCCAGGCTGATGATGTAGTTGCCGTGGTTCTGGAAGCAGGCCGGCAGAAAGGCGTTGGGGGTGCGCAGGCCCGATTTTTCGCCCAGGAACACCATTGCGTCGTCGGTGACGGGCTGGTTCAGCGGAGCGCCTTGCTCCTTCCAGTCGGGCAGCAGCTCGTTCAGCGCGCGCGGGTCCATGATGGCGCCCGAGAGAATGTGCGCGCCCGGCTCGGAGCCCTTTTCGAGCACCACCACCGAGATTTCCTTTTCGTGCTGCGCGGCCAGCTGCTTGAGCCGGATGGCGGTCGACAGGCCGGCCGGGCCGCCGCCGACGACCACCACGTCATATTCCATGGATTCGCGGGGGCCGAACTGGGCGAGGATTTCGTCGTGGGTCATGTGGGTCTCGTCGATAATGATTTGAGGCTCGGACGCTTCGAGGGCGCGAAACATTTTATGTGGAGTGCAGGGCGTCACCTCGGCGACTCGGCAACGACTCAACAGGACCGCTTTTCATGGCTTACAGCATCGATCTTTCGGGCCGCGTGGCTTTCGTCACCGGCGCTTCCAGCGGGCTGGGCGCGCAGTTCGCAAAAACGCTGGCGCGCGCCGGCGCCGCGGTGGTGCTGGCCAGCCGGCGGGTCGAAAAGCTCAAGGAGCTGCGCGCCCGCATCGAGGGCGAGGGCGGCGACGCGCACGTGGTCGAACTCGACGTGACCGAAATCGGCAGCATCAAGGCCGCCGTGGCGCGCGCCGAAACCGAGGTGGGCCCCATCGACATCCTGGTCAACAACTCGGGCGTGAGCACCACCCAGCGCCTGCAGGACGTCACCCCCGACGACTACGACTACATCTTCGACACCAACGTGAAGGGCTCCTTCTTCGTGGCACAGGAAGTAGGCAAGCGCATGCTGGCGCGCGCCAAGGGCTCGGCGCCGGGCACCTACATCGGCGGGCGCATCATCAACATCGCCTCGGTGGCGGCGCTCAAGGTCATGCCGCAGATCGGCGCCTACTGCATGAGCAAGGCCGCCGTGGTGCAGATGACCAAGGCCATGGCGCTCGAGTGGGGTCGCTTCGGCATCAATGTGAACGCGCTGTGCCCCGGCTACATCACCACCGAGCTCAACGAGGACCACTGGGCCTCCGAAGGCGGCGCCAAGCTCGTGAGCATGCTGCCGCGCAAGCGCGTGGGCAAGCCTGAAGACCTGGACGGCCTCATCGTGCTGCTGGCCAGCGGCCAGAGCCATTTTGTGAACGGCGCGGTGATTGCCGCCGACGACGGGTTCGCGCTCTGACGCCGCGGGCCTGGGTTGGCATAGCCGCCGGGCCGCGCTGTTGTTCGTTCTTGGCATCCTCGCATCCATCAAGGCCCACCGATGAGAATCGAAATCCCCGAAAAGAAGAAGCTCGTGTATGAAATGTCGATCCCGATCCGCTGGGGCGACATGGACGCCATGGGGCACCTGAACAACGGCACCTACTTTCGCTACCTGGAAACGGCGCGCATCGACTGGATACATTCGCTCGGCATCGAGCCGACGCCGGGCGGCGAAGGCATGGTGATCGTCAATGCCTTCTGCAATTTCTACCGCCAGATCGAGTATCCCGGCAACGTGCTCATCAAGATGTACGTGAGCGACCCTGCGCGCACCACGTTCGAGAGCTGGGCCACCATGGCCCGCGCCGAGGCGCCCGACGTGGTCTGCGCCGCGGGCGGAGCGACCACGATCTGGGTCGACTTTCCCAAGCAGAAAGCGCTGCCCTTGCCCGACTGGCTGCGCGCGGTGGTGAGCGAGTAGGGCTCTGATGCGGCTGAAGAAGGCGCTCGCGCTTGCATGCCTGGCGTTCCTGGCCGGCTGGAGCCACGCGCAAAACACGGCCGCCCCGCGCGAATGTGCCGCCAACGCGCCTTTCCTGAGCGCCGATGCATTGAGAAAGACCGGCCTGGAGTCCCCGCTTTTCAAGCGCTATTGCTACACCGACAAATCCGGCAGCTACGCGCTGCTGCTCGGCGAAAAACAGGATCGCCCATTTCCCGAAGAGCTGCTGTCGTCGGCCATCCACGCCGCGCTCTACAAGGTGGACAGCGACAACATGCTCACCAGGCAATGGGCGATCCGCGACTTTGCGGGCGAGGAGGCGGTGGGCGTCAACTTTCGCACCAAGCTCTTTGAGCTTACGGATATCGACGGCGACGGCTTGGTCGACCCGGTCCTCGTGTACCGCTTTTTCGAACCGGAGGGCGACGGCCACGTCAATGTCGACCACTTCTCAGGCCGCGCAAAGATCATTGCCTTTCACCAAGGCCGCAAGGCGAGCATCCACGCCGTTACTGGGCAGCTCGACGGCCAGCGCAGGACGACCGGCAACAGCGGCTACTTCGCGTTGCCAAAGGCGCTGCAACGGCACCTGGTGAAGAAAATGGCCGCGATGTACAGCGCCCGCCAGTTCGGCTTCGACAACTCGTACGGATTCGCGCCGCAGAAAGAGCCCGCCGGGCGCTGACGCCCTGGCCTCAGGCCGGCGGCAGCACGATGCGCGCTTCGAAACCGCTGGCGGCACCCGCCGGCGGCGATGCCAGCTCAAGCCTTGCGTTGTGCTTTTCGACAATCGTGCCGACGATCGACAGGCCCAGTCCGTAGCCTGCTCGGTCCGAGCTGTGGCGCACATGGCGCTGCTGCAAGGAGGCGAGCTGCGCCGCGCTGGCGCCGGGCCCGAAGTCGCGCACCGCGAGCGTGCAGGGCGCCATCACCTCCACCACAACGCGGGCGCCGCCGCTGTAGCGCAGGGCGTTTTCGACCAGGTTGCGCAGCGCGATCGCAAGCGCGTCGACGTCGCCCACCGCCACCGGGGGCGCGCTGTCGGGCAGCTTGAGGTCGAGTCGTTCGTTGACCTGCGGATCGTTCCAGAATTCCTGCACCACCGCGCCGGCGAGCTGGACCAGGTCGACCCGCGAACGCGCGAGCGACGCGCCCGACTCGGCCCGCGACAGCTGCAGCAGCTTTTCGGTGCGGTGGCTGAGCATTTGCAGCGCATCGAGCGCGGCCTGCACATCGTTGCGCTGAAGGTCGTGCTCAAGCGCCGTCTGCAGGCGCAGCCGAGCCGCCGCCAGCGGCGTTCGCAGCTCGTGTGCGGCGTTGGCGGCCAGGGCGCGTTCGACATCGAGCGAATGCGACAGCCGCTCCAGCAGGCTGTTGACGTGGTCGCCCACGGAGCGCAATTCGCGCGGCAGTCCGGGCAGGGCAATGGGCCGCAGGTCGGAGCCGCTGCGCTTCTCGATCTCGCCCGCAAGCTGCTGCAGCACGCGCAGTTCGGTGCGGGCCACGTTGCGCAGCACCAGCGCCAGGAGCGGCAGCACTGCGCCAAGCGGAATGATCAGGCCGAAGAGCGTGCGGTTCAGCGCCGAGCGGCGCTCGTCCAGCGGATCGGCCACCTGGAAGTAGAGGGCCCGCGTGGGGTGCCGCACGGTATAGATGCGCCAGGTCTGGTTGTTGGCAAAGCCCGATGCCAGCGGAACGTCGAAGGCATTGGTGGGCGCCTCGGCCGAGCGCAGCAGCACCTGCTCGTGGATGTCGACCACCTGGTACTTCACGGCGTCCGCCGAAAACAGCTGCTTGGGCGCGATCAGCGGCGTTTCCGCGGGAGTGCCTGTCTGCTGCAGCTTGTCGAGCTCCTGCACCGCCATGTCGAACATGCGGTGCGACACCTCGACCAGTTCGTTGTCGAAGTTGTGGTTGATCTCGCGGTCCACATACCAGACCACGGCCAGCACGCACAGCAGCCACACGCCGCCGACCCAGACGATCAGGGTGCGCGTCAGCCGGCCGGCCAGCGTGTCGCGACCGCTGTTCGGAAATGGAGCGCTCATTCGTCGTCGCCCGCCGATGTCGACAGGCGGTAGCCGAGGCCGCGCAGTGTCTGGATGTGGCTCTTGCCCAGCTTGCGCCGCAAGCGGCTGATGAACACCTCGAGCGTGTTGCTGTCGGCCTCGTCGCCGAAGCCGTAGAGCGCGTCGGCCAGGTTTTCGCGGGTGTGGATGCGCTCGGGCCGGGTGGCCATCACGCGCAGCAGGGCCCACTCTTTCTGGGTCAGCACGACCGGATTCCCGTCCTTGCGGACCCGGTCTTGTGCCAGGTCGATTTCCAGCGTGCCGAGATGCAGCACCGGCGAACTGCTGGCGTTGCGCCGCCGCTCGACGGCGCGCAGCCGCGCCAGCAGCTCGGCCGGGTCGTAGGGCTTGATGAGGTAGTCGTCTGCGCCCGCATCGAGCCCGCGGATGCGGTCGGTCACCTGGTCGCGCGCGGTCAGCACGATGACGATGGGCGGCTCGCGCAGCGCGCGCACCTGCGGCAGCAGCGAAAGGCCGTCGCCGTCGCCCAGGTGCAGGTCGAGCAGCACGGCGGCGTATTGCACCGAGAGCAGGGCGCCGCGCGCTTCGGCAAGGCCGGGCGCCACGTCGACGACGAACGCCTTCGCGAGCAGATAGCTGCAGACGGCGTCTGCCAACGCACTGTCATCTTCGACAAGCAATATCCGCACGCGAGGGGGTCTTTCGAGAAAAAACGAAGTCTAGCGCCGACAGCGGTGCCGCCGCAGCCGGGTCAGCTTTCGTTCAGACCGCTTCAGGAACGGTTCAGGCCGCAAACGTAGGCTCAAGGGGTGTTTTCAGACCTGCTTTTCTGCTCATGACGCGTGCTCCGAACTTTTCGAATCCGTCGAACATCCGCCTTGGGGGGGTGACCCTTGTTGCACTGGTGCTCCTGCTGGCCTGGGATGCCACGGGCGGCGATCTCGCATTGGCGCGCCTGGCCGGCACGCCCATTGGTTTTCCGTGGCGCGACAACGCCTTTCTTGTCCGCGTGATGCATGAAAGCGCAAAGAACCTGAGCTGGCTGTGCGTGATTGCGCTCTTTGCCGCCATCCGCTGGCCTGTGGGCATCTTGCGGCGGCTGCCTGCCCGTGCGCGGGCGCAGCTGGCGTTCACGGTGCTGCTTTCCGTCATTGCAATCAGCCTGTTCAAGCATGCGAGCCATACGAGCTGCCCCTGGGACCTGAAGGAATTCGGCGGTGTGGCAAGCCATGTGTCGCACTGGGCGTGGAAGGTGTACGACGGCGGCCCGGGCGGATGTTTCCCGGCGGGCCATGCCTCCGCCGCCTTTGCCTACGCGGGTGGCTATTTCGTGCTGCGGCGCGTGTCGCCGCGCGCGGCCATTGCATGGCTATGCGTTTCGCTGGCCGCGGGATTGATGCTTGGCGTGTCGCAGCAGCTGCGCGGCGCGCACTACATGAGCCATACACTGTGGACGGCCTGGATCTGCTGGACCGTCGGTCTTGCCATCGAGCTGATCGCCGCGCCCCGCGGCACCCCCCTGCCGGCACCCGGGCCGGCCGCCTTGCATGCAGGCCCTTGATATCGCCCTGTTCGAGCTGATCAACGCGGGTGCCATGGCGCCGGCGTGGAGCATTCATTTCGCGCGCTTCGCCTCCAATGTGCTGCCGACCCTGCTGGCTCTCGCGGTCATGGGCGCGGCGGCGGTTGACCGGCGCCTGCGCTATGCCTTCTTTACCGCGCTGGTCAGCGTGCTGGTCGTCTGGGTCGTGGTGAACGTGTTCCGCTCGGTCATGCCATTCCAGCGGCCCGCGTTCTACGGGCTGGGCGAGCAGTGGGCGCCGCAGGGCGCGCGGCCGGGCTTTCCAAGCCTGCATGCCGCGGGCACCTTTGCCGCCGCGTTTGCGCTGTGGTGCCTGCCGTGGCGCGCGCCCATGATTGCGGCGCTGGTGGTGGCCGCCGTGGTCGGATGGAGCCGCGTGTTCCTGGGGCTGCACTTTCCGTTCGACGTGGTCGTTGGCGCCATGCTGGCGGCGCTGGTCGCGATCGTGGTCGAGCGCCGCGTCAGCCGCCCATTGAACCTGGCGCTCAGGGCCTACATGCGGCCCCGGCTGCGGGCAAGGCGAGCCCGCGCCTAGCCCGGGGGGCCTGCACGGGGCCCATTCTGAACGCCGGCTGAACGGGGCATTCAGGCTTCCTTCAGTTGCGCTTTCTACAGTCGGCGCATGTCATTTACGCGAATCGAGCCTGCGCCCGCACGGGGCATGGAACCGCCTGCAGCCAGCGCGCCTTACCTGGCGTTTGCACATGCGCTGTGGGCACGCATCGACATGTGGCTCGCACGGCCGCGCACGGCGCAACGGGTGGTGGTGTGGCTCGCCCTGTACCTTGCCGCCGCTGCCAACTGGCCGCTGTGGGACGAGCTAGCGCGCATCGGCGGCGCACCGAGCGCCTACCTGCCCACCACCGCAGCCATGGCGGTGCTCATGGTGTGCGCCACCGTGGCGCTGCTGTCCTTCACCGCATGGTCGCGCTGGATGAAGCCGCTGTGGTTTGCCGTGGTGCTGCTGGCAGCGTTTGTGCAGCACTACATGCTCGAGTACCGCGTGGTGATGGACCCGACCATGATCGCCAACGTGCTGCAGACCGACCCGAACGAAGCGCGCGACCTCATGAGCTGGCGCATGGCGTTTCATGTGCTGCTGGTCGTGCTGCTGCCGGGTGTTGCCCTCTGGCGCGCTCGCATCATGCCGATGCGCTTTGTCGGCAAGCTCTGGCGCAACGCGGCGCTGCTGGTGCTGGCCGTGGTGGTGGCCTTGGCGGCGGCCGTATCTATGAACCGCCAGCTCGCGCCGCTGATGCGCAACAACATCCACCTGCGCTACATGATGAACCCAGTGGCGAGCCTCTATTCGGCCGGCTCGGTGCTCATCAAGCCGCTGTTCAAGCGCAGCCGCAAGCTGATTCCCATCACCGCCGGCACGGCGCTGGGCGCGAGCTATGCCGGGCAGGCCCGGCCGCCGATGTTCGTGCTGGTGGTGGGCGAGACAGCCCGTGCCGACCACTTCGGCCTGAACGGCTACGCGCGCGACACCACGCCCGGGCTGGCCGCGCGGGGCGTGCTGAGCTACCGCGATGTGCATTCGTGCGGCACCAACACGCTGGCTTCGGTGCCGTGCATGTTCTCGCCGCTCGGCAAGCAAGGCTACGAATCGCGCAAGGACGACTACGAGAACCTGGTCGACGTGCTGCAGGCCGCCGGCCTGGCCGTTCTGTGGCTCGACAACCAGGCGGGCTGCAAGGATGTCTGCACGCGCATTCCGAATGCCTCGGCCTTCGACAGCCTTTCACCGGCGCAGAAGAGCGCGCTGTGCGACGGCGAGGAGTGCCTGGACGACGTCATGCTCAAGGGCCTGGATGCGCGCATCGCGGCGCTGCCGGCCGAGCGCCGCGCAAAGGGCGTGGTGCTGGTCATGCATCAGATGGGCAGCCACGGGCCGGCCTACTACAAGCGTTCGGCGCCGGAGGTGAAGCGCTTCCTGCCCGAATGCAAGACCAACGCGCTGGCGGAGTGCGGCCATGCGGAGCTGCAGAACGTGTACGACAACTCCATCGCCCAGACCGACCACTTCCTGAGCCAGACCATCGACTGGCTCAAGGCCCAGTCGGGGCGCTACGACCCGGCGCTGCTGTACGTGAGCGACCATGGCGAGTCGCTCGGCGAGTACGGCCTGTTCCTGCATGGCGTGCCCTACAGCTTTGCGCCGGAGGCCCAGAAGCACGTGCCTATGGTCACCTGGTTCAGCCAGGGCATGAGCGAGCGCCGCAAGCTCTCGACGCCGTGCATGGAAGCGGGGCTCGACACGCCGCTCACGCATGACAACCTCTATCACACGGTGCTCGGGCTGATGGACGTCGCCAATTCCACCTACAAGCCCGCGCTCGACGCGCTCGCGTCCTGCCGAAACAAGGCTTGAAGGATCGCGCTATTTCTTCTCGCGAGGCAGCCGCCCCATCAGGAAGAACTCGGGGTTCGGCTGCATGCCGCTGAAGCTCGCAAGGCGGTTGCTCAGGCCGAAGAAGGCCGTGATGGAGGCGATGTCCCAGATGTCCTCATCGTCGAAGCCGTGAGCATGCAATGCGCTGAAGTCCGCCTCGTCGACTTCGTGCGAGCGTTCGCACACCTTCATTGCAAAGTCGAGCATGGCGCGCTGGCGCGGCGTGATGTCGGCCTTGCGGTAGTTCACCGCCACCTGGTCGGCCACCAGCGGCTTCTTCTCGTAGATGCGCAGCAGCGCGCCGTGCGCCACCACGCAGTAGAGGCACTGGTTGGCCGCGCTGGTGGTGGTGACGATCATCTCGCGGTCGCCCTTGGTGAGCGAGCCTTCTTCCTTCAGCATCAGCGCGTCGTGATAAGCGAAGAAGGCGCGCCACTCGGCCGGGCGACGCGCCAGCGCAAGGAAAACGTTGGGCACGAAGCCGGCCTTCTCCTGCACCGCGAGGATGGCGGTGCGGATGTCTTCGGGCAGGTCTTTCAGCTCGGCAAGGGGATAGCGGTCGGCCATGTTTTGTCTCCTGAGGGCAGTGCCACGATCATAGGCAAGTCCCTCAAGAGCGGCTACCGCCCGCCACGGCCACGGGCCTACTTCAGCGCCTTGCCCTGCGTGGCACCCAGTGGCGTGTGCAGCTGCGAAGCCACCCACTGGCCCGTGTTGTCGTCACGGCCCTGCAGCAGGTAGCGCGTGTCGGGCTTGCCGTAGTTCTGCACCGCCACGGCCGAGAACTTGCCGATGTCGGTCTTCGGGTCGCGCAGGCGGTTCACGATCAGCACCTTCTTGGTGTCGGCAAAGTCGGCCATCATGTTCTGGTCGCCCTCGCTGTCGCCAGCAATGAAGCACGGACCATAGCCGTACTTGCTGACCAGAAAGCGCTGGATGTTCTTCGTCTTGCCGGGGCCCTGGGTCTGGTCGTAGCCACGGCGAAACTCCGGCTGGATGACGCCGCTGGCATCGCGCTCCAGCTCCATGGCCAGCACGCGTTCGGGCGGGTTGTTGTAGCCGAAAGCCGGGTTGGACGAAATCTCCTTGATCACGTCGACGAAGGACGCGGAGCACACCCACACATCGAAGCCCGCGTTGCGAAAGACGGCGTACAGCTCCTGCATTTCGGGCTGCAGCCGCAGGCCGTTCTTCCAGCTGACCGAAACCACCCCCGCCTGGCCGGGCAGTGCCGTGGGCGAGGTCCACTTCACCTTGGCCACCGGCTCCTTCAACTGCCACGCCACCGTTTCCGCCGTGAGCTTGCGCACCTGCGCTTCGGTCATGCCGACGAAGAGGTAGGTCACCCACGGGTAGGCCGTGTCGTGGTCGAAGGTGTCGCCAATGGCTTCGTAGAGATAGCGAACCTTGGTGGTGAACGCAATGTAGTGCGGGCTCAGCTTGACCGCCACGAGCGGCTGGGTGCCCTTGAGGCCGCTGTAGTTCTGGTAGAGCCACGTGTAGCTCGCCACGATGTCCGGCACCAGCAGATCGATGTTGACCGGCTTGCCCGCTGCATTGTTGTGCGCCGGAAGAAAGTCTTTCTTGGGAATGTTCTTGCGCAAGGCCACTTCGAGTTGCGCGGGCGTGGCGCCGAACACCAGGTTTTCGAGCTGGTAGATCAGCGAGGCTTCTTCGATGTCGAGGAACACGCTGGTGTTGTCCCAGTCGAAGACCACATAAGGCGGCTTGGCGGCGCGGTAGCCCGGGCTTCCCTTGCCGAGGCTTTCGATCAGGCCTTCGATCTGAGATCGGTTGAATGCATCCCAGCGGCCCGGCGACAGGCCTTTGGCGGGCGAAAGACTGGCGCAGCCGGTAGCGGCGAGCGCGGCGGCAAGCGGAGTGAGGAGGACGAGGCGGCGTTGCATGCGTTCCTTGTTGTTGTGCGGTTGTCGATGGGAAGCGCCGGGCGTATGCCGCGCCCGTGACACTTCCGCATCGACCTACGCATCAGCCGTGCCAGCTACGCGTGCATGCGTGCGTGCTGCTGCTCGATGAACGCCGCCACCCGGCGCACGAGAGCGCGGTTTCCCCCTGCCGCCTCGACGCTCGCCGCGGCCTGCACAGCAACGGTTTCTTCGGTGGTGCGGATGATCTCGTCCGCCTGCGCCATCGACAGTCCGAAATGGGAGGACGCGGCGCGTGCCAGTTCGAGGCTCGATGCGTGCTGCCCCGGAAGAATGGCCAGCTCCTGATAACCCGTGTGCCCGCCCAACTGCATGACGAGGTCGAAAGCCGGGGCCAGTCGCCAGAGGCCGTCTTCGCTTCGCAACGCGCCATGGTTCTTGACGTGGTCGTCGCTGTTACCCACCGACAGGTTGAACACCAGGCGGCGAAAAAGCTCGGCCAGGTCTGCTTGCGGCTGCGCGGAAATGCGCCGCAGCAACTGCGCCAGCTCGACATAGCTGCCCCGGCTGGATTCGTAGGGCACGTCGAGCAGTGCCGAAGCCGAGAGGTAGTGAAAGCGGCGTTCGTCGCCCACAGGCCCCACCCGGTCGAAGCGCTCGACCAGCAAGGCATGTCCTGCCGCAAGGGGTTGCAGCAGAAAAGGCGTAACTTCGATGCCGCAGGCATCGGCCAGCCAGAGCGTTGCCGCCTCGATCACTTCCACGTCGTGGTCGTCCCCACGCGATGCGAACTTGGCGATGCAGCGCCGGCCCTGGTGCACAAAGGCAGCCTTGGGGCGGGCGCCTCCCAGGCTGCCGCCGCGCAACAGCCTGTGCATGTCGGGGCCGATCTCGATTCCCGCTTCGATGCGGTGGGATGCTTCGGCGAGTTCCTCCAGCGAAAGCAGTGTCGATGGCGGTTCTTCACTTTCGATGGGCAGCGATTCGGCGAACACCATCGCGCCGATGCGGTCCTCGTTGGTGAGCAGCAACGCGTCGATGTCCGACAGCGGTTTGCCCTGGCGTATTTCGAGCACCTTGCGGCCCCAGCTGTCGGGCAGCGCATCGCGCAGCGTGAGCGGCATGGCGCCACCGTCGCGAATGCGGCGCTCGGGCAGCACAAAGGTCGCATCGCGCAGCGGCAGATGCTCGGGGTTGAGCGGTGCGGACGCCGGGGCTTCAAGATAGCGCCGCCCGTAGGCAAACTCGCCGGACTCCACCACGCCGCGGCGCGCCACCTTCATCAGGCCGGCCGGTTGCACCCGTTCACCGGTGCGGTGCGCAAGGCCGACGTAGATGCTTCGCTCGTCGACGGCGCTGTCAGAAGTCACGTTCGTCTTCCGCGATCTTGCCTGCTGGGCCTTCCGCCGCCGACCTGCGCACGCGGCGCTTCGCGGCCAGCGCTGCGGGGGCGGGGGCCACGTTGTCCATCGAATCGATCTCGCCAAAGAGCCACAACGCGTGGGCGAGCAGGCCGATGCTGGTGCCCGGTTTGCCGGATTCGAGTGCGCGCAGGGTGTTTGGCGAGCACAGCAACCGTTCGGCCATTTCGGCGATCGTCCATTCGCGATGGACCCTGTGCGCGCGAAGGCGCAGGCCGAGCCTTTCAAGAGGGTCGATGGTTTGCGAGGGCAGGGCGGAAAGGCTGTGGCTGCTTCTTGGCATCAATAAAATGACTATTAAACCGTTTAAAAGTCATTTTAATGCGTTTTTTGGCAGAGTGGAGTGCGTGTTATTCGGACAGTTCGGGCCTATGGGCGTCTTGCTGAAGCATTGCCAGATCGCTCTCGTCCTTGAGGCCGACGCCGGTCAGCCCTCTCTGCTGCGCCTCGTGCATCAGCCATGCCAGCTTGAACGCGGCGGCTTCGCAGGGTAGGCCTTCAGGGCGCACGTTCGAGATGCAGTTGCGCTCGGCATCGTGCCGGCCGCGCTTCGGCGAATGGGTCAGGTAGATGCCCAGGCTGTCGGGCGAGCTGAGGCCCGGGCGCTCGCCGATCAGCATGACCGAGAGCGCGGCGCCGAAGAGTTCGCCCACCTCGTCAGCCAGCGCAACGCGTGCTTGCGTGGCGATGACCACGGGGGAGAAGCGCGTTTCGGCCGGCAGATGCGAGCGCAACGCAGCCAGCAGCGGCGCCGCGTGGCGCGCCACTGCGAGTGAGGAAAGGCCGTCGCCGATGACCAGGCAGACATCGCATCCAGGCTTTGCCGCGGCGCGCAGGCGTTCCGCATCGGCAGGGTCGAGTTGCCGTCCGAGGTCGGGCCGGCGCAGGTAGGTGGTGCGATCTTCCGCACGGCTGCGGACGTGCAGCGTTTCCCAGTTCTGCTGGCGCAGCGTGGCTTCCAGTGCATCGACATCGAGCGCCGCATGGATGGCGTCGCGCGCCATGGCATGGGCCCACCCGAAGCGCAGCGTCTCGTCAGTCGGCATGCCGGCACCGGCACGGCCCAGCGCCAAGCGTGCGGGGGTGGCCGAGCGCCACTGGCCCCAAGGGTTTGGCGTGACGGAATCGCCGCTCATGGCGCGAGTGCGTTTAGCCCGCTCATGTCTGCCAGCAGGCGGTTGGCCGAAGGCGGTGCGAGTTGCCCCGCGGCATTGGTGATCTGCATGCGCTGCAGCCAGGCCTCGAATTCGGGCGCGCGCTTCAGGCCCAGCGTCTGCCGCAGGAACAGCGCGTCATGGAACGAGGTGCTCTGGTAGTTGAGCATCACGTCGTCGGCGCCCGGAATGCCCATGATGAAGTTGATGCCCGCGGTGCCCAGCAGCACCAGCAGGTTGTCCATGTCGTCCTGGTCGGCCTCGGCATGGTTGGTGTAGCAGATGTCGCAGCCGATGGGCAGCCCCAGCAGCTTGCCGCAGCAATGGTCTTCGAGCCCGGCGCGGATGATCTGCTTGCCGTCGAAAAGATATTCTGGGCCGATGAAGCCGACCACCGTGTTGATGAGGAGCGGCTTGTAGCGCCGCGCCAAGGCATAGGCGCGCACCTCGCAGGTCTGCTGGTCCACGCCGAAGTTGGCGTTGGCCGAGAGGGCGCTGCCCTGGCCCGTTTCGAAGTACATGACGTTGTTGCCGACCGTGCCCCGGTTCAGTGCCAGCGCCGCAGCGTAGGCTTCGTCGAGCAGCTCGGGGGTAATGCCGAAAGAGAGGTTCGCCTTCTCGGTGCCCGCGATCGACTGGAACACCAGGTCCACCGGCGCGCCGGCTTCCGCCAGCTTGAGCGTGTTGGTCACATGCGTGAGCACGCAGCTTTGCGTGGGAATCTCGAAGCGCTGGATCACTTCGTCGAGCATGTGCAGCAAACGCCCCAGCACCTGCATGCTGTCGGACACCGGGTTGAGTCCGATCACCGCATCGCCCGCGCCATAAAGCAAACCGTCGAGCGTGGAGGCGGCCACGCCACGCAGGTCGTCTGTCGGATGGTTGGGTTGCAGCCGCACGGCCAGGTGGCCGGGCAGGCCGATGGTGTCGCGAAACCGCGTGACCACGCTGCACTTCCTGGCGACCGAGACCAGGTCCTGGTTGCGCATGAGCTTGGACACGGCCGCCACCATCTCGGGCGTGAGGCCGGGCGCCAGCGCCGTCAGCGCTTCAGTGCTGGCCTGTTCCGACAGCAGCCAGTTGCGGAAGTCGCCCACCGTGAGATGCGACACCGGCGCAAAAGCCTGCGCGTCATGGCTGTCGACGATCAGGCGCGTGATGTTGTCGCTCTCGTAGGGAATCAGCGCTTCGTTCAGGAACTGCTTGAGCGGCGTTTCGGCCAGCACGTGGCGCGCCGCCATGCGCTGCTGCGCGGTGGCCGCGCCAATGCCCGCGAGATAGTCGCCCGAGCGCGCCGGGCTGGCCACGGCCATGACCTGCTTCAGGTCGTCGAATGCGAAGACCTGGCCGGTGATGGTGGTGCGGTAGCGCATCTTTCCTTCAGGCGGCCGGAGGCGATGAAAGCATCTCGTCGGGCGCCGCCGCCTTGCGCTGTGCAGAGGTCAAGAGAAAGTAGCCATAGGCCGCCGCCATCAGCACCAGGAACAGCAGCGTGAGCATGGCGTTGAACCACACCATGGCGCCGAGGCACACCACGCCAAGGCCGAGCGCAATGGCCGGAAACACCGGGTAGAAGGGGGCGCGGTAGGTGCGCAGCAGGTTGGGTTCGCTCTTGCGCAGCTTGAAGAGCGCGGCCATCGAGATCAGGTACATCACGATGGCGCCGAGCACCGCCATGGTCACGATGTTGGCGGTGAGCGTCTGGCCGCCGAACTGCACCCACTCGTCGCTGAAGATGGCCACCACGCCGATGACGCCGCCAGCCAGCAGCGCGCGGTGCGGCGTGTCGAAGCGAGGGCTCAGGCCGGCGAAGTAGCGCGGCAGGTAGCCCGCGCGCGCCAGCGCGAAGATCTGGCGCGAGTAGCCCATGATGATGCCGTGGAACGAGGCGACCAACCCGAACAGGCCGATCCACACCAGCATGTGCAGCCAGCCGCTGCTGTCGCCCACCACCGCCTTCATGGCTTGCGGCAGCGGGTCGTTGATGTTGGCGAGCTTGCGCCAGTCGCCCACGCCGCCCGCGAAGATCATCACGCCGAAGGCCAGCACCACCAACGTGACGATGCCTGTGGTGTAGGCGATGGGAATGGTGCGATGCGGGTCGCGCGCTTCTTCGGCCGCCATGGCTGCGCCTTCGATCGCCAGGAAGAACCAGATTGCGAATGGGATGGACGCAAAGATGCCCGAGACGGCCGCGCCGTTGAGCACGTTGCCGCCGGCCCAGCCGTTGGCAACGAAGTTGGCCATCGACCATCCCGGCGTGACCACGCCCATGAACACGAACAGCTCGAAGATCGCCAGCACCGTCACGAACAGTTCGAAGGCCGCCGCAATGCCGATGCCGATCCAGTTGAGCCCGATGAAGATCACATAGGCGCCCAGCGCAAACCACTTCGGGTTGATGCCCGGGAACTGCACGTTGAGGTAGGCGCCGATGGCCAGCGCAATGGCCGGCGGCGCAAAGACGAACTCGACCAGCGTGGCAAAGCCGGCCACGAAGCCGCCGGTCGGCCCGAAGGCGCGCCTTGCATAGGCAAAGGGGCCGCCCGCATGCGGAATGGCCGTCGAGAGCTCGGTAAAACTGAAGATGAACGTGGTGTACATGGTGGCCACCAGCACCGTGGCAACCAGAAAGCCGAGCGTGCCGGCCGTGTTCCAGCCGTAGCTCCAACCAAAGTATTCACCCGAAATGACGAGGCCCACCGCAATGCCCCAGAGCTGGATGGGGCCGAGCACCTTCTTCAGGTGGCCGGTGCCGGCCGGAACAGAGACGGCGACCGGGGTGGCTTCGATGGACTGCATGGAGCTTCCTCTTTTTTCGGATGTTGACAGTGCACATGCAGCAAAGCAAGGGCTGTTCCACCGCTCGCCATAATCATGCTTTTCCCATCCTTCCGAGGTATTCCGTGAAGTCCTTTTCTTCTTCGTCGCTCGTCTGTGCTGCTTTTCTTTCCGTGTGCGCCGTGTCCACCGCCTGGGCGCAGTCGGCCCCCGTTACCACGCCGAGCGGCCTGGTCTATCAATCGCTGAAGGAAGGCACCGGCGCCTCGCCGGCCGCAACCGATGTGGTCAAGGTGCACTACCGTGGCACCTTTCCCGATAGCGGCAAGGAGTTCGACAGCTCCTACAGCCGCGGCGAGCCCACCGAGTTTCCGCTCAACGGCGTGATCCCGTGCTGGACCGAGGGCGTGCAGAAGATGAAGCCGGGCGGCAAGGCCAAGCTCACCTGCCCGCCGGCCATTGCCTATGGCACGCGCGGCGCGGGCGGCGTGATTCCGCCGAACGCCACGCTCAACTTCGAAGTCGAGCTGGTGTCTGTGAAGAAGCGCTGATCGAGCCTAGATCTGCGCCATGCCGCCGTCGACGAAGAGCTCGGCGCCGTTCACGAAGCTGCTGTCGTCGGAGGCCAGGAACACCACGGCCTTGGCGATCTCGTCGGGCGTGCCGACGCGGCCAAGCGGAATGTTCTGCGCCTGTGAGTCGATGAAGCCCTTCACCTGCTCTGGCGTGAGGCCCAGCAGGTCATAGGCCGGGGTCGGCACGACGCCGGGGCTCACAGCGTTGACGCGGATGCCGGCATCCTTCAGGTCCACCGCCCAGCTGCGCGCAAAGCTGCGCACCGCCGCCTTGGTTGCGCTGTAGACGCTGAATGCGGGTGTGCCCTTGATGCTGGTGATCGATGCGTTTAGCACGATCGACGCGCCCTTGGGCATCAGCGGCAGCGCCTTCTGCACGGTGAAGAGCAGGCCGCGCACGTTGGTGCCGAAGATCTTGTCGAAATGCTCTTCGGTGATCTGCCCCAGCGGCAGCAGGCTGCCGCCGCCCGCATTGGCAAACAGCACGTCGAGGTGGCCTTTCTGTTCCTTGATGGTTGCGTAGAGCTTGTCGAGATCCGCGAGATTCGACACATCGCCGAGCACGCCCGTCACGTTGCGGCCGATGGTTTTTACGGCCTCATCGAGTTCAGCCTGGCGGCGGCCCGTGATGAAAACGTAGGCGCCTTCGGCCACAAAGCGTTGGGCGGTGGCCAGGCCGATGCCGCTGGTGCCGCCGGTGACGAGGGCGATCTTGTCGTTGAGCTTGGGTTGGGACATGGGTTCTTCCTTTGATTGCTTGCTGCGAGGCAGCGTTGAACAGGCAAGGAAGTTTGGGCGCCACCCCCCCGCGGACCAAGACGCTGCGGCGGATTTGTTTATTCACGAATCACTAATAATCCGGCAATGGACCAGATCGCCGCCATGCGTGTCTTCGCCCGTGTGGTCGAGGCCGGCACTTTCACTCGCGCAGCCGATTCGCTGCAGATGCCCAAGCCCTCGGTGACGAAGCTGGTGCAGCAACTCGAGACGCATCTGCGCGTGAAGCTGCTGCAGCGCACGACCCGGCGCGTGACGGTCACGCCAGAGGGTGCCGCCTACTACGAGCGAACGGCACGCGTGCTGGCCGAGCTGGAAGAGATCGAATCCGATCTCAGCAACGCGCAAGCAAATCCACGCGGGCGGCTGAGGGTGGACGTCGGCTCGTCGTTTGCCAACATGATCCTGATTCCGCAACTGCCGGCATTTCACGCGCGGTACCCGGAGATCGAACTCGAGATCGGCGTGGGCGACAGGCCGGTGAACCTGATTGGAGACGCGGTCGACTGCGTGATCCGCGCCGGCGAACTGAGCGACCAGTCGCTGGTGGCGCGCCGGATCGCGACCTTGCCCTTCGTGACCTGCGCCACGCCGGGCTACCTGGAGCGCCATGGCACCCCCAGGACGCCGGCGGACCTCGGCGACGGCGCGCACCGCGTGGTGGGCTACTTTTCATCGCTGAGCAACCGCGCGATTCCGCTGCGCTATGCGCGCGGCGAAGAGCGCATCGAGATCCATGGCCGCACCGTGGTGGGCGTGAACGAAAGCACCGCGCAGATCACGGCCGTGCTTACCGGCATGGGCGTGTCGCAGGTCTTTTATCCGATGGCCGCGCCGCACCTCGCAAGCGGCGCGCTGGTGGAGGTGCTGCGGGACTGGGCGCCGCCGCCATACCCGCTGCACGTGGTGTACCCCGCCAACCGCCACCTGAGCGCCAAGCTGCGCGTGTTTGTCGACTGGGCCGTGGAGCTCTTCGCGCCCTGCAACCCACGCGCAGCGCGCTGATGGCGGTCAACTTGGCTGGAATTGATACAGCCAGGTTTCAGTGAGCGTCTTGTCGCCAGTCTTCAGGTAGAGCCGCATGTCGACCGGCTCGTTGCCTTCGGGCGTGAAGTCGAACTGCGCGCGCCAGTGGCCGGGCACGCCGTTGGGCACGGCTTCGGCAAACACGTAGGAGAACTTGCCGCGCGGCGCGGTCAGCACCAGTTCGGGCTTTACGCCGAAAGGCACGGTCGTGAGCGGCTCGCCGACGAACTCGACCATGAACTTGCGCACCCCCGGCGGCCGCGGCTGGCCCGGTTGTCCGCCGCGGCCGATGCGTGTTGCCACGCAGCGCGCGAGCGGCGAGGGAAAGGGTTCCTGGTCGGTCCAGTGCAGCCGGTACTGCAGGCTGTAGCTCGCGCCCGCCTTCGCGTCGGCCTTGGGCACCCAGAAGGCGACGATGTTGTCGTGGATCTCGTCGTCGGTGGGAATCTCGATCAGCTGCACCGAGCCCTCGCCCCAGTCGCCCTGCGGTTCGATCCAGAGGCTCGGACGCTTTTCGTAGTTGACGCCGTCCTGGTAGTTGTCGAATACGCGGTCGCGCTGCAGCAGCCCGAAGCCGCGCGGTCGGGTGTCCGCAAACGCCGAGGCCCGGGTTTGCGTCGGGTTGTTGAGAGGGCGCCAGATGCGCTCGCCCGCGCCGTTCCAGATGGCAAGGCCGTCGGAGTCGTGCACCTCGGGGCGCCAGTCGATGGCGGTGGGCTTGATAGTCTCGGAGTACCAGTACATCGAGGTGAGCGGCACCAGCCCAAGGCGCGACACGTCGCGGCGCAGGAACAGGCGCGAATCGATGTCCATGATCACGGCCTTGCCGCGCTGCATGACGAACTTGAACACCCCCGTGACGCTCGGCCCTTCGAGCAGCGCGTAGACCGTCATCGAGGTGGTGTTGTTGGCGGCGGGCGTCTCGAAGTAGTAGCGCGTGAAGGTCGGAAACTCTTCCGGCTTGTCGGGCACGGCCACATCGAGCGCAAGGCCGCGTGCCGACAGGCCGTACTGGTACAGCTCGCCGATCGCGCGGAAGTACGAGGCACCGAGAAACGCGACCCAGTCGTTCTTCTGCCAGTCGAGCTTGCTCTGGTCGCCCAGGCGGCTTTCCTGCAGGCGGAAGCCAGCAAAGCCCGCGCCGGCCGGCAGCGCGCGCGCCGGGCTGTCGGGCGGCATCGAAAAGTAGCTGGGGCTGTAGAGCACTTCGCGTGAAAACACGTCGCCGCCCGCGTTTTCGAGCACGTGCATGCGCACCGGCGTCTGGAAGAAGCGGCCCAGGTGAAAGAAGGTGACGGGAAAGGCGCCGGGCCCATCGCGGAAGAGGGCGTTGGCGGGGTCGAACTTGATCTTGCCGTGGGCGTCGTAGTCGATCTTCTCGAGCACATCGGGTGCGAGCGGCGCGGCTGCTGCATAGGGTTGCGCGGCCAGGCGCCTGGCTTGGGCGACGAGGCGGTCGAACGAGAAGGGCGCGGGCTGGCTCAGTTTCAGGCCGTTGGCGGCCAATGCCTCTTCGGGCAGTCCAAGGGCGGCGAGTGCGGCGGCGGCACCACCAGCGGCAAGGAAGGATCGGCGATCAAGCATGTGTTTCTTGAGGGTTGCGAGTCTTGGAGGTACGGAAGCGATTCACGAAGAAGACGCGGCCGGCGGTATGCCGGCCGGGCTGCGGAAGAACCATCCTAATGCAGCATGCGTCAGGATTTTCCGCGACGGGAGGAACGGCGAGCATGCCTTGAAGCAGCTGCGCCCCGCGTCAGCCAAGCCGCGCAATGCAAGCCAGACAAGGCCGGCGATTGGAAAAATTGTGCGTTTATGTATCGGCGGGGTCCGTGGCGCTCAACGCGTAGACGGCATAGAGCGACACGCCCAGCATCATCAGCACCAGCGGCGCAAACAGGGTGTATGGCAGGCCGAAGCCTTCCAGCACCCGATAGGCGGAATCGAGCCGCAACCGCGGATGGGCTTCAGTCAGCTCGGAGGCCCGACGCAGCCCCCACCGAAACTCCGCGCCGGTGGCGCGCACCGAAGGGTGCTGCGCCGCCCGCCCGACGGCAAGCCAGCACATGGCGTCGAACGCCAGCACCGAGCCCGCGGGCGCGCGCTCGCCGAAGGTCGCGAACACGGCCCGCACCTGTTGCGGCTCGAGGTACATCAGCACGCCTTCGGTGAAGAGAAACACCGGCTCCCCCTTGCGATTGCGCGGCAGTGCCAGCTGTTCCCACCATCCCTCGGAGGTGAGGTCGAGCGGGCACACCTCATGCCGCGGATCGGTTTCGGGAATCAGCGCGCGGCGCAGTTCGAGCACCTCGGGCAGGTCGGCATCGGTCAGGCGGCACTGTCCGTCGTCCAGCCACTGGAAGTAATGGCTCAGGCCGCAGCCCATGTTCACCACGCGGCCGCCCGGATGCTGCTTGAGAAATTCCTGTGCAAGGCTGCGAAAGCGGCGCGTGCGGTTCAGGATGCCGTAGATGGTGGCCCTGTCTTCCGGCAGGGCATGCCCGTCGTCGCGTATCTGCTCGAGCACCGATGCGGCGTAGGCGTCGCGCACCCCGAGCTGCGGAAACATCGCGTCGCCGGAGGCGCGCGCCGCAAGCGAAATCCGCAAAGTGGAAGGTACGGCCGACAGGCTCCGCGCGGCTTGGCTCGTTGTCGTCATGGGCGCTGGACCAGGGTCATGCCCAAAGTCTGGCTGCTACCGCACAGCGGGGCAAGTCAGACTTTGGTTAGCCCTGGCAGGTCGCCGCTGCGCCCGCGGCTATTACTTATTGCTTCGATTGCTTCGGATCGCGCCTTCGATCACTTCGCGGTGGGCATCACGAACTCGGCGCCCTTGCCGATGCTCTCGGGCCAGCGCTGCATGACGGACTTCTGCTTGGTATAGAAGCGCACGCCTTCCTCGCCGTAGGCATGCATGTCGCCGAAGAGCGAGCGCTTCCAGCCGCCGAAGCCGTGCCATGCCATGGGCACCGGAATCGGGACGTTGATGCCGACCATGCCCACCTGGATGCGGCGGCTGAACTCGCGCGCCACGTTGCCGTCGCGCGTGAAGCAGCTCACGCCGTTGCCAAACTCGTGGTCGTTGACCAGGTCGACCGCATCCTTGAAGTTGGCCACGCGCACGCACGAGAGCACGGGGCCGAAGATCTCTTCCTTGTAGATGCGCATTTCGGGCGTGACGTGGTCGAACAGCGTACCGCCCATCCAGAAGCCGTCGCCGCAGCCGGCGCCGGCCTGGTTGCCGTCGAACTGGCGGCCGTCGACCAGCAGCTTCGCGCCTTCCTTCTCGCCCTGGGCGATGTAGCCGGTGATGCGTTCATGTGCCGCGCGGGTGACGATCGGGCCCATTTCGGCCGCCAGGTTCTCGCCGTCGAGCACCTTGAGCGTCTTCGTGCGCTCGACGAGCTTGGGAATGATCTTGTCGGCCACGTCGCCCACCAGCACCGCCACGCTGATCGCCATGCAGCGCTCGCCGGCCGAGCCGTAGCCCGCGCCGATCAGTGCATCCACCGTCTGGTCGATGTCGGCGTCGGGCATCACCACCATGTGGTTCTTCGCGCCGCCGAGCGCCTGCACGCGCTTGCCGTTGCGTGCGCCGGTTTCGTAGATGTAGTTTGCAATGGGCGTGGAGCCGACGAAGCTCACGGCCTTGACGTCCGGGTGCTCGAGCAGCGCATCGACCGCGGCCTTGTCGCCCTGCACCACGTTGAACACGCCGTCGGGCAGGCCGGCTTCCTTCAGCAGCTCGGCCATGCGCAGCGACGCGGTCGGGTCGGTCGGGCTGGGCTTCAGAATGAAGGTGTTGCCCGCGGCAATGGCCACCGGGAACATCCACATCGGCACCATCACCGGAAAGTTGAAGGGCGTGATGCCCGCCACCACGCCCAGCGGCTGGCGCAGCGTCCAGTTGTCGATGCCGGTGCTCACCTGGTCGGTGAAGTCGCCCTTGAGCAGCTGCGGAATGCCGCAGGCGAACTCGACGATGTCGATGCCGCGCGAGACCTCGCCCTGCGCGTCGGTGAACACCTTGCCGTGCTCGGCGGTGATCATGTGCGCGAGCTCGTCCTTGTGCAGGTTCAGCAGCTCCAGAAACTTGAACATCACGCGGGCGCGGCGGATGGGCGGCGTGTCGGCCCACTTGGGAAAGGCGGCTTGTGCGGCAGCCACGGCGGCGTCGACATCGGCCGCGGCGGCAAGCACCACCTTGCCCGTGACCTTGCCGGAGGCCGGATTGGTGACGTCCTGCGTGCGGTTGGAACCGCCGGCGGTGTGCTGGCCGGCGATGAAATGCGCGATCTGTGTGGTCATGGAGAGTCCCAGGGTCAAGTGATTTGCGCCAGTCTAGAAAAGGGAAGGGCGCCTGCCTAGGCGCTAAAGTTGAACTGTTTGTTCGCCATGGTGAACAATGCAGCCATGGATACGCAAAAAGCCGAATCGCTCTGGACGCACCTGCACTGGCTGATCGTGCTCGGCCAGCAGGGCAGCTACACCGCCGCCGCGGCGCGCCTAGGCGTGAGCAAGGCCGCCATGAGCCAGCGCATTGCCGAACTGGAGCGCGCCGCGGGCGTGCCCTTGGTGCGCCGCACCACGCGCAGCATGCGGCTCACCGAGGCCGGCCAGCAGCTCGTCGACCAGACGCGCGAACCGTTCGAGCAGATTGCCCACAGCTTCTTGAAGGCGCAGGACCATGCGGGAGAACCGCGCGGCCTGGTGCGCGTGACGGCGCCGGTGGCGCTGGGGCGGCAGCAGCTCTTGCCGCGGCTCGCCGACTTCCTGCTCGCGCATCCGTCGATTCGCATCGAGATGGAGCTTTCGGACCGGCTCAGCTCACTTGCGACGGAAGGCTTCGACCTGGCAGTGCGGCATGCCGCATCGCCCCCCGATACGCACGTGGCCTGGCGCTTGTGCGAGACCAGGTCGGTGCTGGTGGCCAGCCGGGCCTACCTGCGCCGCAAGGGAACGCCGCTGGCGCCGGCCATGCTGGCCGAGCACGATTGCCTGCACTATCCGCGCGGGCAAGAAACGAATGTGTGGTCGTTCGAGCGGCGCAACGCCCGGGCACGTCAGGCCGAGCGCATGACCGTGCCCATTGCCGGCCCGCTTGCGGCCAACAACAGCGAGGCGCTGCGCGATGCCGCTCAGGCGGGGCTGGGCGTTGCCTTGCTGCCCGACTTCAGCGCGCAGTCGGCCCTGCAAACCGGCAAGCTGGTCGAGGTGCTGCCCGATTGGCAGCCCACCGGCGCGTTTGCGGACCATATCTACGCCATTCGGCCATACTCGCTGCACATACCGCGCGCGGTCAACCTGTTCGTGAGCCATCTCAGGGAGACATTGAAGGCCGGGTTCCAGGTGCCGCAGGCCTGAGGGTTCAGCGGGCAGCCCGCCCGGTCTCAAGTGGAAGAAGCAAGCAGTTGCCGAACCAGCAACTGCGCCGCAGGCGACAAGGTCTCGCCCGTCTTCGTCGCCATCAGCAGCCGGCGAACCGCCCAGGGGTCCTTCAGCCGCACCACCTTGAGATCGAGCGCACTCACCTGTGCCTTGCAAGCCGCGAGCGGCACCACGCCGATGCCCAGGTTGGCGGCGATCATGTGGCACATGGCATCGAAGCTGCGCACCTGCACGCGCAGGCGCATCGGAATGCCGGCCTGCTCGGCCGCGCGGGATGTCAGTTCGAGCAGCGAGCTGCTGCGGTTCAGCCCGACGAACTCGTGGGCCAAACAGGTCTTGAAATCCGTTTTGCGGGCGCGCGCAAGTGGATGCTGCCTGGCGCACAGCACCACCAGCTCGTCGGTCTGGAACTGCGCGACGTCGAGCCCGTAGGCGGGCGTGTTCTCCGCGAATACGCCCACATCGGCCAGCCCGTCGACCAGAGCGCGAACGATGTCGCCGCTCAGTTGTTCTTCCACTTCGACGCGGATGTCCGGATGCTGGCCGAGAAACGCCGCCAGCGTGGCCGGCAGGAACTCGGTGAGCGCCGACATGTTGGCCCAGAGCCGCACATGGCCGCGTACGCCGCTCGAATAGTCGCCGAGTTCGCTGCTGAATTGCTCGAAGCCCTGAAAGAGCCGCATCGCATGCTGCATGGCCACATGGCCGGCGGGCGTGAGGGCTATGCCTTGCGAACTGCGCTCCAGCAGCTTCGACCCGGTGGCAGCCTCGAAATCAGAAAGCCGCCGGCTGGCTGCCGATAGCGCGAGGTGACAGGCCTCCGCACCCTTGGTGATGCTGCCCGACTGGGCCACCGCGCAGAACAGGCGCAGCGTCACAAAATCGACACGTGCGGGATTGATGGTGCTGGCCATCGCCGGATTCTAGGGACGGCGCCAGTGCCAGAGGTCATGGGCATAGGCTAAAAGATTCTTTGACATGTTATGTCGGCGCGCCTATAGTGAACGGCAGCAAACAAAAGGAGGGGTATGCAATCACTGCTCGATCAACTGAAGGGGCTCGATGTCTTGGCCGGTGCCGCAATGGGCGGACTTGCGATGCAGTTGCAGCCGATTCCCGGTCATACGCCCGTGGTGCAGGTGAGCATCGAGGGCCGGGACGAACTGCCGATCTTCATCACCAGCTCAGACATGCAGGTGATCTGCATCTGCTATCTCTGGACCGAAGAAGAAGTGAAGCCCGAGCGCCGCACCGAACTGCTCGAATCGCTGCTCGACCTGAACCCCTCGGTGCCGCTGTCGTCCTTCGGCCGCGTGGATGGCCGCTATGTGCTCACCGGCGCGCTCGGCCGCAATGCCAGCGTGGAAGACATCGCCCGCGAGGTGGCGGTGCTCAGCGACAACGCGCTCGATGCGCTGGACGCCCTGTCCGAATTCCTGAATTAAGTGGAGATCATCATGACGGTCATCAAGAAACTGGTCACCTTGCTGCGCGGCAGTGCCCGCGAAATCGGCGAGAGCGTGGTCGACAGCAACGCCACGCGCATCTACGAGCAGGAAATCATCGACGCCAAGCACAGCATCGAGAAGGCCAAGGGCGATCTCACCGGCGTCATGGCCAAGGAGATGCAGTCCGCCCGCGAGATCGAGCGCCTGAAGAACGAGGTCACGCGCTACGAAGGCCTGGCGCTCGAGGCCCTCAACAAGACGCAGGAAGGCTTGGCGCTCGATGTGGCCGCAAAGGTCGGCACGCTCGAAAAGGAGCTCGAGGAGCAGGCCAAGGCGCATGCCTCCTACGCGCTGCAGGTGTCCAAGCTCAAGGACCTGATCAAGACGGCCGAGGCTCGCATTCGGGAGCATGAGCGCGAGATCGGCATTGCCAAGACCACCGAGAGCGTCTACCGCGCCACGCAATCGATCTCCGAGAACATCGGTGCGGGCGGTTCGCGCCTGTCCAACGCGCGTGAATCGCTCGAGCGCATCCGCCAGCGCCATGAAGACCTGGCCGACCGGATGGCCGCGAGCCAGACGCTCGAAAACGAGCTCGGCCACGGCGCGCTCGAAAAGAAGCTGGCGGCCGCGGGCATCGGCAGCGACGTCGACCGTACCAGCCAGGTGATGGAGCGCATCCGCGCCCGCCAGGCCAAGCCGGCGGAGCCCGGCGCCCAATGACCGTGCGGGTCAAGCCGGTTCGCTGGCAAGGCTCGGACGAGGCGATACGCGCCGTTCAGGTGGCGTTCGACGTGGAAGAGGCCGTGCTGGAGGCGGTGCGCACGGCGGCCTTCGAACAGCACGTGTCCACCTCCGACCAGATCCGGCAGGTGCTGGGGCTTGCGACAACGTCCAAGCCCAAGCGGCCGCGCCTGACGGTGTCGCTGAATGCGGCAGACTACGAGTTTCTGGCGGCGAGATATGGGCTCGCCCCGGACGACCGCCTGGCCATCAAGGAGAGGGCCACGCGCGATCTGATTGCTTTTGCAAGTGGTGGAAAGAAAAAGGGCACCGGCGCAACGAAGCCGGGCCGCAGATAAAAACACAACCCGCACGCGGGAGGGTCAATGGGAAATTTCATGGATGCGGTGACGGGGTACCCCACCGCGATCTACACGGTGCTGCTGGGCGTCGTGGTGATCTATTGGGTGCTCGCGGTGGCCGGCATGGTCGACATCGAGCACAGCGGCATCGACGTCGACCTGCAGACGCATGCCGACGGCGACACCAGCGACATAGGGCAACTCGCGAGCTACGTGGTTGCTTTCGGCCTGAACGGCGTGCCGTTCTCGGTGGCGGTGAGCCTGCTGGTGCTGGTGTCGTGGACGCTGTCCTGCCTGGGCGGGGAGTGGCTGCTGCCGCTGGTGCCCACGCTGCCGCTCAAGCTCCTGGCCGGCACGGTGCTGCTGGTGGCGAGCGCCGCCATTGCCATACCCGTCACCGCCGTGGCCATTCGCCCGTTGCGCGGCCTGTTCGTGAGCCACACGGCCGTGAGCAATGCGGCGCTGGTCGGGCAGGCCTGCCGCGTCGTCACCGGCGTGGTGAACGAGAAAGACGGCCGCGCCGAAGTGGCCCGCCGTGGCGCCAGCCTGAACATTCGCGTCTGGGCGCCCACGCCCAACACCCTCAAGCGCGGATCGCAAGCGCTCATTCTCGAATACGACGAGGTGGCGGGCCGCTACCTCATCGCAGCGCACGAAGACATCGTCTGACCGCGCGCATCCCCTTACCGTTCGTTCGCTCTTAAAGCATCTCTGGAGAAAAAATGGAGCCCATCCTCTTTGCCGCGGCCATCCTGGCCGTGGTCATCCTCGGCCTGTTCGCGATGTTCGCCAAGTTCTATCGAAAGATCGAACAGGGCCACGCGCTCATCGTGAATACCTTGCGCGCCGAGCCCGAGGTAACCTTTACCGGGCGAATGGTCTACCCGATCATCCACAAGGCCGAGTTGATGGACATCTCGGTCAAGACCATCGAGATCGACCGCTCCGGCAACGAGGGCCTCATCTGCCGCGACAACATCCGCGCGGACATCAAGGTGAAGTTTTTCGTGCGCGTCAACAAGACCGCCGACGACGTGCTCAAGGTGGCGCAGGGCATCGGCTGCGCCCGCGCTTCGAACCACGAGACGCTCGAAGAATTGTTCTCGGCCAAGTTTTCCGAAGCGCTCAAGACCGTCGGCAAGTCGATGGATTTTGTCGATCTGTACCAGGCGCGCGACGGCTTCCGCGACCAGATCATCAGCCAGATCGGCAATGACCTTTCGGGCTATGTGCTCGAAGACGCCGCCATCGACTACCTCGAGCAAACCCCGCTGTCGGAGCTGGACACCAACAACATCCTCGATGCGCAGGGCATCAAGAAGATCACCGAGCTGACGGCGGTCGAGCATGTGCGCACCAACGAGCTGCGCCGCAACGAGGAAATGCAGATCAAGAAGAAGAACGTCGAAACGCAGGAAGCCCTGCTCGAGCTCGAGCGCCAGCAGGCCGACGCCACCGCGCGCCAGCAGCGCGAAATTGCCAGCGTGCGCGCCCGCGAAGAGGCAGAGACCGCCAAGATCCAGGCCGAAGAGCGCACCAAGTCCGAAACCGCGCGCCTGGTTGCCGAACAGTCCATTTCGGTGCAGCAGGAAAACGTGCAGCGCGAGAAGGAAGTGGCCGAGAACAACCGCAAGCGCGCGGTGGCCATCGAAGAAGAAAAGGTCACGCGCGCCCGCGATCTTGAAATTGTCGATCGCGAAAAGGAAGTGACGCTGCAGCGCATCGAGAAGGACAAGGCCGTCGAAGTGCAGAAGAAGGCCATTGCCGACGTGATTCGCGAGCGCATCGTGGTCGAACGCACCGTGGCCGAGCAGGAAGAAGCCATCAAGGAACTGCGCGTGGTGGCCGAGGCCGAACGCACCAAGAAATCCGTCGTGATCATGGCCGAGGGCCAGGCTGAAGAGAAGATGGTGCTCGATGTGAAGGCGGCTGAAACGCAAGAAAAGCGCGCCCGCCACAAGGCGGCCGAAGAACTCACGCTGGCCGATGCCAAGCTGAAGGTGGCCGAGCGCGATGCCGAATCGAAGAAGCGCGAAGCCGAAGGCGTGGAAGCCATCTCGGCCGCGCCCGGCCTGGCCGCTGCCAAGGTCGAGATTGCGACCGCGCAAGCCAAGCTCGCGAGCTTCGAGGCCGAGGCTTCGGGCAAGGAAAAGCTGGGCCTTGCCGACGTGCATGTGCGCCAGGCCGATGCCGACGCCGTCCTCAAGGCCGGCCAGGCCGATGCGCAGGTGATCGAGGCGCGCTCGCAGGCTGAAGCCGCGGGCATGCGCGCCAAGTTCGAAGCCGAGGCCTCGGGCAAGGAGAAGCTCGGCCTTGCAGAAGTGAACGTGCGCACGGCCGATGCCGAAGCCACCCTGAAGTCGGGCCAGGCCGACGCGCAGGTGATCGAAGCCCGCTTCAGCGCCGAGGCCAAGGGCCTGCACGAAAAGTTCGAAGCCATGAAGGCGATGAGCCCGGACACCCGCGACCACGAGGAATTCCGCATGCGCCTGGAAAAGTCGCATATCGAAACCATGAAGGGCATCGATGCGCAGACCTCCATTGCCAAGGAGCAGGCCGAGGTGCTGGGCACCGCGCTGGCCAATGCCAAGATCGACATCGTGGGCGGGCAGGGCGACTATTTCGACAGCTTCGTGCGCTCGCTTTCCGTGGGCAAGGGCATCGACGGCGTCATCTCCAAGAGCAATGCGCTGCAGGTGGCCTTCAAGGACCAGCTGGCCGGCGACCGCGACGTGGTGAAGGACCTGCGCGACATCGTCGGCGCGCTCGGCAATTCGTCCGGCGAGATCCAGAACCTCAGCGTTGCGGCGCTCATGAGCCGCATCACCAGCGACGGCAGCGAAAGCCAGAAAACCGCGCTGAGCAACCTGATCTCCACCTTCCGCAACTGAGTGGGCGCGCAATGAACCCGAACCTCAAATGCAGCTGCTCGGCGCATTCGCCGATGCAAGCCGTTGCCCTGGCCGAGGCGTTGCTGGCCGTGAACTGCACCGATTGCGGCGGCATGGTCATGTCCATGGAAGATTGGCGCGCGTGGAAGGCCGCCGACCCTGCGCGCGAACCCCATGCAATCGACGACGAAGTCATCGAGGTGTTCGATGCCGCATCGGTGCGGCATTGCCCCGAGTGCGACCGCCTCATGCAGCGCCTGCGCGTGAGCGCGGGGCCCGACTTTCGCATCGACCGCTGCATTGCCTGCCAGAACCTCTGGTTCGACCAGGGCGAATGGCGTGCGCTCGTGAGCCGCGGCCTGGCCAACCGCCTCGACGAACTGCTGTCCGACAGGTGGCAGCGGCAACTGCAGACCGAAGAGGTGCGCGAGGTGCGCCTTGCCGCGCTGCGCCGCCGCTACGGCAACGACTGCATCGACGAGCTGGACCGCATTCGCGCCTGGCTCGACACCCAGCCCCACCGCGACGAATTGCTCGCATTGCTGCGCGCGGACTGACCGCGCCGACCTATGCAATCCACGGAAGAATCGGGGGCGCCCGCCGGCGCCCAGGCGCCGTCTGACCAGACAGAAACCCTGGTGTCCGGCAGTGGCAGCTACGACCTGCTGAAGAAGCGGCTCGAAACGCAGGGCGAAGGCCTGCTCGCGAAGACGCAGGCCCTCAACGAGCGGCGGCTTGCCGAGTTCGGCCGCTCCGAGCAGGCGCTGGTGCTGCGCACCCGCGCGCGCACCGAGAACAACGCCGTGGCGCGCGACATCGTGCGCATCGGCGATCTGCTGCTGTTCGGCTACAACGTGTTCATCGGCCTGCGCAAGGAAACGGCCGTGAGCGACGTGTTCGGGCTCTACCGCCTGGCGGTGCCCGGAGAGGCGGCCACCGAGAACGACGAGCTGCAGCCCGTGCCGCTGGCCGGCACCTTCCTCGAAGACACGCGCTTCGTCTCCGATTTTCGAGAGCTCTACGCCTACTACAAGCAGGCCACGATGCTGCAGCTGCGCGTCACGCAGGACAAGCTGCTCGCGTCCTTCCAGATCGGCCAGCAGCTGGGCGACGTGCGCGTGTTCCGCTGGGCCATCGAGCGCAACGGCGACATCCACTACATCGACAACCGCGGCGAGCGCGACATTGCGCTGCCCGCGAGCCACGACTTCGAATGGACCGTTGCCACGCGCGAAGACCACGTGGGCGGCAAGCACCCCCATGTGAACGTGCTCGACACCGTGTTTGTCGAAACGCTGGGCGGCGACCTCACGGTCAAGATCGAGAACAACACCGAAACCGGCCTTGGCATCTACAGCGAGCCGGTGGAAGACAAGAGCCAGTCGCTCACCGACGCCGAGATTTCGTGGGCCAAGCTCGGCATGCTGATCTTGCTGCGCGTAAAGCCTTACCGCGAGCAGGTCACGCGCTACCTGGTCTTCAACATCCGCACGCAGCAGGTCGAGCGCATCGACGCCATCGGTGGCTCATGCGTGCAGCTGCCTGAAGACCACGGCATCATCTTCCCGGGCGGCTACTACCTGCAGTCGGGCGAGTACAAGCGCTTCGACCTGCCGGGCGAGGTGGTCGAAAGCCTGCGCTTCAAGCGCATGCTGCGCTCGCCCAACGGGGAAGACGTGGCCTATGTCTTCTACGACCCCAAGCCGGGGCGCTACGCGCTCTTCAACTACAACCTGATCGACAAGAAGCTCGCGACGCCGATCATCGCGAACGGCTACGCGCGCTTTGCCGACGGCCGCATCCTGGTGTTCAACGGCGACGCCGGCGAGCCCACGCGCGTGCACCCGATGCAGCTGTGGCAAACACCGTTTGCCAGCGAAGAGCATGTGAGCGCGCAGCCGCCCGCCACCGGCTTTTTCGGCAAGATCGGCAATGCCGAGCTGGTGCGCGGCGTGAGCGACCTGATGGGCATTGCCCGTGCGGTGCGGGAGCAGGCGCCCACGCGCGCTGCCTACGAAGACCTGATTCGCCAGTGCACCCGCGTGAGCGACGCCTACTTCTGGCTGGACGCCTCCGAGGCCGCCGGCCTGATGGGCGAGCTGCGCAGCATTGCCGACGTGGCGCGCAGCACGCTGGCCGAGTTCGAGAAGGTCGACACCATCCGCCGCGAGACCGCGCGCGCGCTGGCCCGTGCCGAAGACGAGCAGCACGCGTTGCTGGTCGACATTGCCAGCACGCTCTGGCGCGCGCCTGACGATTTTGTGAAAGCCCTGGGCCGCCTGCGCGAACGGCGCGGCGCGCTGCAGATGCTCAAGGAGCTACGCTACGCAGACCTGCCGCGCATCGCCGCCATGGACGCCGCGCTCGAGACCGAGCAGCAGCGCATCGGCGAACGCGCCATGCAGTTCCTGGCGGCGGACACGGCCTTCAGCGGCCAGCGCCAAGCGCTCGACAAGCTGGCGCTCGACCTGCCGAATCTTGCGACTTCGCCCGCGCTCGGCCAGATGCTGGCAACGCTCGACGAGCAGGCGGCCGGCCTCGATTTGCTGACCGAACAGCTGGGCAGCCTTCCGGGCGGCGATGCGGTCATCCGCACTTCGATTCTCGACCGCATCTCGCTGATCTACGCCGACATCAACCGCATGCGTGCCGATGCGCGCGTACGGCGCAAGTCACTCGGCGCAACCGAGGCGCGCGCTGAATTCGGTGCACAGTTCAAGCTCTTCAGCCAGGCGGTGGAAAACGCGCTGGAGTTTGCCGACACGCCCGAGAAGTGCGATGACGCGCTCACGCGCCTGCTGGCGCAGCTGGAAGAAATCGAAGGCCGCTTTGCCGAACAGGAAGACTTTTTGGCCGACATCGCCGAGAAGCGCGAGACCGTGTACGAAGCGCTTTCCGCACGCCGCCAGAGCCTGGTGGAAGCCCGCCAGCGCCGTGCGCAGGGCGTGGTCGATGCGGCGGGGCGCATCCTCGACGGTATTCCACGCCGCATTGCGCAGTTCGGCGACCTGAAGCAGGTTCACAGCTACTTCGCGGCCGATCCGATGATCGGCAAGCTGCACACGCTGATTGCCGATCTGCGCACGCTCGGCGCCGCCGTGCCGGCCGACGAGCTCGACACGCGCCTGAAGACGGCGCGCGACCAGGCCCTGCGATCGATTCGCGACAAGCGCGAATTGGTGAGTGAAGGCGGAGACACCCTGCGCCTGGGTCGCCATGCGTTCACCGTGCACCGCCAGCCCGTCGACCTGACTTTGGTGGCCCGCGAGAGCGGCATGGCCTACCAGGTTACCGGCACCGACTACCTGAGCCCCGTGGACGAGCCGCGGCTGCTGCCGCTGCAACGCTACTGGAACCAGGCGCTGGTGTCGGAAACCGCCGAACTGTCGCGTGCCGAATACCTGGCCGGGCGCCTGCTGGAGTCATTGCAGGGCGGCAAGGCTGAACGCACCTGGGCCGAGGTGGTCACGCTGCTCACCGAAGACCCTTTGCATCCGCAGCTGCTCGAAATGGTGCGCCGCTTTGCAGCCGCGCGCTACCAGGAGGGCTACCAGAAGGGCATTCACGACGACGACGCGCTGCGCCTGCTTGGCGCGCTCGTCGCCATGCAAGACCAGGCAGGCCTGCTGGCGTGGGGGCCGACCGAACGCGCGCTGGCGCTGCTCTACTGGCAGCACGGCCACTTGATTGCGCACCGCGAATCGCTGCTGCGGCGTGCGCGCGCCGCCTTGCAGATGCAGGCATTGTTCGGCCGCCGCGACGCGCTGGAGCAGCTCGAAGCCGATACGGCACGCGCGCTGAACCACTTTGCGCGCGACATGCTGCCCGACCTGCTGCCGTTGGCCGAAGCCGCCACCGAAGAGGAGCGCGAAGCCCACCAAGGCCACGTGTCCACCCTGTGCGCCCAGGCGGCTGCCTACCTTGTGCGCGAGCTGGCTGGCGAGCACGGCGGCGAAACCTGGGCCGTATCGGGCGCGGGCGAAGACCTGGCAGCCGCGCTGCTGCGCGAACTCGAACGCGGCGGCCGGCGCGATGCGTGGCAGCACGATCTGGACGCCGCTCCGCCGGCAGAGCGCTGGCGCCTTGCGCGCGATTGGGTGCGCGCCTATGCCATTCACCAGGCGCCGCAGTCGGTCGATTGGGTGGACGATGCGGCCAGCGTGCTGGCCATGCCGATGCAGCGCAAGCGGGTGAACGTGGCGCTCGACCGCACGGTCGAGGGGCTGCGCGGCGAACATCCGCGCGTGGCCGAAGGCCGCGTGACGCTGAACCTGAACGACTTCTGGCGCCGCTTCCTGTTTCACACCACGCATGCGGTGCCGGGCTACGAGGCGCTGCACAGCCTGCGCCACGAGCTGCTCGAACGCGAGAAGGCGCGGCTCAAGCTGGGCCAGTTCCAGGCCAAGCCGCTCTCGACCTTCGTGCGCAACCAGCTGATCGACGAGCTCTACCTGCCCATCATCGGCGACAACCTCTCCAAGCAGATCGGCTCGGCGGGCGAGGGCAGCCGCACCGATCGCATGGGGTTGCTGCTGCTGATCTCGCCGCCCGGCTACGGCAAGACCACGCTCATGGAATACGTGGCAGACCGGCTCGGCCTGATCTTCGTGCGCATCAACTGCCCGGCGCTGGGCCATGGCGTCACGGCCATCGACCCGGCCAACGCGCCCAACAGCGCCGCGCGGCAAGAGCTGGAAAAGCTGAACCTCGGCCTTGCGATGGGCAGCAACGTGATGCTGTATCTGGACGACATCCAGCACACCAGCCCGGAGTTTCTGCAGAAGTTCATTGCGCTGGCCGACGGCACGCGCCGCATCGAGGGCGTGTGGAACGGCGAGCCGCGCAGCTACGACATGCGAGGCAAGCGCTTCGCCATCGTGATGGCTGGCAACCCGTACACCGAGTCGGGCGACGTATTCAAGATTCCGGACATGCTGGCCAACCGCGCCGACATCTACAACCTGGGCGACGTGCTCTCGGGGCGCGAGGCGGCCTTTGCGCTTTCGTACATCGAGAACAGCCTGACCTCCAACCCCACGCTGATGCCGCTGGCCTCGCGCGACCCCAAGGACGTGCAGCTGCTGGTGAAGATGGCGCAGGGACACGAGGTGCCGAGCAGCGCGCTTTCGCATGCCTACAGCGCGGTCGAGCTGGAAGAGATCAAGGCGCTGCTGCAGCGCCTGTTCCGCGCGCGCGACCTGCTGCTGAAGGTCAATCTTGCGTACATCGAATCGGCCGCGCAGCAGGAGGCCTACCGCACTGCGCCGCCGTTCAAGCTGCAGGGCAGCTACCGCAACATGACCAAGCTCGCGGGCAAGATCACCGCGTTGATGCGCGACGACGAGCTCGACGCTTTGCTGCGCGACCATTACCGTGGCGAAGCACAGACCCTGACCACCGGCGCGGAAGAAAACCTCTTGAGGCTTGCGCAGCTTCTGGGCAGCCCGACCCCGGAAGAAAGCGCACGCTGGGCAGCCATCTGCGAAGAGTTCGTGCGAAAGAAAAAGCTCGGCGGAGACGACGTCGACGGCAGCCAGCGCATCGCAAGCAGCATGCTCGACGTGGCGCGCGCGGTCGATGCGCTCAAGCCCAAGCCGCCAGCCGAAGGCCCGAGCGAAAGCCAGCGGCTGGCCGACGCCATGTTGCAGATCGCCGTGACCTACCGCGAGCTGATCCTGCCCTTGGTTACCGCCACCGAACGCCGGCTCGAACTCGACCGGTCGATCAAGCAGGACATGGAGCGGCTTGCGGCTGAAGTGCAGGCTGCGCGTGGCGTGGTCAGGCGCTCTCCCAAGCCGGACAAGGAGGGCTAGGAATGGGGCGTTGTGTTTCTTTGTGCCTTGTTGCGTGCTCGGTTCTTCATTCGGGGCGCGCACCCGCCGACGGGGTACCTTTCTCCGCGAATGTCCCCCGGCCTGCGGCCTCCTCCTTTATTTCGC
>NZ_JBBCBW010000037.1:0-36185 GCF_037204085.1 Variovorax sp. CCNWLW235 | reverse complement strand
CCATCTGAAGCAGTTGCGGCAATGAAGACTGCGTGAGGTGAGCTTGCAGGCTTGCCACGTGCTCTCGCATCGTCAACTCGATCAAGAATTCTGTGTGATCGCCAGCGCAGGCAAGATTCAAGGCGAGTTTTTCAACACAATCGGCCGCGTGCCGCAGTTCACCGTTCAGAGTCGTTCGTCTGTTTCCCAACAACTGCTGAGCCAACGAGCTCAATGACGGTCGACATTCCGAGCATAAAGACGGCGACCCCGGATACACCGGCAGCGAACAGGCCGAGCGCGACGACGACACAGGCTATCGAAAAGCAATGGACGATTTTCAAGGTCGGCCCTGATTGATGTGTAGCAAATGATTGTCTTGGAATGGAACGTCTGTGCCAACTTCCGCTTTTGGCCGTCAGTCGAAATTCGTGCTTGGCTCTTCGGTTCCATCAGGATTCCAGAAGCGCCACACACCGATCTCCTTTCCCTCGCGATAGCATCCCTCAGCCGCACGCCGGCCGTCCGGATGAAAGTCTCGCCAAAGCCCGTCTTCCTTGCCGTCAACGTACTGGCCTTCGGACACCACTGTACCGTTCTCGCGGTACTCAACGAAGAGACCGTGCCGGATCCATCGTGTCTTGTCTGGTGCCATCACCCTGGCATAGCGGAACCTGATGGCTCCCGACTCGTAGGGGATCTCGGCGATGTTGAGGTCGGACTCGACGGTCATGCTTTCGGCGTTAGCTGGGATTGACAGGTCGGGAACGTCCGGTGTTGGCCGACTGTAGGCTGTCGCCCTGCGGTCGTGAGTGAGCTCAATACGGTCTTCTTGTCCATACGCCGTCAATAAAAAGCGCCTCCGCGCTCGGCGCGACCGACGTTAGGGTTGGCCTTGATATCAATCCGCTCCGACAGATTTACGACGACCGATTTGCAGAGCCGACACCGCACGGCCGATGCTCAACAATCCAAGAAACATCGCGATCGCAGTGGTCACGGTCATGCTCAGCACTGAGGGCGTGGCATCACCATAGCAATCTTGCTCCACCAGAAACGACATCAGATGTTCGTACCTCAGAACGATATGCAACGCACCCATCGAGAGGCCGATTGCTAGCAATATCGAAGTGATCGCATACAGGACGACATAGGCAAGACGACTTGGCCAGTGCGCATGGAAGGGAAGGCACCAATAGGAAACCCCAAGCCACCCGATTGACCCCAGGATCAATAAAGGAGTGGCTAGGGGGTACACGAAGTCTTGAGTGGCGGCACACGGGTCCGGAGATTGTGTGACGCTGCCCAGCAGGAACACATGACAGGCGAATAGCGCGGCGGCGCATACGGGCTTAGTGAGCATGGTCAAGGATAGTGGCCGGGTTGACAGGCCGAAGGGTCAGTGCGCACGCGCGTCGAGTGCCGTGGTCAGCTATATCGCTAAGGGGCGCCCTGGTCGCTTTAGTGTCGGAGGGGATTAGCTGCGATGCCCGAGCTCTTGAGCGAGCCCGATCAGGATTCCTTCGGGGCCCCGAACGTAGCAGAGTCGATAGGTGTTCTCGTACTGGGCAACTTTGCCGACGAGCTCCGCGCCGCGTTCACCGAGACGGGCGAGCGTATCGTCGATGTCCTCCACGGTAAACATGACGCGTAGGTACCCAAGGGCGTTCACTGGGGCGCGACGGTGATCGGCGACCACCTGTGGCGCAAGGAATCGGGAAATCTCGAGACGGCTGTGCCCGTCAGGCGTACGCATCATGGCAATTTCGACGCGCATGCCGCTCAATCCAGTGGCGCCATCCGCCCAGTCTCCTTCGATTGGCGCGCGTCCCTCGAGCTCAAGGCCAAGTTCGGCAAAAAACGCAATGGCGGCATCGATGTCTTCGACCACGATGCCGACGTTGTCCATACGCTTCACCGTCATGATCTCTCCCTGGGGCCTGGCTGAAGCGCCGATCGTAACGCCGCCGCCTGCCTAGCACTCAAGCTCAGGGGGGTCCGCGCGAGCAGCTGCGCGGGAAATTCAGGCCGCCCCTCCGGCGCTACTCTCGGAACCAAATCTTGAGCGTCACATAGACCGCATAGCTCAGGCCAAGCAGCAGCCAAGCGAGGGTAAACATGTTGGCCCAGTAATCGCCAGCGTTTGCCGCCAGGGTGTAGATCTGACTTCTGCAGGCCTTGCCGACGCATGGCACCTCACCCCGAACCAGCGCGCGCAGAAACGCAAACAAGAGGTAGCAGGCTGTGCCAGTAATCACGATCAATCCCACCGGCCCTACAAGGCCTTCGGTGCGCTCGCCGTTCTCATTCCAACGCGGCTTCCGAAGCAAGTTTTGCCCGAATTTGTAGCAGGCAAACCCGAGCAGGAGCATCAGCAAGTAGTAAATAGCGGCATGCATGTCATCGATCGTTTGCGGTGAGGGGAGTGCGTCGACAGGATGATATTAGAAGGGCAATCGCCCTCATCGCGCTCAAAAGACCCCGAATACCTTCAACAAGATGATGACGCCAATGGGCACGCCGCATAGCCAAAGAATGATGCTTTTCATTTGACTGCCTCTGTGGTGGATACGCTGTCACGGTAGCCAGCGTCACCTCGGTCGGCGAAGGGAAAAAACGACCTTTGCAGTAGGAAAACGTCCGCGCCGGTGATCTCCTACGGTTTGCGCCGGGATAGAGGCTGATGCTTCCCTGAGTGTGTCGAGCGGGTCACGCCGATGGTTCCGCGATTTGGGTGAAGGCGGCCCAC
Source organism: Variovorax sp. CCNWLW235 (assembly GCF_037204085.1). Lineage (NCBI taxonomy): Bacteria > Pseudomonadati > Pseudomonadota > Betaproteobacteria > Burkholderiales > Comamonadaceae > Variovorax > Variovorax sp. CCNWLW235. The sequence goes on along the minus strand of NZ_JBBCBW010000037.1, from coordinate 33,457 downwards.
GGCATCCAGCAAAACGCCCCTTCGAGTGGAACGACATTGCCGCCCGCTACAAGCGCTTCCCCGGTAAGCACATTCGCGAGCCTCGCACTCCCAAGCCCGTCAGGCAGCACCACCCTCGTCCCACGCCAGGCATCCGCTTCAGGAAGCGCCGGCGTATCCCCATCCGTCCCACCCCGCGCAATGCCAGCAAACAACCGCCCTGCAATCACCACCAGCGTCCGCCCTTCATGCCTCCGCGCAAAGGCAACCACATGCCGGGCCAGCGGCCCTTCGACCGCGAGCCCTTCATAGCTGCCGTCGCGGAAAAGCTCCGCATGCTCACGCCGCAGCGACAGCATCCGCCAGATGAACCAGAGCTTTGCACTCCCATCGTGTGGCGCCTCGACAAGCGACTGCACCCGCGCCGGCAGATCGGCTTCGCCGGCCATCGCCTGAAGCTGATCGAGCCGCTTGCTGCGCAGTTCATAGTCCACCGGCCGCCGGTTGTCCGGGTCGACCAAACTCAGGTCGATGAGCTCGCTGCCCTGATACAGGTCGGGCACGCCCGGCGAGGCGTACTTCAGCAGGGTCAGCGTCAGGCCGTTCCACGCGCCGAACCATGAAAGGCGATCGGCCATGCGCTGGACGTCGGCAAGGCAGCCGCCTTGCGAACGATCGGAAAGAATCTTTCGTACCAAGGCTTCCAGCGCTTCTTCGTACTGCGCATCGGGCTGGGTCCAGCGCGTGTGCGACTTGGATTCGCGCGCGGCCTTTTGCATGTACTGCAGCACGCGCTGTTCATACGCCGGCGCGGCTTCGGCGCTGAGTCCACCGAACGGCAAGGTGCCGAGCAGGGTCTGGTAGAGCAGGTACTCGTCCGCGCGAGAAGGCGCAGCAGCCTCGTGCCCTTCACGGCAGAGCGCGTGCCAACGCGCCAGCGCTTCGCGCCACTCGTCTGGCATTTCCGACAGCACGTCGATGCGGTTGCGCACGTCTTCCGAGCGCTTATTGTCGTGCGTCGAAGTGGCGAGCATGGTGTGCGGCCAGTGCCGCGCGCGGTCGGCGCTGAGCGCATGAAACTCGTCCACATCGAAGCCGAACTGATCGGGCTCGCCGCCCACTTCGTTCAATGCACTGAGCGGAAAGTAGCGGTAGAACGCGGTGTCTTCCACGCCCTTGGCCGCAACGGGCGCACTGAACTGCTGAAACCGTACTGCGAAGCGACGGACGCGCTCGGCCAGTGCGGGCGTTGCACGCTCGGCAGCCTCTCCGCGCAGCGAGCGGCGCACAAAGGCGAAGATGGAACGGTCGGCATCCAGGCTCTGGCGTTCGGCGGCGTCGGTCGCGGCATCGATGAAATGCGCGTCCTGCACCGATGGCGCATCGACGATGTAGGTGCGGTACACCGGCATGCATGCCGCCACGCCGGCCAGTGCGCGGCGCAGCGCGTTGAGCGTGTAGTCGCGCGTGGTGCGGTCGGCGCGCGCAATGCGCAGCAGCTCGGTGGAGAGCACGTTCAGTTCCGACGCGAGCGCGCTGCGCATCACTTCATGCTTGCCTGCGCGGGCCACGGCATCGAAGTCTTGCGCATCGCCGGTGAAGCGGTGCCAGGCTTGCCGCAGCGCGTCGGCCGCGGCGGTGTCCACCAGCACGCCGTTGGCCACGTTGGCAAAACGGTAGCCGGTGGTGCCGTGCACATGCCATTCAACGGGCACTTCTTCTTCAGAGGCGGCGATTTTCTCGGCGACCACATACAGCGGGCGCTGGGGCCTGCCATCGGGCCCCGGAGCCGGCAGCACGATGCCCGCGCGGCGCGCATAGCCTTCCTGCAGTTGCCTGAAGTAGCGCGCGGGGTCGTACAGCCCGTCAGGGTGGTCGATGCGCAAGCCGTCCACCACGCCGGCCGCGGCCAGGTCCAGCGCAAAGGACTGCGTGGCCTCGAACACTTCATCGCGCTCCATTCGCACCGCCGCCAGGTCGTTGATGTCGAAGAAGCGCCGGTAGTTGATTTCGTCTGCCGCCACACGCCAGTACGCAAGCCGGTAGGCCTGCACCTCGATGAGCCGGTGCAGCTCGTCGCGCGCGTTGTCCGAGGCCAGGTTGAGCTCAGCCACAGCAGCAAGCACGGCGCGCGCCAGCGCGGGATGCGCCTGCACCAGTTGCGCGAGGCGTGCCTTGAAAAGCTCCTTGTCGCGCACGCGCTCGGTGCGGTCTGAAGGCGCCTGCGCGTCGCGGCCGGGCAAGTGGCCAAAGGCGGTCGAAAGGCTGGCCAATTCCGCCGCAAGCGCCGGGGCCTTCAGGTGCGGCAGCGCGCGCCCCAGCACCACCGGATAGCTTTCGGGCGCAAGCGGAAACCGGTGGTCGAAGTAGCGCAGCGCAAAGCTTCCCTGCGCCGCTTCGAAATGCAGCACCAGGTCACCACTGGAGAGCACCTCGCCATAGTGGCCGCCTAGCACCGGCAGCAGCACCTTGCCGGTCAGCTCTTCGTTGAGCGGCTGCCAGTCGATGTCGAAATACTGCGCGAAGAGCGAGGCCGGGCCGTTCTCCAGCACGTCCATCCACCACGCGTTGTCGGCACCGAGCACGCCCATGTGGTTGGGCACCATGTCGAGCAGCTGCCCCAGGCCGTTGGCCTGCAACGCATCGACAAAGCGCGCAAAGCCTTCGGCGCCGCCCAGTTCGGGGTTGATCTCCGCATGGGCCACCACGTCGTAGCCGTGTGTGCTGCCCGCGCGGGCCCGCTGAATGGGCGAGCAGTACACATGGCTCACGCCGAGCTGCGCCAGGTAAGGCAGCACGCGAATGGCATCGTCGAAACTGAAGCCCTTGTGAAACTGCAGGCGGTAGGTGGCCCGTGGCACGCGCGCCTGCAGAAGCGGCGCCGGCTCCGCGCTTGCGCTGCGTCTAGGCCGTGCCGCGCGCAGGTGCCCGGCCAGGCCCAGCATGGTGTCGCTCGCGGCCAGTGCCTCCACGGGCGACGAAAGCTTGCGCCGCCAGTTGGGATGCGTATCGACCGTGCCGGGCATGTTGGCCTGTTCCACTTCGCCGGCCACGTCTTCCAGCTGAAACACCATCAGCGCCGAGGGCGCCGCCGCCAGAAACGCATGAATCGCCTGTACGGCCCGCGGCGAAGGCGTTGCCAGCGCCAGTGCCTGCGCGGCCTCGTCGCCTGACAGCAGCCTCGCCTCGCGCACCGCCAGAATCAGCCGTATGCGTTCTTGCGCACGGTCGAGCAGTTGCTTGTCGAACAGCCCGGGGTCGGGAAAAAGGCCCAGCGCCAGCCGCAGCCGAAGGTCGTGCCCCGACCACCAGCCCGCGAGCGTGGCCAGGTCGTGCGTGCTGATGGCAACCAGTGCCGCGGGCGGGTATGCCGCGGGCGGCGTGAAACCGCTGCCCTGCTTTTCGAAATAGAGCAGCCGGTAAGACAGCACATCGGCACGTGCGAGCGCATCGCGCATCGCGTCTTCGACCGTGCCCAGGTCTTCGCCCACGACCATGCAGCGGTGCCGATGGCTCTCCACGGCCACGATGGCGAGCATTTCGTCGACCGCGTAGCGCACGTAGGCACCGTCATGCGCGGTGCGGCCGGGCGGAATCCAGAACAGGCGCATCAGCCCCATGACGTGGTCGATGCGCAGCGCGCCCGCGTGGCGCATGTTCTCGCGCAGCATCTGCACGAAGGGCTGGTAGTGGCTGGCGCGCAGGCGGTCCGGCCGCAGCGGTGGCAGGCCCCAGTTCTGCCCGGCCGGGTTGAACTCGTCCGGCGGCGCGCCGATGCTGGCGCCCACCGCAAAGCAATGCTGCGCGCCCCATGCGTCGGAGCCGCCGCGGTCCACCGAAACCGCCAGGTCCAGGTACAGGCCGATGCCCATGCCGAGCGCCTCGCAGCGAGCGCCGGCGCGCGCAAGCTGGCGCTCGGCCAACCATTGCAGGTATTGGTGGTACTGCAGGCGGTCCGCATGCTCTACCGCAAACCCTTGCACCGCGGGCGAGCCGATGTCGCGGTACGCCTCGGGCCACACGAGCCAACCCCAGCATTGCGGGTCCGCCGCCGCAAAGTGGGCCTGCAGCGCTTCGAACAGCGCATGGCGACGGAGCGGCTCGCCCTGCTCGGCAACGAAGTCGAGAAAGGCTTTGCCGGCTGCGTCCGGGCCACCGGTCCGCAAAAGATGGTGCCTTCTGAAGTGCTCGAAAAGCAGTTCGAGCACTTCGAACTTGGCAGCGGCCACGCCGGCATGGTCCACAAGCGGCGCCTCGCGCAGCGCCGCCAGCCTCGCCTGGAACTCGGGCGATTCCACGCGGCGGCGCGCGGGCTCGCAAGCGGCAAAATCGTCCACCGCCTCGACGTCGATGTACAGCACGTTGAGCCGCTGCCGCGACGAAGGGCTGTAGGGGCTGGCGCGTTGCGGGTCTGTAGGAAACAGCGCGTGCAGCGGGTTCAGCCCGACCACGTCGGCGCCCTGCCCGGCCATGCTGTCGATCAGCGTATCCAGGTCCGTGAAATCGCCGATGCCCCAGTTGCGCGGCGAGCGCAGCGCATACAGCTGCACCGCCGGCCCCCACACGCGGCCGCCGTCGCGCACCGCCGGCGGCCGGTAGCAACGCCCGGGCGATGCGACGACCATGGTTTCGCCGTCGAGCCCGTCGATCCGCAGCCAGTGGTAGCCGTGCGCGAGCGGTTCCGCCAGGTGCAGGATGCAGCCGCCGTCGTGCAGCGCGTGCGCATCGGCCTCGCCGTCGCGAAGGCGGCCTTCTTCATCGCGCAAGTGCCAGCGAAGCTTGCCTGCAAGGTGGCCTTGCCGCGGCAGATGCACGCTCCAGTGCGGCGCCTGCGCCGCGGCAACGAGCACCGGCGGCATGGCAGGCTCGGCCATATCGCCCGGTGCGGCACCCGCCTGCACACCAAACTCGGCCAGCAAAGCGGCAAGGTTTTCGGGCGTGGCATGGCGCTGCGTTCCAAAGGCGTCGAAATAGGTGGCGGAGATGCCGTAGTGCCTGCAAAGGCGTTCCAGCGCATCGGCGGACCATTGGCTCGAATCATCCACCGGCCACGTCCTCCAGCGTCGCGTGCACAGCACCGCGCTCCAGCCGCAGGCCTGCCGCATCCGCGGCGGCGCCTGAGCTGTAGACCAACGCACCAGGCGGTGCCGCGGCTTGTGTGGCGGATTGCGCACCGAAGTTGGCCAGCAGGTGAAGGCGCCTGGCCGGCTCGCCAGCCACGGTGCTCGCCAACTCCCACTGCACCTGCAGCAGGCCGTTTTCGCAGCGATGACTGCCGGCATGCCGGGCACCGGCCAGGTGCGGCACCAGCATGCGGCGGCGCGCCTCGAGCAGCTGCTGCATTTCGCACAACCGCGCAAAGTGGGGTTGCGTGCCGCGCTCGCGCCACCGCAGCTTCGAGGCGGTGAAGGTCTCTTCGGCGTTCGGGTCTGGAATGCGGGCACGCGCCGCTTCGTCGGCAAACGCAGCAAAGCCGCCGAACTCCGCGCGCCGCCCTTCGGCCACGGCAGAGGCCAGCTCCGGCCCAAAGTCGCAGAAGTACAGGAACGGCGATGACGCCGCGAACTCGTCGCCCATGAAGAGCATGGGCACGTGCGGCGATAGCAGCACGCAGGCAAACGCGGCACGCACCAGCGCCGGGTCGCCCATGGCATGAATGCGCTCGCCAAAGGCGCGGTTGCCGACCTGGTCGTGCGTCTGCAGGTAAGAGACAAAAGCGGTAGAGGGCAACTGCGTGCTGGGCTCACCGCGCAGCTCCCCGCCGCGGAAGGCCGACGGCTGCCCCTGGTAGATGAAGCCTTCGGCCAGCGCGCGCGCAAGGCGGTCCGCGGGGTCGTCGGCATAGTCGGCGTAGTAGCCGTCGCGCTCGCCGGTCGTCAGCACGTGCGCGGCATGGTGCAGGTCGTCGTTCCACTGCGCGGTGCCCGCCACCGGCAGGCCGGCGCCGTCGCGCGCCAGCAACGAGGCCAGGTTGGCGTCGTTTTCCAGCACCAGGTGCACATGCCTCTCGCGTGCCGGGCCGGCGTTCAGCGCCTCGCGGATTTCCTGAACGATGTGCTTTGCTGACGAATCGCGAATGGCATGGATCGCATCCATGCGCAGGCCGTCGATGTGAAACTCTTCAATCCAGTACAAGGCGTTGTGGATGAAGAAGTCGCGCACGGTGCGCGACTGGTCGCCGTCGAAGTTGATGGCAGCGCCCCAGGGCGTGCGCTCCGCCGCATTGAAGAATTCGGGGCAGCACGCGTGCAGGTAGTTGCCCTCCGGGCCGAAGTGGTTGTAGACCACGTCGACCAGCACCATGAGGCCGAGCCCGTGCGCGGCATTGACCAGCGCCTTCAGATCGTCCGGCGTTCCATAGCTGGCGTCCGGCGCAAACTGCAGCACGCCGTCGTAGCCCCAGTTGCGCGCGCCCGGAAAATCCGCCAGTGGCATGAGCTCGATGGCGGTAATGCCCAGCTCGGCCAGTTCGCCGATGCGCTCGCGCGCAGCCTGGAAGGTGCCCTCTTCGGTAAAGGTACCCACGTGCAGTTCGTAGACCACGGCTTCGTGCCAGGGCCGGCCGCGCCAGTCCGTGTCGGTCCATTCGAAGCGGTTCGGGTCGACGATGCGGCTCGGGCCATGAACGTCGTCCGGGTTGTAGCGCGAGGCCGGATCGGGAATGGTGAGGCCGTCGGCCAGCCGGTAGGCATAACTGTCGCCGTGGCGCGCATCGGCCAGCGCGAGGCGGTGCCAGCCGTCGGCGCTGCGCTGCATCGGGTGCGAAGCGGCCGCCCCCGCGGCAGGCGTGTGCACCAGCATGATGCTGTCCGCCGAGGGCGCCCAAAGCGCAAAGTCGACGCCGTCGTCGTCGCTCTTCACGGTGGCCCCGAAGGGCATGCGATGAGCACGCTTCATGGCCGCACGTCCGGCCGGCTCAGCACCACCAGCGAGCGGCACTGCAGCGGGTACGCAGGCTCCGACCATGCGGGCGCGAGCGCGGCCACCTCTTCGGTGGCGGGCGGCGGCGAGCCGCTGGCGGTGTCCAGCAGCAACCGCCATGCGCCGTAGGGCGCGGGCGGCAGCGTGAACTTGATTTCGTCGTGATGCGCGTTGAACAGCACCAGAAAGTCGTCGTCGTGCAGCCCTTCGCCGCGCGGACCCCGGTCGACGATGCCGCCGCCCGACATGTACATGGCAAAGCACCTGGCGTTGGCATCGCCCCAATCCTCCGGGCGCATTTCTGCGCCGTCGGGCTTGAGCCAGATCACGTCGGTCACGCTCTCGGCCTCGCGCGGCTTGCCGGCAAAAAAGCTGCGCCTGCGGAACGACGGGTGCGCACGCCTGAGCGCGATGGCGCGCTCCACAAAGGTGACCAGCGCCAAGCGCTCGGGCGTGGGCGTCCAGTCGATCCAGCCGATCTCGTTGTCCTGGCAATAGGCGTTGTTGTTGCCGTTCTGCGTGTGGCCGCGCTCGTCGCCGGCCAGCAGCATGGGCACGCCCTGTGAGAGCAGCAGCGTGGCCAGCATGTTGCGCTTTTGCCGCTCGCGCAGCGCCACGATCTCGGGGTCTTCGGTCGGCCCTTCGGCACCGCAGTTCCACGAGATGTTGTGGCTGTTGCCGTCGCGGTTGTCTTCGCCGTTCGCCTCGTTGTGCTTGTCGTTGTACGAGACCAGGTCGTTGAGCGTGAAGCCGTCGTGCGCAGTGATGAAGTTGATGCTCGCAGTGGGCTGCTTGCCCGACCAGCCGTACAGGTCTTCAGAGCCGGTGAGCCGCTTGCCCACTTCGCCAATCACGCCGGCATCGCCCTTCCAGAAGCCGCGCATGCCGTCGCGGTAGCGGTCGTTCCATTCGGCCCAGCCCAGCGGAAAGTTGCCCACCTGGTAGCCGCCATGGCCCAGGTCCCACGGCTCGGCAATGAGCTTGACGCGGTTGAGCGTCGGGTCTTGCCGTATCGCATCGAAGAAGCCGCCCAGGTTCTCGACCTTGCCCGATTCGCGTGCCAGCGCTGAGGCCAGGTCGAAGCGGAACCCATCGACGTGCATTTCCTCGGCCCAGTAGCGCAGCGAATCCATCACCAGCTGCAGCGCATGCGGATGCTCCAGGTTGACGGTGTTGCCGCAGCCGGTGAAGTCGTCGTAGTAGCGCCGGTTCTCGGCGTTGACGATGTAGTACGAGGCGTTGTCCACGCCGCGCATCGAGAGCGTGGGCCCCAGCTGGTTGCCTTCGCAGGTGTGGTTGTAGACCACGTCGAGAATCACCTCGATGCCCGCCGAATGCAGCGTCTTCACCATGGTCTTGAACTCCTTCACCTTGCCCGAGGCGCTGTAGCGCATCTCGGGTGCGAAGTAGGCCAGCGAGTTGTAGCCCCAGTAGTTCTGCAGACCCTTCTCGGCCAGGTGCCTGTCGTTCAGGAAGCTGTGCACCGGCAAGAGCTCCACGGTGGTCACGCCCAGCCGCTTCAGGTAGTCGACCACCGGTGCGCAGCACAGGCCGCCGTAGGTGCCGCGCAGTTCGGTCGGCACATCGGGGTGGCGCATGGTGAAGCCGCGCACGTGCAGCTCGTAGATGACCATGTCCTGCCAGGGTATGGACGGCCGGTGGTCGTCGCCCCAGGTAAAGGCGGTTTCGAGCACGCGGCCCTTGGGCACCAGCGGTGCGCTGTCGCGGCGGTCGAACGACAGGTCTTCGCGCTTGCTGCCCACGGTGTAGCCGTAGAGCGCATCGCCCCAGCGCAGTTCGCCGACCAGGTCTTTCGCGTAGGGATCGACCAGCAGCTTGTGCGCGTTGAAGCGGTGCCCTTCTTCGGGCTTGTATGACCCGTGCACCCGGTAGCCGTAGGCCAGGCCGGGGCGAGCCTCGGGCAGGTAGCAGTGCCAGATGCCGTCGGTGCGCTCGCGGATCGGAATGCGCTGGATTTCGTGGCGGCCCTTCTCGTCGAAAAGGCACAGGTCAACGCCCTGTGCATGCTGGGAGAAGAGCGCGAAGTTGACGCCCTCCCCGTCCCAGTTGGCGCCGCGCGGATAGGGGCGGCCCGGCCATACGGCCGAAATGAAAGGTCGTTTGCTGCGGGTCATCAAGTCGAATGTGGGAGAAAGAGGCGGAGGAGAAAAGCAAGGTGCGAAAGGTGCTCAGCGCGGTGGCCGCTCGCCGGGCGAGCTGCCTTTGCTGGGCTCGACGACGATCGTCGGTGTCGGTGTGGTGGTGGTGCTCTTGTCCTGGGGCGTGCGCGGCCACCAGCGCTCGATCTGCGCCGCGGCCCAGTCCTTGCCCGCCAGCCCGAAGGCCAGGGCCAGCGCAAACACCACGCCCGCCAGCACCACCAGGAAGCTCTCGCGCACGATGTCGCCGCCCACCTTGATCTGGTCCAGCGCAATCAGGATGACGAAGGCCATGACCGCATAGCGCGCAATCTGCCCCAGCAGCACGGCATCGCGCATCTGTGCGCCGCGAAAGTAGCTCGACACCGCCTCTCCCACGAAGCGGGCGAAATACGAACCGAAGGCCAGCACCAGCAAGGCGACGAAGACATTCGGCACAAACCACACCACGCGCCCCAGCAGGTCGGCGATGTAGCTCAGCCCCAGGCCGTTGAAGGCCACCAGCAGCGCCGCAAGAATGACGAGCCAGTAGGCCAGCACGCCGAAAAGGCTGCTGGTGTCGCCGCCCCACCCGCCCTGGCGCAAGAAGTTGTCCAGCCCGGCGCGCTCTGTCAGCACGTTGAAGTTGATGGCGCGCAATGCCTTGGTGACGGCAAAGCGCACCGTTTTGGCGATAAGCCAGCCGGCGAGCACCACTACCAGTGCAATGGCCAGGCGAGGCACGAAGGCCCCAACCTGGTAGAGCATTGCGTTCAACGGCTCCAGGTGAATGCCAAATCGGTCCATGAGTCTCTCCGGTGCGTGAATGCGGTTGCGGACAAAAGCGGCGAATGCGATGCAAGCATCAACCGGGCCGCTCTGCCTGCAGGAGCGCCAGCACGCCGTTCAGCGGCACCTGGGCCCAGTCGGCGCGGTTGTTGAGCTCGTAGCGCAGCTCGTACAGCGCCTTCTCCAGTTCGAACAGGGCGAGCAGCTCGGTGTCGATCTGCGCACTGCCATCGCCTGCCGCCTGCGAGTAGCCGTCCATGAAGGCCTCGCGCGTGGCCTGCTCCCATGCGGCGGCGGGCGGCGCCAGGTAGGCGGCTTCTTCCACGCTTTGCGCCACGCGGCGCAGGGCCGACCAGCGCGCGTAGTTGAAGGAGCGCAGCATGCCGGCCACATCGCGCAGCGGCGAGCCCTTGGCCCGGCGCTCGTCGAAGCTGCGGGCCGGCTCGCCCTCGAAATCGATGATGACGAAATCGTTGTCCCGCACCAGCACCTGGCCCAGGTGAAAGTCGCCGTGGTAGCGGCTCTTGATGCCGCCCTGCGTTTGCGGTTTGCGCGCCGCAATCGAAGCTTGGAGCGCATCTTCCATGGTGAGCAGCGCCTGGCCGTCGATCTGCGCCGGCGCCGGCAGTTGGCCCAGCCGGTCGCGCAAGAGCGAAAGCGTGGTGGCAACGTCGGCCCGGGCTTGCGCCGTGTAGCGGGCAATGTCTTCGGCCAGCAGCGGCTCGGGCTCGAAGGCCGCGGCGCCCGTGCGCATTGCCAGTGCCTTGTGCAGCTCGGCGGTGCGCCGGCCCAGCGTGGCCATGAGCGCCAGAAAGCCGCCGTGCGCGGCCAGCGGGTCGGGCAGCGCGCCGTTGGTGGTGGCAAAGTCGCGCAAAAAGCGCTCCAGGTAGCCCAGCGTGTGGTCCCAGCCATCGCCCTGGTTCGACACATACGACTGCACCATGGCCAGCGTCATGGTGCGGCCGTCGTTGGCGGTGTACTCGAGTGCTCCCAGCACCGGAACGCAGTGCGGGTAGTGCGCCACCTCGGTCAGGAAGCGGCCCATCTCCAGCTCGGGGTTCAGGCCTTCGCGCAGGTGGCGGTAGCCCTTGAGGAACAGGGTTTCGTTCACCGTGACCACCGTGTTGCTGCTCACGCCGCTCGGCCGCCCGACCGGCAGGCTGTCGATGTCGGCCTTGATGGCCGCAAATGCCGCCGTGGGGCGGAACCGCATCCGCCCGTGTGCGGTGTCCAGGTCCATGCCGGTGCGAATGGCCTGCAGCAGCGCACGGCAAAAGGCTTCGTCGTAGAAGGCGTCGCCCATCAGGCCCACTTGCGCCTGCTGCCGCACCTTGGCCACCGCGGCCTGCGCCACGCCGGCCATGCGCTCTTCGTCGCGCTCTTCCCAAGCCAGTGCCAGGGGCATGAAGTAGGTGGCGCCGCCGTGCGGGCCGTCGAGTTCGAGCAGCGGCAGCATCCAGCTTTGCGAGCCGGACTCCCACACCGCATGGTCCGCCAGCCGCGCACGTTCGATGGTGGTGCCCTTCGATGCGTACCAGCGCTGTATCTCGATGTGCCGCGGCAGCACCTCCTGCTCGAACTGCGCGCGCATGCGCTCCGACATGCCGATGCGCCACGGCATCACGCGGTCGCGGAAGAAGCTGGTCCAGCCGTCGAACAGCACCAGCGTGGGCCACTCCTGCAGCGCCACGCCTTCCTGGTGCCAGCTGGGCATTTCGGCGTCGGACGTGAGCCTGAACCAGTAGAACCCGTACGACGAGAGCGTGAGCAGGTACGGCAGCTCGCCAATGGGCGGAAACGGCGCGCGGCCCAGCATCTCGATGGGCACGCGGCCCTTGAAGGCCGAAAGGTCCAGCTCCACCGGCTGCGCGGCGCGCGAGAGGTTGAACACCGTCAGGATGATGTCGTCGCCGTATTCGCTCAGGTAGGCCAGGATCTTGCGGTTGCCCGGCTTCAGAAAGCGCCGCTTGCCGCGGCCGAAGGCATGGCTGGTCTTGCGCACGGCCAGCATGCGCTTGGTCCAGTTGAGCAGCGAGCTGCTGTCGCGCGCCTGCGCCTCCACGTTCAGGGCCTCATAGCCGAACATCGGGTCCATGATGGGCTGCAAGTACAGGCGCTGCGGGTCTGCGCGCGAGAAGCCGGCGTTGCGGTCGGGGCTCCACTGCATGGGCGTGCGCACGCCGTTGCGGTCGCCCACGAACACGTTGTCGCCCATGCCGATCTCGTCGCCGTAGTAGATGATGGGCGAGCCCGGCATCGACAGCAGCATGCCGTTCATGAGCTTTACGCGGTCGATGTCGTTTTCCATCAGCGGCGCAAGGCGGCGGCGAATGCCCAGGTTGATGCGCGCGCGCAGGTCGGCGGCATACATGGTGTACATGTAGTCGCGCTCCTTGCTGGTCACCATTTCGAGCGTGAGCTCGTCGTGGTTGCGCAAGAAGATTGCCCACTGGCAGCCCTCCGGAATGTCCGGCGTCTGCTGCATGATCTCGACGATGGGGTGCCGGTCTTCCTGCGCAATGGCCATGTACATGCGCGGCATGAGCGGAAAGTGATACGCCATGTGGCATTCGTCGCCGTCGCCGAAATACTCGCGCACGTCTTCCGGCCACATGTTGGCCTCTGCCAGCAGAAAGCGGTTCTTGTACTGCGCGTCGATGGCGGCGCGCAGCTTCTTGATCACCGCATGCGTTTCGGGCAAGTTCTCGTTGCTGGTGCCGTCACGCTCCACCAGGTAGGGAATGGCGTCGAGCCGGAAACCGTCCACCCCCATGTCGAGCCAGAAGCGCATCACCTTGAAGATGGCCTCCAGCACCGCCGGGTTGTCGAAGTTCAGGTCGGGCTGGTGGCTGAAGAAACGGTGCCAATAGTAGGCCTTGGCCACCGGGTCCCACGCCCAGTTCGATGTTTCGGTGTCGGTAAAGATGATGCGCGTGCCCTGGTAGATCTGGTCGGTGTCGCTCCACACATAAAAGTCGCGCTCGGGCGAGCCGGCCGGCGCGCGGCGCGCGGCCTGAAACCAGGGGTGGTCGCTCGAGGTGTGGTTGATGACCAGTTCGGTGATGACGCGCAGCCCCCGCTCGTGCGCGGCGTCGAGCATCTCGCGAAAGTCGTCGAGCGTGCCGTACTGCGGGTTCACGTCTTCGTAGGCCGAAATGTCGTAGCCGTCGTCGCGCAGCGGCGAGGGATAGAACGGCATCAGCCAGATGGTGTTGACGCCCAGCTCCTTCACATAGTCGAGCTTGGCCGTCACGCCCTTGAAGTCGCCGATGCCGTCGTTGTTGGAGTCGAAGAACGCCTTGACGTTGAGCTGGTAGATCACCGCGTCCCGGTACCACAGCGGGTCGTCGCTGATGTCGATCTCGACCGTTTCAAGCGCAATGTGGGAGACAGGTGCGTTCATGGTGGCGCGGCCTCACAGGAAGTAGTCGAAGTCGCGCTCGTCGCCATGGCGCCGCCGGACCACGAAGATGTGCGCGGGCACGCTGTGCGGATCGAGCCGGATGTAGTGCCACCCGCCCTGCCAGGTAAACCTCTGCCCGCTCAGCAGGTCATGCATCTGGAACGCGCGCGAACTGTCGATGCCGGCGCTTTGCGGATCGAACTGGAGCCAGCCCGACTGCACGTTGTGCGGGTCCAGGTTCACCACGGTCACGATCACGTTGTCGCCGCTCTCGGACACCTTGGCATAGGCCAGCAGCTGGTCGTTGTCGATCTGCAGAAAGCGCAGGCTCCGGTCCCATTGCAGCGCCGGGTTCTCGCGGCGGATGCGGTTCACCCGGGCGATGAAGGGCGCGAGGCTGCCGGGGTCGTCGTGGTTCCAGTGCCGCAGCTGGTACTTTTCGGAGTCGAGGTATTCCTCGCTGCCGGGCGAGCGCGGCAGGTGTTCGCGCAGTTCGAAGGCCGGCCCATAGATGCCGTAGTTGGCCGACAGCGTGGCGGCCAACACCAGCCGCGCCATGTACACCGAAGGCTCCCCGCCCTGCAGCTGCTCGTGCAGGATGTCGGGCGTGTTCGGCCACACGTTGGGCCTGAAGTAGTCGACGCCCGGCGCGGTCGAAAGCTCGGTGAAGTATTCAGTGAGCTCCTGCTTGGTGTTGCGCCAGGTGAAGTAGGTGTACGACTGCGAAAAGCCCAGCTTTGCCAGCCGGTGCATCACCTTGGGCCGCGTGAAAGCCTCGGCAAGGAAGATCACCTCGGGGTGCTCGCGCCGTATCTCCCCGATGGCCCATTCCCAGAACGGGAAGGCCTTGGTGTGCGGGTTGTCCACGCGGAAGATGCGCACGCCCTCGCCGATCCAGTGCTCGATCACGCTGCGCAGCTCCACCCACAGGCCGCGCCAGTCTTCGCTCTCGAAGTTGAAGGGATAGATGTCCTGGTACTTCTTGGGCGGGTTCTCCGCGTATTGCACGCTGCCGTCGGGCCGCCAGCGGAACCAGTCGGGGTGCGACTTCACGTAAGGGTGGTCGGGCGCGCACTGGAACGCGATGTCCAGCGCAATCTCCAGCCCGTGCGCGGTGGCTTGCGCATACAGGTGCCGAAAGTCTTCCGCTGTGCCAAGCGCGGGAAGAATCGACTTGTGCCCTCCCTCCGCGGCGCCAATGGCCCAGGGGCTGCCCACGTCGTCGGGGCCGCTCACCAGCGCGTTGTTGGGGCCCTTGCGCTGCACGCGGCCGATCGGATGAATCGGCGGAAAGTAGAGCACGTCGAAGCCCATGGCGGCGATGGCCGGCAGGCGGGCCTCCACGTCCTTGAAGGTGCCGTGCACGCCGGGCGTGGTGCCGGCCGAACGCGGGAACAGCTCGTACCAGGTGCTGAAGCGGGCGCGCTCGCGCTCGGCCTCCAGCGGCAGCTCGACCGCGTAGCGCACCTGGTGCCGGCGGTCGGGGTGGCGGCGCGCGAGCATGGCCAGCTCTTCGTCCAGCGCCAGCGCCTTCAGGGTTGACACCTCCGTGGCCGGGTGCGCGGCCACGGCATCGAGCTCGGTGGCCCAGCGCGCGAGCGCCTGCCGGTCCGCGCCCTCGGCCCGCTCGGCGGCCGCGGCCACTTCGAGCGCGCCCACCTGCGATGCGATGCGCACGTCGTCGGCGTCCACACGCCGCGCCATTTCGCTGCGCCACGATTCGAAGGGGTCGACCCATGCAACCACGGTGTAGAAGTAGCGCCCCAACGCAGGCGGCGAGAAGGCGGCCTCCCACACGTCGTTGACGAGCGGCTTCATCGGCACTTCGCGAAACTCGGTCTTGTCGTGCGGCCGCCAGCACAGCACCACGCGCAGCACGTCGTGGCCGTCGGTAAAGCAATGCGCCTTCACGCGCACCATTTCGCCCACGATGCATTTCACCGGGAAGCGGCCGTTGTCGACCGCCGGCAAGACGGCGTCGACCACGGCGCGGCGGTTGCCGTCGCTCATCTCGGGCATTCTCGAAGCTGCGGGCGTCTGCGGGGTTGCGAACAGTTTTTTCATGATGGCCGGTGCTCGAGAATCAGCGTGGAAAGCGGCGGCAAGGTCATGCACACCGACTGCATGCGGCCATGCGAGCGCACCGGCGCGGATTCCACACCGCCCAGGTTGCCCCAGCCAGAACCGCCGAACTCCACCGCGTCGGTGTTGATGAGTTCGCGCCAATGGCCGCCTTGCGGCACGCCCAGCACGTAGTTGGTTCGCGGCACCGGCGTCAGGTTGCTGACCACCAGCAGCGGCGGATGGCCGTCGCGCGCCTTGCGCACGAATGCGAACACGCTGCGCTCGGCGTCGTCCGCCACCACCCACTCGAAGCCCGATGGCGTGAAGTCCTGCTGGTAGAGCGCGGGCGCACCGCGGTACACCCGATTGAGCTGCGACACCAGCCGCTGCAGCCCCGAGTGCCCTTCGAGGTCGCACACCCACCATTCCAGCTCGCCGTCATGCGTCCATTCGCGGCGCTGGCCGAACTCGCCGCCCATGAACAGCAGCTTCTTGCCGGGGTGCGCCCACATGAAGCCGAACAGCGCGCGCAGGTTGGCAAACTGCTGCCAAGGGTCGCCCGGCATCTTGCCGAGCAGCGAGCCCTTGCCGTGCACCACCTCGTCGTGCGAGAGCGGGAGCACAAAGTTCTCGTGGAACGCATACACCAGCGAGAACGTCATCTTGTGATGGTGGTACTTGCGGTGGACGGGCTCTTCCTTCATGTAGGCGAGCACGTCGTGCATCCAGCCCATGTTCCATTTCTCGCCGAAGCCCAGGCCGTCCATGTCGGTGGGGCGCGAAACGCGCGGCCACGCGGTCGATTCCTCGGCCACGGTAATGGTGTCGGGGTGCTCGCGGTACACGGCGCGGTTCAGCGTCTGCAAGAAGTCGATGGCCTCGAGGTTCTCGCGCCCGCCGTGGCGGTTGGGAATCCACTCGCCGTGCTTGCGCGCGTAGTCGAGGTAGAGCATCGACGCCACCGCGTCCACCCGCAGCCCGTCCAGGTGGTAACGGTCGAGCCAGAAGAGCCCCGACGACACCAGGAAGCTGCGCACCTCGGCGCGGCCGTAGTTGAAGATGCTCGAATTCCACTCGGGGTGAAAGCCCTGGCGCGGATCGGCATGCTCGTAGAGGTGCGTGCCGTCGAAGAACGCGAGCCCGTGCTCGTCGGTGGGAAAGTGCGAAGGCACCCAGTCCAGCAGCACCCCGACGCCGTTCTGGTGCAGATGGTCGACAAGGTACATGAAGTCCTGCGGAGAGCCGAAGCGGGCCGTGGGCGCGAAGTAGCCGGTGGTCTGGTAGCCCCAGGAGCCGTAGAACGGATGCTCCGTCACGGGCATGAGCTCCACGTGCGTGAAGCCCATGTGCTTCACATAGGCCGCAAGCTCGTGCGCGATTTCGCGGTAGCCCATGAAGTGCCCGTCGCGTCGCCGCCAGGAGCCCAGGTGCACCTCGTAGACAGACATGGGCGCATCCAGCGCGTTGTGCGCGGCGCGCGTGGCCATCCATTCGCCGTCGTTCCATTCATACGAAAGCTCGCAAATGCGCGAGGCAGTGGCAGGCGGGTGCTCGGCGCAGAAGGCAAAAGGGTCGGCCTTGTCGACCGTGTACCCGCCAAAGCGCGAGCGGATGCGGTACTTGTAGGTCTGGCCCAGCGCCGCGTGGGGTGCATGGCCCAGCCAGATGCCCGTGCCGTCCGGAGACGGCGCCAGCGGATCGGCATCGCCGGACCAGTGGTTCCAGTCGCCGACCACGGAAACGGACTCCGCATTGGGCGCCCACACGGCAAAGCGGGCACCGCCCTCTTTCAAGAGGTGGCAACCCATCAGGTCGTACAAGCGGGAGTGCGTTCCTTCGCGGAACAGGTAGGCGTCTTGCGCCTCGGGCTCGGGTAGCTGCTGAGTCACTGGCACCGGTGTTCCTTGCTTGCTTGAAGGCCAGCGACCGGGTGTCCAAAGGAACACGCTCTCGGCAACCCAAAGGCCTGAGCACACAATTTGCAAAGAATTCGGGTCCGGCGGGTAAGGCTGAAACCTCCTTGCCGTGTCGGAGAGTTCCCCATAACGCGATGAGGGACGAAAAATGGCCGCGCCGCTCGCGCGGCTATTTCAGGCCGCGAGCGAGGCTGCCGGCCATGCGCCTTGCACTCCCGCGGAGCGCGGAAGAATGCGACGGGAGAAGTCGTCCACGGTCAGATTGATGGCCTGGTTGGGGTTGGCCCGGTACCGCTTGAGCGCCGCGGCGCCGATGTCGTCGAAGTGCGTCCTGCAGGTGTCTAGCAGCTGGTCGCCCAAGTTCCTGGTGCCGAACACGTCGTGCAGGGTTTCTTCCGAAATCTGCGCAATGATCCGCGCGCCGTCGGGACCGTCCGGATAGATTGCAAAGCGGACGGTCGCCGTGTCAAAGCAGTAGATGCCTTCGAAGTCCATGTCTGTCTCCTGTTTTCGCTTGTCTCTTGTGTAGTAGCGAGACGGATTCAGCGCGGAAGCACGCATGCGCTGTCATGGACTTCCGCGCATGTTCAGGAAGGATGCGGCCTACAAGCTTTGGGAAGGCCGTGAATCGTGGCTTTGGTGCAGCAAACCTTGCTGCAATCCGCGCCCGCGGCGCCCGCCGGCGAGCCAGTTTTTCAGGCCCATGTGGCGCGGTTTGCTGCTTTGCGGCGCCTCGCCCGGATAACGCACCCGCGCCAGTTCCTCGCGCCCTTTTTCGGTAATGGCAAGCACCTGCGCCGCGGGCTCGGCGCCCGACAGTTTCAGCGGGTCGGCGGGAGCCGGAACAAAGGCAATCACGAGTCCGGCCTGGCGAAGAATCCTGACCTCGTCGATCTCCTTGGGCGTCCGGAAAGACATGGGAAGGCGGGATGCGGCAATCTGCTTGAGCAGGTCCATCGACATGACAAATCTCCTCTAGGTTTGGAATGACGACTGACGATTTCGACGACGTTCGAATTAGGGCCGCCTTGCAGCGCTTCAAGGGGTCTGCTCGAAGGTCTTTTTTATCGCGCGGGGCAGGTTCATAGCGTCGAATCCCGCTACCGCCGAAGCTGCAAAAGGGGCTCTTGAAAAAAGCATGGCCGCGCCTATTTCGCTGATCGGAAGCGCTGGAGAGGCCTCCGGCGCTCCGTTCAACTTTCGAATGGAGGTTTTCGCCATGTACCGATCCTTGTTTCCGCGCGACATGTTCGCCGAGATGGATCGCCTGCAGCGCGAGATGCAGCAGGCCTTCGATCTGTCGCCCACCATCCGCGGCTTCGGCCGCAACGGCTTTCCTGCCCTGAACGTCGGCGGCACGCCGCAGACCGTGGAGATCTACGCGTTTGCGCCGGGTGTCGACCCGTCCAGCCTGGAAGTCAACCTGGAGCGAGGCCTGCTCAGCATCGCCGGCACGCGCAGCAACACGCTGCCCCAGGGCGATGCCAAGGCGGCCGTTCACATCAACGAGCGCTTCGAGGGCAGCTTCCGCAGGGTGCTGACCTTGCCCGACGACGCCGACCCCGACGCCGTGCAGGCCAAGTACCGCGACGGCGTGCTGCACATCACGGTGCAGCGGCGCGCCTCGTCGCAGCCCCGGCGCATCACCGTTCAGTGACAAGCAAAGAAAGGAGAGACGATCATGAACAGCACCACCACATCGCCTCGCGTCGCCGGATCGAAGGAGCTCGCCCGCAAGGAGGGCGCGCGCTACAGCGACGCCGCCCTGACGCCGCCGGTCGACGTGATCGAGGACAGCGGCGGCATCACGCTCTTTGCCGACCTGCCGGGCGTTTCGCGCGAGAAGCTCGGCCTGCACGTGGCGTCGGACACGCTGACCATCGAGGCGGAGTCCGACCTGGCCGTTCCGGAGGGGCTGGAATCCAGCCACACGGAGGTGGGCCTTGGCCGCTTCCGCCGCGTGTTCACGCTCAGCAAGGAACTGGACACGGCCGCGATCTCGGCTGAACTGAAGCAGGGTGTGCTGAAGCTGCGCATTCCCAAAGCCGAGCACGCCCAGCCGCGGCGCATCGAGATCCAGGCCGCATGAGAGCAGCGCGCATGAGAGCAGCCCGCCATGAGCCCATGCCCCGGAGGTGAGGAATGAGCGGTACCGAGTGCCTGGCGCGTTTGCGCGCCGACGCCGAAGCCCTGAGCCCGCGCGCGGCGCACATTGCGCTGGCGCTCCTGCCCGCCGTCGATCACCTGCCCGATGCATGGAAGGCGGGCTTGCGCAAGACGCTGACCCATCGCGCCAGCGCAACGCAGCCGCTCCCACCGACGGAATTCGATGCGATTCGCGTGACGGCCTCCAGCCTTCCGCATGCGTACCCCGAATGGGTGGTGACAGACCCCGAGCACCCGAAGGCCCGCGCGTTGATCGTCGAGGCCTGGGAGGTGGCGCAGCGCTATCGCTCGGGGCCGGGGCAGAGCACGCCTACGCCGATGTGAGCATCCCCCTACAGCGCCGGCGCTCGAGCAAACCTAAGGTGGCCGCAAGGACACCGAAATGGGATTCGAGTATTTCAGGAACCGGCAGCATGCGGGCCGCGTGCTCGCCCAGGAGCTGGCCATCTATGCCGTAAGGCCCGACGTGATCGTGCTGGCGCTGCCGCGCGGCGGCACGCCGGTGGCGTACGAAGTGGCCCAGGCGCTACAAGCGCCGCTGGACGTTCTGGTGGTGCGCAAGCTGGGCGTACCGGGCCACGAGGAATACGCCATGGGCGCCATTGCGAGCGGCGGCGAACAGGTGCTCGACCCAGAGCTTGTGCGCGAACTCGGCATTGGCGCCGAGGCGGTCGATGAAGTGGTGAGCAACGAACAGCATGAGCTCGAACGTCGCGAACGCGCCTTCCGCGGCAACCGGCCCGCGCCCGACCTGACAGGCCGCATCGTCATATTGGTGGACGACGGGCTTGCCACCGGCGCCACCATGCGCGTGGCCGTGCGCGCGGTGCGCAGGCAGGAGCCGGCCCGTGTCGTGGTCGCAGCGCCGGTCGCATCCCCCGAAGCCTGCGCGCTCTTGCAGGGCGAGGCGGACGATGTCGTTTGCGCCGAGATTCCCGACGCCTTCCTGGGAGTCGGCCGGTGGTACCTCGATTTTTCCCAGACCAGCGACGAGGAGGTGTGCCGCCTGCTCGAAGAAGCGAACCGCCCCCGCGCGCACCAGCCCGAGGACCCTGCACGATGAAGCCATCCGATATTTCGAAGGAAGCGGAAGCGCTGCGCTCGGCGGCGCACCCGATGGAAGGAAACCCCTGCGACCATGACGCCCTGCTCGACCTGATCGGCGATGCGCACTATGTGCTGCTTGGCGAAGCCTCGCACGGCACGCAGGAGTTCTATGCCGAGCGCGCCAGCATCACGCGGCGCCTGCTGGCCGAGAAGGGCTTCAACGCCGTGGCCATCGAAGGCGACTGGCCCGACGCCTATCGCGTGAACCGCTATGTCAGGGGGGCCAGCGATGACGCCGGCGCGGCCGAGGCGCTATCCGGCTTCCGGCGTTTTCCCACCTGGATGTGGCGCAACGAAGAGGTCGCGCGCTTCGTCGATTGGCAGCGCGCCTTCAACGACTCCGCACCGCCGCAGGGAAAAACAGGCTTCTACGGGCTCGACCTGTACAGCCTCTCGGGCTCCATGGAAGCGGTGCTCGCGTACTTCGAGCGAACCGATCCCGATGCGGCCCGGCTTGCGCGCGAACGCTACGGCTGCTTCGATCGCTTTGGCGACCGCGGCCAGATGTACGGCCTGATGGCCGGCGTCGGCAACACGGCCTCTTGCCAGCAGGCCGTGGTCGACATGCTGCTTGAAATGCGGCGTGCCGCCGGCGAGGCCTGGCGCAGCGGCAACACGGCCAATGAGGAAGACGCCTTCAACGCCGAGCAGAACGCGCGCCTCGTGAAAAATGCCGAGGCGTACTACCGCTCGATGTACCTGAGCGACGTTTCATCGTGGAACCTGCGTGACCGCCACATGGTCGAGACGCTGGGCGAAGTGGAGCGCCATCTCTGGCGCGGCAGCGAGCGCCCGAAGATCGTGGTGTGGGCCCACAACTCGCACCTGGGCGATGCGCGCGCCACCGAAATGGGCGAGGAGCGCGGCGAGCTCAACGTCGGCCAGTTGGTGCGCGAACGCCAGGGCCGCGACGCGGTGCTGGTGGGCTTTACCACCCATACCGGCACCGTGATGGCGGCCTCCGACTGGGGGGCGCCCGCCGAACGCAAGCAGGTTCTGCCCTCGCGGCCGGACAGCTACGAGGCCCTGATGCACCAGACCGGATTCGAACGCTTCATGCTGCCCTTGCGCGGCGAAGGGAGCCACCATTTCGCGCTGCGGGAGCAGCGGCTGGAACGCGCCATCGGCGTGATCTACCGGCCCGAGACCGAGCGGCAGAGCCACTACTTCTTTGCACGGCTGCCGGTGCAGTTCGACGCGCTGCTGCACATCGACCGGACCCAGGCGGTGGTTCCGCTGGACCGCCATGCCGCGCCCGACGACTCGGGCCTGCCAGAGACCTATCCGTCCGGCAAATAGCCTCCGTGTCGCACGTTCGCGCACGTGCGCTACTGCGCGACGATCACCCCTTCGAGCGGCTGCAGTGTGAGCTCTCCCTTCACCGCGCCCGTCCGGTCGGCATGGGTCGAAGCCAGCACCACGACTTCGTGCGGCAGCAGTTCGGCGCGGACCTGCGTTTCAGTGATACCGAAGTTCAGCAGCACTACCAGCCGCCGCGTGCCCGAGGTTCTTGCATAGGCCAGCACGTCGGCGCCCGCATCGAGCTGCTCGTGGCTGCCCTCGTGCAGCGCGGGCTCGTGCCGCCGCAACACAACCAGCCGCTTGTAGAGCTGCAGCATAGAGGCCGGATCGGCCATCTGCGCCTCCACGTTGCGCATGTGCCAGTCGCCGCCGAGCCGCAGCCAGGGCGTGCCGTCGGTAAAGCCGGCGGCGTGCGCGCGGCTCCACTGCATGGGCGTGCGCTGCGGGTCGCGCCCCAGGCCCTTGCCCGGCTCGTTCTTCTCGAACGGGTCCTGCACTTCCTCGGGCGGAATGGGAACGTCGGTCAGGCCGATCTCGTCGCCGTAGTAGAGCGTGGGCGTGCCGCGCAGCGTGAGCAGCAGCATGGCCGCGAGCCGCGCCCTCTCCTGCCCCACGCGGCTCGCAATGCGCGGCTTGTCGTGGTTGCCAAGCACCCAGTTGGGCGCCGCGCCGTGCGGCAGCGCCGCTTCGTAGTTGCGCACGATGCGATCGATTTCGGACGCATGCCAGGGCGCGGTGATGAGCTGGAAGTTGAACGGCAGCTGTACGCCCTGCAGCAGGCCTTCGGAGGTGGCGCCGTAGTAGGCCATGAGCCGTTCGAGCGGAAGATAAAGCTCGCCGATCAATACGCGCGCCGAGCTTTCATCGCTGAACTCATCCGCCACGCGGCGCATCTCGATGACGATGTCCTGCATCTCCGGGCGGTCGGTGGTGTAGAGCGCAAGCAGGCGGTGCGAAGGGTCCTGCCCCGGCTGGAAGGCCGGGTTCGGCGGGTTGTCCCGAAACAACTCATCCTTGATGAGGTGGTACAGCACGTCGATGCGAAAGCCGTCCACGCCGCGCCGCAGCCAGAAGCGCAGCACGTCGTACATGGCTTTGCGCACTTCGGGGTTGCGCCAGTTGAGGTCGGGCTGCTCCTTCAGGAACGAATGGCAGTAGTACTGCCCGCTGGCTTCATCGAAGGTCCACGCCGGCCCGCCGAAATTGCTGAGCCAGTTGTTGGGCGGCCCGCCGTCCGGAGCCGGGTCGCGCCACAGGTACCAGTCGCGCCTGGGGTTGTTGCGCGAGGCGCGGCTTTGCACAAACCACGGGTGCTGGTCCGACGTATGGTTGGGCACGAAGTCCAGCACCAGCTTGAGGCCCCGCGCCCTGCACTCGGCGGACAGCGCATCGAAGTCTTCCAGCGTGCCAAAGCGCGAATCGACGTTGCAGTAGTCGGAAATGTCGTACCCGAAGTCGGCCATTGGTGAGGGGTAGATAGGCGATATCCAGACAGCGTCCACGCCGAGCTCGACCAGATAATCAAGCCGCTTCTGTATGCCCCGCAAGTCGCCGATGCCGTCTCCGTCGCTGTCCTGGAACGAACGCGGATAGATCTGATAAACGATTCCGTTCTTCCACCAAGCATCGGCCGACATCGAGTTTCCTTTCGTGTTCTGTGTTGCGAGGCTTCCATTTTTAGGAGGTTCCCCCGGCATGATCAACGACCTTTGGTACAAGAACGCCGTGGTGTATTGCCTGTCGGTGGGAACCTTCATGGATTCCAACGGAGACGGCTGCGGCGACTTCGAAGGCCTGACACGGCGGCTGGAGTACCTTCACGGCCTTGGCGTGACAACGCTTTGGCTCATGCCGTTCCATCCATCGCCGGGGCGTGACGACGGCTACGATGTTTCGGACTATTACAACGTAGACCCCCGCTTCGGCACGCTCGGCGACTTCGTCGAGTTCACGCATTCGGCCGAGCAGCTCGGCATGCGCGTGCTGATGGATCTGGTGGTCAACCACACCTCGGACCAGCACCCCTGGTTTCAGGAGGCGCGCAAGAACCGGAAATCAAAATACCACGACTGGTATGTGTGGTCAGACAAGAAGCCGCCCCGCTTCACCGACGGTGTGGTCTTTCCGGGCGTGCAGAAATCGACCTGGACTTTCGACAAGCTCGCAAGGCGCTGGTACTTTCATCGCTTCTACGAATTCCAGCCCGACCTGAACACGGCCAATCCGCACGTGCAAGCCGAGATCCTGAAGATCATGGGCTTCTGGACGCAGCTGGGCGTGTCGGGCTTTCGAATGGATGCGGTGCCCTTTGTCATCGGCGCGAAGGGGCCGAAGGTCGTGTACCCCACCGAAAGGTTCGACATGCTGCGGCAGTTCCGCGAGCTGCTTCAGTGGCGCCGGGGCGACGCCATCATCCTGGCCGAAGCCAACGTGCTGCCCAAGACCAACATGGCGTACTTCGGCGACGAGGGCGAGCGGCTGCACATGATGTTCAACTTCCAGGTCAACCAGAACCTGTTCTATGCCATGGCGGTGGGTGACACACGGCCGCTGGTCAAGGCGCTGGAGGCCACGCGGGAGCGCCCTGCCACTTCGCAGTGGGTCATGTTCTTGCGCAACCACGACGAGCTCGACCTCGGGCGCTTGCGGCCCGCGCAGCGCAAGCGCGTGTTCGAGGCCTTCGGGCCCGACAAGGACATGCAGCTGTATGACCGCGGCATACGCCGCCGCCTGGCGCCGATGCTCGGCGGCAACCGGCGGCGGCTCGAGCTGGCCTACAGCCTGATGCTCACCCTGCCAGGCACGCCGGTGATGCGCTACGGCGACGAGATCGGCATGGGCGACGACCTGAGCCTGCCGGAGCGCAACTGCGCGCGCACGCCCATGCAGTGGTCCACCGAGAAGCAAGGCGGGTTCACCACCTCGTCCAAGCCGGTGCTTCCGGTGGTGACAGGCGGCGCCTACGGCTTCGAGCATGTGAACGTGGCGGCGCAGCGGCGCGACCCCGATTCGCTGCTCAACTGGATGGAGCGCGTGTTCCGCATGCGCAAGGAGGTGCCTGAGATCGGCTGGGGCGACTTCACCGTCATTCCCAACGAAGAGCACTCGGTGCTGGTGGTGCGCTATGAATGGCGCGGCAACGCGGTGGTCTTCGTCCACAATTTCGATGCGAACCCGCTGGAGATCAAGCTCGACGCCAAGGCGCTTGGCAAGCACGGCGGGCAACTCATCAATCTGCTGTCGAACGCGCACAGCCGCGCCAATGCGAAAGGAAAGCACTGCATGGTGATCGAGTCGTACGGCTACCGGTGGTTTCGCGTGGGTCCGCTGGACTACCTGCTCAAGCGCGACGAGATGTGAGCCCCCTACGGTTAACGCAGCGAGGTATGGGGGATTGCGCGAAGTACCCGAGACCCTGCTTCTGACACACTACATGCGCAACGCGGATTCCATCGCGGTGCCTGTCCACGACAATGAACACATCAGGTCTCCGGAAGATTCGCATCAACTTGAATACACGCCTCGGCATCGGCGTTGCCGCGGTGGTCCTGGCAGCCACGGCCGCCATCGGCACGGTGGCATTGCAGCTGGTCAAGGCCAGCATGCGGGCGTCGATCGAAAGCGAAGAGTTCGCGAGGCTGTCCGCCGTTGCAAACACGGTCGACCAGAAGTTCGTCAGCCGGCGCACCCTGCTCGAGACCTTTGCCACCAGCGTGGAGTCGAACGACTTCCAGGACACGGACGCACTGCAGGCCTTTCTTGAAAAGCACCAGCCACTGCACAAGGCCTTCAGCAACGTGGCGTTCTTCACCGCCGACGGCGACCTGATTGCCAGCCTCAATGGCGCGCAGCAGTCCGGCAGGGTGAACATCAAGGACCGCCCTTACTTCCAGAAAACGCTTGCGTCCAAGGCCAGCGTCATCTCCGAGCCCTACCTCAACCGGCTGAGCGGCCTGGCGCAGGTCGCCATTACCGAGCCCGTGCTGGACCCGGCCGGCAACGTGAAGTACGTGATCTCGGGCGCCCTGAACCTGAAGGACCGCAACCTGCTGGGCGAGCTTGCCGACGTGAAGTTCGGCGAAACGGGCTATCTGTTCATCACCAGCACGGAGGGCGTGGTGATCGACCACCCGCGCACCGAGCTCATCATCAACCAGACGGGCCTGAAGGGTGCCGGCAACCCCGAGATCGACCGCCCCGTCGAGGGCTACGAAGGCGCCGCGGAAGGCGTCAACCATGCGGGCGTGCACGGCCTTTATTCCTTCAAGCGCATACAGCAGACGAACTGGGTCATAGGTGCGATGTATCCCACCGCGGAAGCATTCGCCCGCATCGACGCCATCGAGCGTGCGGCCTGGGTGGGCGCGCTGGTGCTTGCTGTGATTGCCGGCGCCGTGGCGCTCGCGGTGGTGAGCTGGCAGCTTCGGCCCTTGCGCTATTTGCACCGGCACATGCTGGACGTTGACAACGCGGCGCTCGAAGGGACCATGCCCCGCACCTATCCGAACGACGAGATAGGCGATATTGCGCGAACCTTCGACGAATTGATGCGCCAGCGCAAGACGAGCGAGAAGTTCCTGCGCGACATCACCGACAACCTGCCGGCGCTGGTGTCGCACGTGGATGCGCAGGGCCGCTACACCTTCGTGAACGCCCCGCTCTGCAGAAAGCTCGATCGCGGCGCGGCGCAGCTGATCGGTCGCACGGCGCAGGTCATCGGCGAGAACGAGGCAGTGGACGCCGCCGTTCAGCGCGTGCTGGCCGGCGAGGCGGTCAGCTTCGAAAGCCGGGGCGACGCACGCCTTCGCGAGGAAGACCGCTTCTTCCAGACGGAGCTGATTCCCGACCGCGACCAAGCCGGGCAGGTGCGCGGCTACTACGCCATGACCTTCGACGTGACCGAGCGAAAGCGCATCGAGGTGAGCCTTGCGCACAGCGAAGCGCAGGTGCGCATCATTGCCGACAACATCCCGGCCCTGGTCTCGCATGTCGATTCGTCGCTGAGATACACCTTCGTGAATGCGAAGGTCAAGGCGCTGCACAAGGACAGGGCCATGATCGGCCGCTCGATGCCCGAGGTGCGCGGCGCCGACGATTTTTCGGTGGTCGAAGATTCCTACCAGCGCGCGCTTGCCGGCGAAACCGTGGTCATCGAAAAATCCGGCGATCCGGCGCTGGGCATCGGCCACCGGACCTTCAAGGCGCACTACATCCCCGACCAGGACGCGAACGGCGTGGTGCAAGGCGTGTTCGCCATGACCTTCGACATCACCGACGAGGTGAACATCCGCAAGGCCCTGACCGAGCAGCAGAAGCGGCTGCGCGACGTGACCGACAACATTCCCGCGCTGGTGGGCTACTTCGACAACGACGAGAACTGCCTGTTCGCGAACGTGCGGGCACGGCGGATGGCGGGCCTGGACGACGGCCCGCTCACCGGCGTAAACCTGCACAGGGCCGTGGGCGACACGGTGTACCGGCAGCAGCAGCCCTACCTTCCCATGGTGCGCGAGGGCAAGGCGGTGAGGTTTCCGGTGCGCACGCCGCTGCATGGCAAGACCGGCTACTTCCAGGTCAACCTCATTCCCGACAAGGACCTGGATGGCAAGGTGCTGGGCTTCTATCTCATGACCTTCAACATCACGGCGCTGAAGAAGGCCGAGGTGCGGCAGGCCGAAAGCGAGATGCGCCTGCGCACCATCACGGACAACCTGCCGGCGCTCATCACCTACATCGACCGCGAGGAGAAGATCACCTTCGCCAACGCCACCTACCGCGAATGGCTGGGCGTGGAGCCTTCCAAGATCCTGGGCCACCACATCAGCGATGTGGCGGGGCCCGAGCTGTATCTCTCGCGCAGGCCCATGATCCAGCGCGCGCTGGCGGGCGAGCGGGTCGAGTTCGAAGCCCAGACCCTCACGCAGGGCGGGGAGCGCACCACGCGCGTGAGCTACGTGCCCGACACCGGGGCCGACGGCGTCACGCGCGGCATTTTTTCGCTGAGCCTCGACATCAGTGCGCTGAAGGCGGTGGAGCGCAAGCTGATCGACCTGGCGCGGGTGGACACGCTCACAGGCCTGGCCAACCGGCTCGCGTTCAACGAGTTCTTGCCCGGTGCCATTGCCCGCGCCCAGCGCACGCAAAGCGCGCTGGCAGTGCTGTTTCTCGACATCGACCGCTTCAAGACCATCAACGACACGCTCGGCCACGCCACCGGCGACGGCGTGCTGGTGGAATACGCCCGCCGCCTGCTGGCCAGCGTGCGAGCCACCGACACCGTGGCCCGCCTCGCGGGCGACGAGTTTGTGGTGGTGCTCGAGAACCTGCAGGCGAAAGAAGCGGCCGCCGCCATTGCGCGGAAGATCATCGATCAGATCGGGGGCGCACCGTTCGAACTCGACGGGCAGCGCCTTCGGGTTACCACCAGCATCGGTGTGGCGTTTCATCCGGCGAGCGAAGCGCCCGCCACACCGTCGGAACTGCTCGCGCGCGCCGACACCGCGCTGTACCGCGCCAAGTCCGCGGGGCGCAATACCTACGGTTTTTCCGATTGACGCGCTTCAATTGAGAAATTGAGAACTTTGGTAGTGACGCGGCATTGCACCGAGCCTTCGCACGGGGTGTGCTCCTGCTGACAAGCCTGCCTGTGCACCCCAGAATCACCGCAACAGGAGATTCAATTCAATGTCGCCCACCGAAGTCGTCACGCCCGAGCAGTTGCTGCACGCCCTGGAAGTTCAAAGCCGCATGCCGATCTTGCGCATCGGCCAGGCGCTGATGGCCCTGGGCGCGGTGACCGAGGAGCAGTTGCGCGAAGGCCTGGCGCAGCAGCAGCTCGACCGCAGCGTGCCGCTGGGCGAAACGCTGGTCCGCATGGGCGTGGTCACCCGCGAGCAGCTGAAGGCCGCGCTGGTCCGAAAGATGGGTTATCCGCTGGTCAACCTGCACCTGTTCCCGGTCGCAGTCGACGCCTTGCGCACGATCAGCCACGGGGTGGCCCGGCGCCTGCAGGTAATGCCGCTCATGATCCACCAGGGCCGCCTCATCCTTGCCATGGACGATCCGGCCAGCCGGCATGCGGCCATCGATGAAGTCGAGTTCATCTCGCAGATGAAGGTGGTGCCGGTGATCGGCGAATGCCTTGTTCTGGACACGGTGCTCTACAAGGCCTACGGAAAGATCGGCAACGACACCATCCTCGACCCGACCATCGTGCACGACCCCTCGCGGCCGCTCGACTTCGAGCCGGCCGCCACCAGCGAGCTCCTGGTCACACTCGAAAAAGAGCGCCCCACTCCCACGCTCGAAGAAGAAAAAGCCATTGAGCAATCGGACAACTCGCTGGTGCGAATGATCAACAGCATGATCGTCGATGCGCACCGCGAGGGCGTGTCCGACATCCACATCGAAAGCTATCCGGGCAAGGAAAAGACGCGCATCCGGTTTCGGCGCGACGGGCGTCTGCACACGCACCTGGAGCTGCCGGCCAGCTACCGCAACGCGGTGGTCGCGCGCGTGAAGATCATGTGCGACCTGGACATCAGCGAAAAGCGCAAGCCGCAGGACGGCAAGATCAACTTTGCCAAGTATTCGCCGCAGCACCGCATCGAGCTGCGCGTGGCAACCATCCCGACCAGCAACGGTCTTGAAGACGTGGTCATGCGCATCCTGGCATCGGCCAAGCCCATTGCGCTGGAGCAGCTCGGCCTTTCGCAGCACAACCTGTCGGAGTTCACCAAGGCGGTGGAGCGCCCCTATGGCATGGTGCTTTGCGTGGGCCCCACGGGCTCGGGCAAGACCACCACGCTGCACTCGGCCCTCATGCACATCAACACGCCGGAACGAAAGATCTGGACGGCCGAAGACCCCATCGAAATTACACAGCCGGGCCTGCGGCAGGTGCAGGTCAACCCACGCATCGAATGGACTTTTGCCAAGGCGCTGAGGGCCTTCGTGCGTGCGGACCCGGACGTGATCATGGTCGGCGAAATCCGCGACGAGGAAACCGCCAAGACCGCCATCGAGGCCTCGCTGACGGGCCACCTGGTGCTGTCGACGCTGCACACCAACAGCGCTCCCGAAACCGTGACCCGGCTGCTGGACATGGGCATGGACCCGTTCAACTTCGCCGATTCGCTTTTGGCCGTGCTGGCCCAGCGGCTGGTGCGCCGCCTTTGCAGCCACTGCGTAACGAGCCGGCCGATGCGCCCCGAGGAAGTCGAGGAACTGCTGTCCGACTACATGCACTCGTTCGGCGCGCACGACACCCCGGCCGAACGCGAGTCGGTACGCCATGGCTGGCACCGCCACTACGGGCAGGACGGCCAGCTGCTCGCCTATGCAAGCACCGGGTGCAAGCACTGCGACAACACCGGCTTCCAAGGACGCGTGGGCATCCACGAGCTGATGGTGATCTCGAAAACGCTGCGGCGGCTGGTGCAGGGGGGCGCCCGTGCCGAAGAGCTGCAGGAAGCGGCGCTGCGCGAAGGCATGCGCACCCTGCGGCAGGACGGCATCGAAAAGGTTCTTGCCGGAAAGACCACCATCGAGGAGGTCCGCGCGACCAGCAACGTCTGAGTCAGCGCCGCGTTCGGTTGCGGCCCGTCACGGCATGGCTGTCCGCTTCAGGCGGCGTCCCATGCCACCGCCGGCAGCATGGCCACGGCGGGCCGGGCAAACAGGTAGCCCTGGAACAGGCCTACGCCCAGCGCCTGGAGCGCGTGCACTTCGTCAGAGCTTTCGACGCCCTCGGCCACCACCCGGATGCCAAGTTCCGTGCAGGTGCCGACAAAGCCTTTGACGATGCTGAGCCGCACGGGATCGGTGTGGATGTTGCGCACCAGGCCCATGTCGACCTTCACCACATCGGGCTGAAAGCCGGCCAGGAGTTCGAAGCCGGCATAGGCGGCGCCGAAGTCGTCGATGGCCGAAGTGAAGCCGAAGGCCTTGTGGGCATGAAAGGCGGCGGCAAGCCCCGGCAGATCGGCCACGTGTTCGCACTCGGCAATCTCGAACATCAGGCGATGCAGCGGAAAGTTGCACCGCCGGGCCGTGTCCATGGCGGTATGGAAGCACTCGGTGCGCTCGGTGAGATCGTTGGGCCACACATTGAGACTGAGCTTCGATTCCATGCCCAGCGCGGAAGCCGTCTCGATGGCCTTGATGCGGCAGGCCTCGTGAAACGCGAACCGGTGCCGCGGACTCACGCGCGAAAGCACCTGGACTGCCCCTTCTCCCGAGGTGCCGCGCACCAGCGCCTCGTGCGCGAAGATCTCGCGCCGCTCGAAGTCCACGATCGGCTGGAAGGCCATCACAAACCCGGCATTGGAGCCGGGAAAGCTGGCATTGGCCGCTGTTTCGGTAGTCACTGGTGTGGATTCTCGCGGGGGAGAGTGATGTTAATTACTTTTACCTACAACGCGGACGATAGCGCATAAATGTAACCCGCCGATCAGTCGATACCCTTTTGAGCCAACTGGCAAGTGCGTTCGGCAATGGCCAGCCTCTTGGCTTCATCGTAGCCATGGGCCTTGATGGAGAACGCCTTGCTCACGCTGCCCTTCCCTGCGGTGTAGGTAATGGCCAGCCAATAACCGGGGTGGTCGGGCCGGGGCTGCTTGTAGTGCACGCCGCTGACGCCGCTGGAATTCGACTTGCGAAGGATCTCGGAGCGGGAGCGCTTGCGCGGCGCGGGAGCCGCGGTCGGCCCGCTTGCGGATTTGCGGATCGACTCTTCGGCAGGATGGAGGGCCGCCAGGCCGGTCATGTGCTTCAACTGCTTCGCCCGCTCCTCGATGGCCATGGTGCGCGCCGCGTCGCCCCAGCTGTGAATCGGAAAGTTGGCGCGCAGTATTTCTTCGGCCGCGATGTAGGTCTTGGCAAGCCACGACAGCCCTCTTCCGTCGGGCGACACCAGGCAGAAGACGCCCGTCACTCCGGTGGTGTTGTTCGCCCGTTGCTTTTCCGCCCGCTCGCGCCGCGTGGGCGGCGGCACGCTCCTCACGACGGCATCGCGCCATTCCTGCGCACGCCGCAGCGCATGCTCCGCGCCGCCGTAGCTGCCGTTGCCGAACTGCTGGAAGTACCGGACCCCGCGCCGGACGATGGAAACCTCGAAGCCCCACGGGCGGGCATAGATCCCATACATGGGCGCTGGATTGGGAACACCTTTGGGCATTGGCGAGAATTCTAGGAGGGCAAGTCGAGTTCGATCCACACCGGCGCATGATCGCTCGCGCCGGGCCGGCCGCGCACCTCGCGGTCTACGTTCGCGTCGACCAGGAGGGGCGCGAGTTCCGCGTTCAGCAGCAGGTGGTCGATGCGCAGCCCCGCATTGCGCGGCCAGCGGTTGCGCCAGTAGTCCCAGTAGGTGTAGATCGCCTCGCCCGGGTGGCGGGTCCGGATCGCGTCGGTCCACCCCTGGGCCAGCAGGCGCGCAAAGGCGGCGCGGCTTTCGGGCTGCAGCAGCGCGTCATTGCGCCACGAGGCCGGGTTGTAGATGTCCGCGTCGGTCGGCACCACGTTGAAGTCGCCGGCCAGCACGACCGGCAGCCCGCAGCCGTAGAGGCGCTGCGCATGGGCATTGAGCCGCTCGAACCATTCGAGCTTGTAGTCGAACTTGGGGCCGGGCTGCGGATTGCCGTTGGGCAGGTACAGGCAACCGACCACCACGCCGTTCACCACCGCTTCGAGATAGCGGCTCTGGCTGTCTTCGGAGTTTCCGTCGAGCCCGCGGCCGGTTTCGATCGGCTCCCTTCCGCGCGCGAGGATGGCCACGCCGTTCCATGAACGCTGGCCATGGAACAGCACGCCGTAGCCCGCCTCGCGGATGGCCGCCGCGGGAAAGTTGGCGTCGGGAGACTTGAGTTCCTGCAGGCAGGCGACGTCGGGGCGGGACTCGTCAAGCCACTCGAGCAGGCGTGGAAGCCGACTGTTGATGCCGTTTACGTTGAAGGTCGCAATCTTCACGGGCGCTGCATGAAACAAGAAGCAAGTGGCCGGATCATGACCCGAAAGCTGCGCTGGTCTTGTCGGAGAACACGCCCTGCAGTGCCGGAAGCGTGCGAGCAGTACCCAAAAACAACGGCGAGAAGTGTGAACTACGACGCGACCGGCACGTCGGCGCCCGCAAATCCCGGCCTGTAATGAGCTGACATCGAACGACTACATCAGGGGAAACCGTGCGCCTGAATTGCCGAGGTCGCTCGCTCGAAACACAAGGCACAACAGCCAAGGGAAACACCATGACCATCAACCCCGAATTGCGAACCAAATTGACGCACTGCCCGCGGCCGGCCGACGCTGGAGAGCACGTTGTTCGGCGCAACGGCGATCCGGCAGGGAATGAACTCTCGAAGAAGGCCGCATGAGCAAGTCCACGCCCGTTGCTCAACCCAGGACTTCTGCCTGGCGCAACCCCTTTGGCCTTGCGTTGGTGGCTTACTACCTTGTCATGGCCGTTGTGGGTCTGCTGATTCCCGACGACATCCTCCGGGTCAATGGATGGGCTCGGGACTTCAGCGATTTCATGGCTTCCGTCGTTCCTCAGATCGATCGCATCACGGCGCTGAACATCAAGCCCGACATGAATCGCTTGGCGGTCTCAAATCCCAAGTGCAACGATGGATTGGATGTCGACATTCTGGTTGAAACAGTCCTCGAAGAGGACTTGG
>NZ_JBBCBW010000036.1:0-38662 GCF_037204085.1 Variovorax sp. CCNWLW235 | reverse complement strand
CCTCCATCGATGATGAAGGGCATGCAAACTGCGAGCCAGTTCCTAGAATTCAGCGGAGTTTTTCAACACAATCGGCCAATAGCAGCCTCTCGCCGTCATCAACCAAACTGAGAGTTTTATGCCTTCTTCGCCGCCAGCAGCGAACACATGCCCTCGATGTCACAGCGATGCGCAAGTCAAGGCGAAGCTTGTTCTCATCGGAAGAGCTAGTCCACGCCTGCTGTTTCCCGATGAGGAGCGAGCCGGCTATAGGCGGCGCGACCAGTTGGCCATCGACGAGTGCAGCACCGAGAACCTGCAGAAGCCGCCCTTGCAGCAGTTCGTGCCTGGGTTCTACTGCCATGCCTGCGGTGTCGGCTTTGTTACCAACAGCATATTGAAGTGAGGCAAAGGCAGTCATGAGCTGCACGATTCGGCCGACTACAGTCGGCCAAAATCTGTCGTTTGTGGACAAGGCGCTGAATGCCGAAAAGCCGACATTCGACCCATGTGATTGCACCTTGCTTCCCGACGCGCGTGCGCGCAAACCGCGCCTCGTGAACAATGGGCTGCAACTTTGACCTAGCTCGGATAGGATGAGGATTGGCCCCAGACTGATGCATCGCAGTGAATCGTTTACTGACAAGGCGACGGAGCTTGATTCGCTACGTCGCACCCTTGATGCCGCGCCCGTAGCCATTTCTGTGTTGTCGATCCAGCCGCATCGGAAGGGTGGACACGTCGTCTCCATGGAAATCGACCACGATTCCCTCGATGCACTCATCGGTCACATCGACGCAGAAGGCTGGATGGACTGTCTGTGAGGCTACAGTCGGCCAGGACCGGTCCTTCGTCAGCCGCCTCAGAGTTCACTTTTAAGCTGACCTTCGCAGTCGCGCTTTCTTGCCGAGGAGAAAACTTGAGCATCAGCCTGTTCGTCGAGCGCCTTAGTGGCGCTGAGCGACCAATCTCGCTTGAGGATTGGAGACGAGTCGTTTCGCAGGAACCAGACCTTCGCCTTCGCACTGAGGCGCATGTTGCAGTCAACCCCATGACGGGCGACCAGATTCGCTTGCCAGTTGGTGAGGCCGACTCAGAACTCCTAAGCGGCGGCGCGTGACAACCATTTCTGCGCTTCGTTCGCGGTAGGCTGGTCACTGAGTACAGACCAGAGTTCGAGAAGCCAGGCAACGAGGTTCGCAAGAAGCTGGCGTCGGTTGCAAAGGCGTTGAATGCGCTTGTGATGACCGACGTTGATGATGAGCCTTTGAAATGGTAGCGAAGAAAGAAGGTCGCCGTGCGGCCATAACCAGACACCCACGATGACCAGTCACCTGCCTGCTGCCTACCGAGCATTCATCAACGCGAACGGCGTGTTCGAGGGCTTCGTCATCATGGATGACGAGGAGCAGTACATCATCCTTTGGGCCGAGGACGAGGTGACTACCGCCAACGCTGAAATGGAAGTTGGCGCATACGCTCCGGGCTTCGTGGCGTTCGCCGGGAATGGTGGTGGTGAAATCTACGCCTTCGACGAGGCCGGCGCCGTCTTCATGCTGCCTATGATTGGAATGGCACCAGACGTTGCCATCAAAGTAGCTGATGACTTTCCCGGACTTGTCCGAGGCTTCCAGCGTGGGGCTGCCCTCGGGACCTGACGCTTGCCCCACTGGCTACAGTCGGCCAACACCGGACCTTCCGATCAGTCTCGAAATCAGTCAACACCCATGCTTCCCAATAACGTTAGCGAACAAGTCGCGGCTGAAACGCAGCGGTTGTCGGCAGGTAGAGGCAACTCGACGCGGCAGCGGCTCGAAAAGTTGGCCGCCCGCCCTGGCACGCGGGTGTTGGCTGCCGAGCAAGATGCCTGCATTTTCCGCATGGAAGCGTTGATACGTGACGAGTATCCGGAGTACCAGTTTTTCCTTGCAGGGCAGTTGATCGAGGTTCGGCGATTGAACCCGTTGTCAGATAAGTACTCTTTTGCCGATTTCCCGCCGGAGCTGGAAGACAAACGTCAATGGATACAAGATAGATTCTCCGCTTTGATTTTGACCACCAGCGAAGGTTTGGGCTGGTTCGAACCGCCATGGAACCAGTTGAATGACGAACAGCAGGCTATGTGCAGACCTAAGTTCATCGAAGACGGCCTGCGCTACTTCTAGTTGGCGAGCCCGGAATGGCCCGTCAACCATCGGCCAACAGCGGACGCTCGAATCTAGGCCAGAATTCACCCCGAGGCAGGAACCAAGACGTCGAGACGCGAGCGATTGCGATGCCATCTTCGACAAGAACAACTCGGAGGCCTGAGGAGAAGGAACTATGGCCGTAACGCTACTCATCATCTACACGGTGGTCTACTTTGTGGGCTACTGCGGAGCCTTGGGCCTCAACCTACTTGTCAGGCGAGACCTGGTGCCCTCCCGAACAGCGGGGGTCATCTTGGTTCTTGCCGCATGTGCGGTGTATTTTTTCTTCACAGTTCAAGCGCTGCTCGCATTGGACATGGGACGCTTTTCAAGCCACGACCAAGGACGAATCGTCGGAGAGATGCTTGCAAACGTGCTCCTTCCTTTGACGGTCGTGCTGATTTTTGTGTCCTTTGCCGCCCGACGCGAACGGCGCAGGCGGAACACAGAGCAGAGGTCCGCCAGGATTGACCCCACAGCATGATGTTTGGTGAGGATATTTCTGGCGCTCTCGAGCCGAGGCAGGATCGGCGGTTGCCGGCCAGAACCAGACATTTGAGAGTGGCAGACACACTAGTTTTATGAACACCCGTGTTCACTTGGTTCAAGCGACTCTAGATGAGGTGGCTGCATTCCGCTTGGCTAACTACCAGGGCAGCGATGACACGGTGATGCGCCTGCTCGATGAATATGGAGATGATTCGGATCTGGCTGAGCTGCTTTGGGCTGACCTGCCCGCCACATATCGCCCTGAAGACGTGGCGATGCTGCTAGATCTTTGGACTTGGCGGACAAACGACAACGGTGCGCGTATCGGGCAGACTCTGGAGCGTTGGATTGTCGAATCCTCAGATGAGCGGAAGGTTTGGACCGCACTCAACCAAGAGGTATACCCGTTCATAGACGGCAACATTCGTATTGCTCACTTGCTTAGGTTGAAATCCGTTTTCTCGACGCTCGAAGAACGCTGTGACGCAATGATCGCCTTCAGTCGAGAACTTCTTGAGCGGGAGCGCCTGAGGAGCGGCCACAGCATCTCGCCGGGCCTTTCTTCGGCGCAGAACACTTCTACAACGAAGCCTTGGTGGATCCTGGGCCGAAGGTAGTGAGACTGCTGTTCCGGTAGGGGCGAGAGAGAACGGAGCGACTGCTTTAGAGGACCGCGAACTACTGCTTTGGGCCCGAAGCTCCAAGGCCGCGACCGGCTAAAGTCGGCCAACGGCAGTCATTTGGTGCTACACAGATCCATTTGCAAAAGACAGGTGAGTTCAGATTCATGGCCGCGTACTCCAGCCTCTATTTCACTGATTCTCCCTTGCCGCCAGCAACTGGCGCGTTGGCCGATTCCAACGAGCCGTACCTTCAATCAAGATATCACCTGCCCCTCTTTTGGCTTGCTATGTACGAGCAAAGGGATCTGACGGTTCTCACCGCAGACGAGAACGGAGACGCCTGGCCCTATCTCGTCAAGCGACGGCTCGACGCGATAGAAATGCTTGCTTCTCGTGAAAGCTGGCTTGTCTCCCACTTCCCTACGCTGGATCGCGCATGGCTGAACGCATTTCAGTCCATGCTCAGTCAAAATTCTTCTGACTACGTTCACTTCGATACTTCAGATATCGGAGGAATGCTGGGCTCAGCTGAAGACTGGCTACCAAAACTTTCGGCCTATCTGAAGATCTTCGACGTGCCTCAAGATCAAGAAGACCAGAACGAATCGTGGAGGATATTTCGACAAATCGAAGGATCATTTTCTGGGGCCAGCGCGCACGAGTCTTGGGCCTTTTGCGGAACCAGTGATGATGGCAACATGGACTGGGAACGATAAGCCGACATCAGATGCAATCCATCGGTGTGTATTTCGGTTGTTTTGCGTGGCCTTCGGGACTGAAGCACCGGTTCTTGCACGGCTACAGTCGGGCCATCAGCGGACATATCATGCGCAACAGCTCTCTTATCGAAACTCTAGTGAAATTGCCACAGCGTGAGCTCTTGGATGTCATTGCGAAAGCGCTGGAGCAACGAGCTGTCGACGTTGGGCGACCGGAGTGGGAAGAAGCAAAACTTTGTCTTGCTGAGGTGCACAGGTTCCACGAAGGGGCCAGCCAGCCCAGTCCATGGGACGTGTTGCTAGTTGCTCGACCACGGGACGCCGAACCGAACGATTCCCACGGCGTTGGCCTTTTGCAAGAAGGCGCGCATTGTGGGCATACCTTGGTTGGCTATGAGAAGCAGGCAATCTGCCCTATCTGCGGGCTACCCGCCGAACTCACGTAAATCACGCACCGTCCGCTTTGAGCACGAATCCGAAGTTGCTTTCGAAGGTCCGCTTTTGCAAGATGCGAAGGACGGCTTCGGGCCCGAAGCCGAAGTTCAGAAAACCCTAAAGCGGTCGTTCACCGGCTTCAAATCCGGTTCGTGACCGCTTGGCGGCACGCGCTTGTCGAATTTGAGGCGAGTTCAAGCCTTGGGGCGCAGCACCGCTGCTACTTGCTGCGAGCCTGAAAAAAAGCGTCATACGCGGCAGCGGTAAAACCCGTGACACCCCGACCGTTCGCGAAGAGCTGAGGCACTCCGCTGTTACCTCCGAGTTGCGCATAGGCTGATTTGCCTTCCGCGGTGTCGATGTCCACCTCCCGATAACCGATGCCCTTGGCTGCCAGGTAGGCCTTTGCCTGTTTGCAATAGCCGCACCACTTGGCAGAAAAAAGCACCGTGTCGCGAGGCGGCGTGGCCGATGCTCGGGCGTCAGCTGACTTGCGCAGCTGTTCGACGTACGCGAGGGTGTCTGCAGACAAAGGACTGGCCGGCAGATTCTTGAACGTCAGCGTCTTGGAGTCGCGGGCCTGTGGCGGCGGAACATCGCTATAGATCGTTCTTCCATCAGGGCCGGTGGACTTGTAGAGCGTTGTCGTCGATCCATCAGCGGCGGATACTGTACTTACCCAGACGAGCATACATATGGACCAAAGCCGCATCCTGTATCCCCCGAAATTTTGATGGGCGCGAGAATAGCACCGCCGCCTTGGCCAAATGGGCAACTTTGTTGAGGCGAATCGAGAGAGTGACCTGGTGTTGCTTTCCCAAACTGATACTCGTGTCGACTCATCGGGAACTACCGTCGTGCTCACCGAGGGTGGAAGGCAAGGTTATTGCGTAACGCTCCCGGCCAAGGCCACGCGCACGGATTTGATCGCGGTGTCGGCGGTGCAGATGCGGCGTTGCAGTTCGGCGTTAAGCAATCTCAAGAGCGCGCCGAGTTCGCTCCGGCTCATGTAGACCTCTGCCGGGTCTTTCAAGCGCTGTGGCTCGATGAGTCCTTCGAGGCATGCGTATGCGCGGTGCACGTCGTGAATATTGTTGATGTCATCGGACGCCTGAAGAGCGAGTGACTCGGCGCGGTCTTGCAGCGGGCACAAGCTTGATTCAGCTGCGGCGTCAGGACTTGGCGTCGCGTCCGGCGCTGCTGTGACGTTTTCGGAAGGGGCGGGGAGTGCGGCGGCGTGCGCAGAGGCGCGAGCGGGTGTAGCCATTGATGGCCTCCAAGAGGTGCGATTTGCTGAAACCGCCGCTCTCGAGACCAATCGAGGCGGCAGCTCGACGGGTTGGTCTACCGGGCACCTCTTGCGAGAACCGGCCGGGCTTGCGCCCGCCCGTCGAGCCGCCAAAAAAACTGGAGGCACGAACAACAAGCCGCAGACCCTGCGGGGAAACTGCGGCTTACGTCGCAGAGATGCTTCAGGAGACCAATCCCGATCACGCCTTTTTTTGACGTGACGGGCGCAGTATATCGAGCGGGTCACATCTCCGAACTCCGACTGAACCGACCACCTGCCCGGTATCCGTCCGACATCTCCGCTGCCCCAAATCGCAGACCGTGCCATGAAGAAACTTTCAGGAGAAATTCATGGCTCAACTCAACCAACCTGTCGACAAGAGCGGATCCCATAGCCCCGGTCATCCCGCACCATCGCCCGCAGACCTGAAAAAGGCCGCCGACGAATTCACCGAAGGGCCGAACGTCGAGGCAAGTCCCTGGGAGCTCCAGGCCGCGCGGGGAGAAACACCGCTCGAAGGCCAGCGGGCGAAAAATGCTCTCGACTGGGACGAGTTCCTGGCGCGCTATGACGAATGGAAAGGGGCCACCGTTCGTTTCGAGGCTGCGGTTCGCGAGATGAAAGCCGGCTCAGAACAGGGCCGATCGGAAGCGCAGCAACTCGCGCGCGAGCTTGCCCGCCTGCACCATGCGTTCATGGAGTCTTCGCAGCCTTACTTCCAGGCGTCGAAGGTCGATTAAGGGGCTTCTCCCTGTCGCCCCATGGTTCGGCGGGTGCGCTCGCCGAACCCCTCTAGCTCCCTACAGCCCGTAGTACTTGTCCACCGTGCCGCTGTACTTGTCGTCGTAGTCAGGCACGCGGTCGCTCGCGTACTTGGGCGCGCCCTCGAGCTGTGCCTTGTCCAAGGGCACCACGTAGCCGTCCTGTGCGGTGTCGTACTTCAGCATGGGCCACGGAATGGGATAGCGGTCGGTGCCCATGCCCAGGAAGCCGCCGAACTCCATCACGGCGTAGCGGACCTGGCCTGAAATCTTGTCGATCATCAGGTCGTCGATGGTGCCGAGTTTGTCGCCCGCCGCGTTGTACACGGCGGTTCCCTCGACACGCTCTGAAGAAATAACCGGATTGGCGCTTGTCATGGAAGGATGTCTCCGGCCGGCATTTCTGGGGATGACGGCGTCGATTGTTGCAATGCCCAGAACTGCAACTTTCGGCCCGGAAAAATCGCTGCGCATCGGCCAGGCGATGATCGTGCTGTAGGAGTCCGCCCGCGCAATGCCGCAGGTCAGATCAAGATCAGCAGCGCCAGCCCGACGGCGGTCAAGCCCAGGCCGAGCATCTCGGCTGGGGACATGCTGCGCAGCCGCCGCACGGTGATCGTGGCCAGCGGCAGCAGCAGCACAAGGCCGATCCAGCGGTCCAGCGGCGCCAAGCAGATGCGTGCAAGGGCCCACAACCAGGCGCAGTGCGCGACAAAGCCCCAGAACTCGGCGCGGCTGGTGGCGGAGCCCAGGTCGAACGTCTTGCGCCATCCTTTGACCACGGTCTCCCACCAGGTGGTTCCTTCGTCGTCCACCAGCTTGTGCAGGCCGTGCAGCGCCAGCACACACAGCAGAACGGGCCCGAAGTAGACACTCCATATGCCAATGCCGGTGTACAGCGGATGCGCATAGCCCGTGCCGCCGCGGCCCAGGCTGGCGGCGGCCAATGCCGTCATGCCAAGGCCGGCCAGCAGCGTACCCGCCGCCACGGCGAATTTCGGCATGCCCACGCGCAGCAGGCCGCGACCTGCGGCAAACAAGCCAAGTGCGAGCACGGTGGCCGCCATGAAATTCTTCAGCGCCTCGGCTGACGACTTCCAGCCCTTGTGCGGGCCCGCGGCCCAATGGCTGGACTCGGGTGGCTCGAGCGGGTTTGCGCCGGGCGCCCATTGCCGTGCCGGTTCCTGCTGCGCAACCAGCCGCCGCCGGCCCCAGGTTTCGTCCTGCGGCGCAAGTTCCCTCAGGGCAAGCTCGAGGTGGTACGCGCGCCGCGCGTTGTCCATGTCGTGCGGCACCAAAAGCGGCTTTGCGGCCGCATCGGCACCGGCCGCCATGAGCGCCGGCAACTGCTCGGGCCAATACGCGGGGGCTGGCTGCGCCTCGCAGGCCAGCGGTTCAGACGCCGCGCCCGGCTGCACCATGGCCACTGCATTGGCCTGCATTTCACTCAGATTGCCTTCGGGGCGGTCCCAGGTGCAGGCAAAGGCCAGGCCGCCCAGAACGATGTCGGGCCGAAAGACGGGGAGCGGCCGCGTGGAGGTGTTGGCCAGGCGCAGCGCCAGCATCAGGCGAACCCTGCCGCCGCTCGTCGGTGCGGCCCACAAGCCGGGTGCGACGGGCTGCATGTCGCGCATCACGATGGTGAAGAAGGGCGCGCGCGCGGCACCGGTCTCCCATTGCGGAGCCAGCCCGTGGTTGAGCGCCCCTTGCCAGGCGGCGCGAAAGGGAGCGTCGAGCACGCCGCTTCGGGTGTGGCCGCGTGCAATTGCGGCGGCCACGGTGTCTTCAGGGGCGGAGGCAGTCCAAGGCAGGCTGCGCTTGAACGATTCCCACGCTCCGGGCCGGGGCGCGGGTGCAGCGGCCGGGCGGGTGATCTGCGCCACATACGCATGCAGGAGTTCGCGGCGCAAGGCTTCGATGTCGGCGGGAGGCGCCCCCGCGCTACGCAACTGGCCGACGAGGAAGAAAGCCTGCGCTGCGTTGTCGCCCACCGTTGTTTCGCGCAGGGCAGCGGCAAATCGGGAAGGCTCCGAGGCCAGGGCCCACGCCGGCAGGCACAGCAAGACACAGAGAACGCGGCGCAGGTAGTGCGTCATGGGCGATGCAAGGCCAGCGGCCGAGTTCAACAGCGGGCGGATCTTAGTGCACTTGCCTTGGGCGAACGCTTGGCCCCCCCGGACGCCGCAGCCCGCAAGATGCGCTGAAACGTCGGGCATTCCATGTGGCTGGGCGCCGGGCAGGCGGCGGCGTGCCGGAGGCCGTCGCGCATGGCGCTGAGCTTGCGAATGGTTTTGTCGAGCTCGTCGGCCTTGGCCGCGAGCATTTGCCTGTCGATGCGCGGCATTCCGCCGGGCGCGAACATGCGGCCGATTTCTTCGAGCGAGAAGCCCGCGGAGCGACCCACCGCGATCAGCGCCAGCCGCTCGAGCACGCCCGCATCGAACAGGCGGCGCAAGCCGCGCCGACCGGTGGAGGCGATGAGCCCCTTCTCTTCGTAGAAGCGCAGCGTCGATGCGGGAACGCCCGATTGCTGCGCCACTTCGGCAATGTCCAGATGAGCTGCTGCCACCACTTGACCTCAAGTCGACTTGAAGTTGCAAAGTCTAGCTTCCGCCCTTCAGGGCTTGCAAGGAAAACGATCATGAACATCAAGCAGCACACGGAAGACAACGAACAGGCCGCACTGTGGAACGGGCGCGCGGGCCGCGCCTGGGTCGATGCGCAGGAGTCGCTCGACCGTTTGTTCACGCCGTTCGAAAACCTGCTCGTCGACGAGGTGCGTGCCGCGCAGGCGCGCCGCGTGCTGGACGTGGGCTGCGGCACCGGGGCCACCACGCTGGCCATCGCACGGGTACTCGGCGCCGGGGGGCACTGCACGGGGGCCGACATTTCCGAGCCGATGATTGCCGCAGCGCGCGCACGCGCCAACCGGGAAGGCGCGCCGGCAAGCTTTGTGTGCGGCGATGCGCAGAGGCACCCCTTCGAGCCGGCGAGCTTCGACCTGGTCGTTTCGCGCTTCGGCGTGATGTTCTTCGACAGCCCGGTGCAGGCTTTTTCCAACCTGCTGAACGCTGCCAAGAGTGGCGCCAGGCTTCGGGCCATTGCGTGGCGCAGCGCCGCGGAAAACCCGTTCATGACCACGGCCGAGCGGGCCGCGGCACCGCTGCTGCCAAACCTGCCGGCTCGCAAGCCGGGCGCGCCGGGGCAGTTCGCTTTTGCAGACCCGGGCCGGGTCGCTTCCATCCTGGAGGAGAGCGGCTGGGCCGGCATCGACATCCGGCCCATCGACGTCGAGTGCGCTTTGCCCGAAAGCGATCTGATGGGCTATCTCACGCGGCTCGGCCCGGTCGGCCTGGTGCTTCAGGATGAGACGGACGAGCGCAGGCGAGCACAGGTTATAGCGACCGTGCGCGCGGCGTTCGAGCCCTATGTGCGCGGCAGTGAGGTTCGCTTCACCGCGGCGTGCTGGATGATTGGTGCGCAGGCGCCGGCCACGTCACCGCGCTGAAGGGGCGCGGGTCTTTTGCCCGGGCGACGTGCCGGCCAGCGGAGCAAGTTGCTGGCGTAGGCCCGAGATGACATGCGCCAACGACCGGCGCGGCCGTTTCGGCGTGAAAAGGTGCATCTCGTAGCGCGGCAGCGCCTCGCGCAGGCCCAGCGGCACGATGAGGCCCTTTGCCGCGCTCCCGAGCAGCGCCGGATGTGGGAGCACGCAGAGCAAGTCGGCGTGCAGCATCAGCTGCAGCAGGCTGGCGTAGTCGGCGCAAGACACCGCGACACGCGGCGCACGCATCCGTCGGACGGCAAATGCTTCATGCAGCACGTCGACAGGACCGCTCACGCT
This sequence comes from Variovorax sp. CCNWLW235, assembly GCF_037204085.1. Classification (NCBI taxonomy): domain Bacteria; kingdom Pseudomonadati; phylum Pseudomonadota; class Betaproteobacteria; order Burkholderiales; family Comamonadaceae; genus Variovorax; species Variovorax sp. CCNWLW235. The sequence goes on along the minus strand of NZ_JBBCBW010000036.1, from coordinate 28,332 downwards.
GGGCCCGACGATGGCCCACGACGCCGCCTGCAGTTCCTCCAGCGACTGCGCCTTTGCCAGCGGGTGCGTCTGGCGCGCATAGACCATCGGCGTGAGCTGGTACAGCAGCTCGGAGGCCAGGCCGCTGGCGGCATACCCGCGGGGCAGCGGCGAAATCACCAGGTCGAGTTCGCCGCCCTGCAGCTTCGCAAGCATGCGGCCCTCGTCGGCGCCCGATATGTCGAGGCGACGGCGCGGGCGGCCATGACACCACCCGAAGTGCAGCGAGGGCCCGAACACGAGGGCGGCCGACGGCGTGGCGCCCACGCGCAGCAGGTCGCGATGCGCCGCAGCGGCACTGCCCGCCGCCAGCGCATCGATCTGCTCCGAGAGGCCCCGGCTCTTGGCGGCGGCTTGCAGCGCTGCGTCTGTGGGCAGCAGCCTGCGGCCCGCCTGAACAAAAAGCGGTGTGTCGAACTGCTTCTGAAGCTGCCGCATGCCGTGGCTGATGGCGGGTTGCGACACGCCGCCGGCGCGTGCCGCCGCAGCAAAGCTGCCGTGATCGATCACCAGTGCCAGATAGTGCAGGTAGCGCAAATTCATAAATACTGCTTATGGATTGGCAGCCATTGTGGCTTGCGGCCGGGCGCTGTGTCTGGAACGATCCGGCCACTGAACCGAAAAACACAGGAGCCTCGCATGACTCAACCCCAACTGGACACCGTACGCCACTACCTGCGGCACCTGCACGAAAGCGATACGGCGGGGCTGATCTCCGTTTTCGAGAACGAGGGCGTCGTTCACTCGCCGTTTCTCGGAACCATGAAGGCGCGCGATTTCTTCCCCAGGCTGGCGCAGGCATCGAGCCAGAGCGTGATCACGCTGATCGACCTGTTCGCATCCGTGCAGCCGGTGGAAGACACGGTGCGCGTGGCCGCGTATTTTCGGTACGACTGGACGCTGAGCGATGGAAGGCTGGTCGATTTCACTTGCGTGGACGTGTTCAGCTTTCGGCCCGGCAGCGACCGCATCGACAGCATGCACATCGTCTACGACACGCATCCGCTGCGCGAGCGGGTGGGGGACAAGTACGCCCCTGCGCCCGCGCCCGATGCGGGCTCTTGCTAGCCCTCGCTCTAGCCCTGGCCCTAGCCCAGCAGCCGCGGCAGCAGCTGCACCGTCAGCGCACCGACGATTCCCTGCGCGGTCACGCAGTGCCACATGAGCCCGGTGTTGTCGATGGTCGCGCGGGCCGCGGGCTGCAGCCGGCCCGTCCAGGAGCGCACCAGCACGTAGCCGCCCATCAGCATCAGCACGGCGATGTGAAAGGCCTGGTAGCTCAGCAGCATGCCGACCGACGCGCTCCAGCCTTCCGATCGCGGGTCGAGCGCCGCCAGCAGATGCCCCCCGATGTCGAGCGCGGCCGAGGCTGCCGCTCCGGCCATGGCCAGCGCCATGAGCAGGCGCAGCCCGCGCTGGCCGCGTGTGTGCGGCGTGCGAACCATGTGCGTGGCAGCCAGCATGGCGCCCGAGCTCGCCGCGAGCAGCAAGGCCGCGGCCAGCGGCCAGCGCATGGCCGGCAGCGCGGCGCCGGGCGGCGGGCACACATCGCTTGCCATTGCCAGGTGCACGTGGGTGTAGAGCAGCGAGACGAAGATCGTCATGTCCACCGCAATCAGAACGATCATCGCCCACCATGAATGCGACGAGCTGCCATGCGCGCCGACCGGCAGGCGCACGCCCCGGCCCACGTCGACCGTTGCAACCGGCGGCGGAAGATCCGAATCCCACAACCAGCGCAGGATGAACGCCACCGCGAGCACGCCGCATGCAAACGCCGGCAGCGGCTGCGAAACCGTCAACAGAAGAAAGAAGCCCGCCGTGCCCGCGGCCGCTCCCAGCGGCCACCAGCTGTCCGTGGGCAGGCGCAGCAGGTGCAGCGGCCGTGCGTCGCGCAGGCTGGTCATCAGCGTTTCCCGGCCGCCGAACACCGTGCCGGGCAGCCAGTGGTGGCCGGCCTCGACCTCTTGCGGCAGCGCGGGGTTCTTCCACAGCGGATAGGCCGAATCGACCTGCGGGATGCTGCGTACGCCGTATTCGCGCGGCGGCAACCATTCGAGCGTGCCCGCGCGCCAGGGGTTGCCGTGGTCGGTGGAGGGCCGCCGCAGCGTGCGGAACGCATCGATGAAAAAGAGCAGCACGCCTGCGGCCAGGATGTAGGCGCCCACGGTCGACAGCATGTTGAGCGCGTTCCAGCCCAGGCTGCCGTCATAGGTGTACACGCGCCGCGGCATGCCGAGCATGCCCGCGATGTGCATTGGAAAGAACGCCAGGTTGAAACCGCCGAACATGAGCCCGAACACCCAGCGGCCCCAGCGCTCCGAAAGGCAGTGCCCGTTGAAGAGCGGCGCCCAGTAGTAAAACCCCGCAAACACCGGAAACACCATGCCGCCGATCAGCACGTAATGCAGGTGCGCAACGATGAAGTAGCTGTCGTGCGCCTGCCAGTCGAAAGGCAGCACCGCCACCATTACCCCGGTGAGGCCGCCCAGCACAAAGATGAAATGAAAGCCGAGCAGGAACAGCGTGGGCGCGTTCAGCGCCACGCGGCCGCGCCAGAAGGTGGCGATCCACGCGAACACCTGCACGCCGCTCGGTATGGCCACGATGAAGCTCGCCGCCGAGACGATCAGCAGCGAGAGGTTGCCCAGGCCCGCGGTGAACATGTGGTGCGCCCACAGCGCAAAGCTCACCACGCCCACGCCGATGAGCGCCAGCACCACGGCCCGGTGGCCCACCAGCGGCGTGCCGGCCAGCGTGGCCACCATCATCGAGACCATGCCCGCTGCGGGCAGAAAGATGATGTAGACCTCCGGGTGGCCGAAGAACCAGAACAGGTGCTGCCACAGCAGCGGATCGCCGCCGCGCGCGGGAATGAAAAAGGGCCAGTCGAACGCGCGCTCCAGCTCCAGCAGCATGGTGGCGGCAATCACGGCCGGAAAGGCGATGACGATCATCAGCGCGCTCACCAGCATGGCCCAGGCAAAGATGGGCATGCGCATCAGCTTCATGCCCGGTGCGCGCGTGAAGAGAATGCCGACGATCAATTCGATGGCGCCGGCAATGGCCGATATCTCGATGAACCCGATGCCCAGCAGCCACCAGTCGGCGCCGCGACCGGGAGAAAACTCCTTGCCGGTGAGCGGCGGGTACATGAACCAGCCGCCGTCCGGAGACTCGCCGAAAAAAATGGTGCAGAAGAAAGCGAGGCCGCCGATGAAGTAGGCCCAGAACGCATAGGCGGAGAGCAGCGGAAACGGCAGGTCGCGCGCACCGAGCATGCCCGGCAGCAGATAGATGGCCACGGCCTCGACGATGGGAACCGCAAACAGGAACATCATCACGGTGCCATGCATCGTGAAGAGCTGGTTGTACGTGTTGGCGTCGATAAGGCCGTTGTTGGGAACTGCCAGCTGAGTGCGCATCAGCAGCGCCAGGACGCCGGCCAGCACGAAGAAGAGCATGGCCGCGGCAATGTAGAACACGCCGATGCGCGTGTTGTTGACCGCCGAGAGCTGGCGCCAGCCGCTGGGCGGCTCCCAGGCGCGCTCGAGCGCCTCGCGCTCTCCCTCGGGGCGCGGCGGCAGGTTTGCAACGTCGTTCGCAGCGTGGGTCATTTCAGTTGCGCGAGCCAGGCCGCGATCAGTTGAAGGTCGGCCTCGCCGATGCGATTGCCGGACGAAGGCATGCGTGCACCCGGCTTGAGCTGCTGCGTGTGGGCAACCCACGCGGCCAGATGGGCGGGTTCGTTGGGCACGGTGCCGGCGCCCAGGTGCAGCCGGCTGCCCACGTGCGTAAGGTCGGGGCCGAGGCGGCTTTCTTCGCTCACGCCGCGCACGGTGTGGCAGGCGTTGCAGCGGTGCGCAAGAAAGGCTTCGCGGCCACGCTCGACCTCGCGGGGCAACGTGGGTGAGGTGGCTGCGGTGGCCGCCGGCTTTGCCTGCGCCGCAAGCCAGGCATCGAAGGCCGCGGGCTCCTCCGCCACCACATGCAGCGCCATGCGCGCGTGCTGCTCGCCGCAATATTCGGCGCACTGGCCGCGCCAGGTGCCGGGCCGGTCGGCCTGCAGCTGCAGGTGCTGCACGCGGCCCGGCAGCATGTCCATCTTGCCGCCGAGCGACGGTACCCAGAAACTGTGAATCACGTCGGCACTGCCAAGCCCGAAGTAGACGGGCCGCCCCACCGGAATGCGGATTTCGTTCGCGGTGACCACCTCGGCGCCGGTGGCCGGGTCGCGGTAGCGCACCTCCCACCACCACATGTGGCCCGTCACCCCGACGATCAGCGCGCCGGGCGGTGGAATCGGCCGCCACGGCGGCCGGTGCCATTCGCTGTAGAAGAAGAGTGCGGTGAGCACCACCGTCGGAAACACAAGGCCGCCGCCAACCAGCCACCAGCGCGCGTTCACGGTGCCCTTGCGTCGCCGCATGGCAAGCACCAGCAGCAGCATCACCCCGGCGAAGATCAGCGTGCCGCCCACCACCAGCACGCCGCTCACCTCGAGCAGCGTCTCGGCGACCGGCCCTGCGGCCCGTAGTGCGGATTGCGGCGGGCCTTCGCTCATTCGAGTGAGAGCAGGTAGGCCGCCATGTCGCGCGCATCGTCGGGCGAAACGCCCATGGCAGGCATCAGGGTGCCGGGCACCAACGCGGCGGGCGCCACGATCCATCGGACGAGATGGTCCGGCCCGTTCGGCACTTGCCCCGCGATGTAGCTGCGGCGCCCGAACGAGGCCAGCGTCGGCCCCATGCGCCCGCGGGCCGCCTGCACGTCGGGAATGGCATGGCAGCTGCCGCATTGGTATTGCGCGAGCAGCAGCCTTCCTCTTTCGACCTGCGCCTGCGGCGCATGATCGAACGCAGGGCCGCTCTCCTGCGACGTGCACGCGCCCGAGAGCAGCGCCAGCAACAGCAGGGCGAACGGGTGTACGGCATACGCGAGCACGGCGCGGTAAGGCAGGGCGGCCAGCATGCCGCGATTGTGCGGACAGGAACGCGGCTTGCGCCGACACGGCGGCGCCGGTGCGCGTCGGACAATGCCGCCAATTGAATGTTGCCGATGGGTGCACCCAAGACCGTTCTTCTCACCATTGCCGCGCTGGGCCTTGCAGGCGCGGCGGCGGGCGCGCTGGTGGTGTACGGCGGCCTCTACAACGTGGCCGCCACGGTGCAGCACACGCAGCCCGTGTATTCGCTGCTCGAAACCGCGATGCACCAGTCGGTGAAGCTGCGGGCCCGCAACATCGAGACGCCGAAGCTCGACGACGAGCGGCTGGTGATGCGCGGTGCGGCATGCTTTCGCGACAAGTGCGTTCAGTGCCACGGCGCGCCCGGCGTAGCGCAGGGCGACATCGGAAAGAGCATGCAGCCGCTGCCCGGGCCGCTGGTGGATGCGCGGCACCACTGGAAACCGCGCGAGCTGTATTGGCTCACCAAGCACGGCATCAAGATGAGCGGCATGCCGGCGTGGGAATACCGGTTGTCGGAGGAAGAGCTGTGGTCGGTGGTGGCGTTTCTTGCGCGGCTGCCCGACCTGACGCCGCAGCAATATGCCGAAGCCACGCGCGTCGAAGCGACCGGCGTGCAGGGCGCACCCACGGGGCTCGCATGCGGGGCCGCTACGGACGGCGCACCGGTTCGCCCGGGCGACGTCGAGCGCGGCAAGCGGGCGCTTCACCAATACGCCTGCAGTGCCTGCCACACCATTCCGGGCGTGACGAGCTCGTCGCCGCACGTCGGTCCGCCGCTGGCGGGAATCGCAGGGCGCACCCTCATTGCCGGAAAGCTCGCCAACACGCCCGACAACATGGTGCGCTGGCTGCGGCATACAAAAGAGGTCGATCCGATGACGGCCATGCCGGAGCTGGGCGTGACCGAACAGGACGCGCGCGACATTGCCGCGTACCTTGCAACCTTGCGTTGAGGGCGACCGCCGGCGCTAGAACTTCGCGGCAGTGCGTTCGTCGTCGACCGTAGCAATGCGCAACCGCGCGCGCTCGTGCTTTATGACGAGCTCGGCGCATCGCTCCTGCATGGAGGCATCGGCCGGCGGTTGCTCCCTGCACTCCACCAGGAGCTGCGACTCGTCGAAGTCCAGCCCATGAAGAACCTCTTGGCCATGCGAATTGATGGCCAGGAGGTTTTCGGCGGACAACTGCGTGCGCAGGGTCTCGGAAATGGCGAGCGTTTGCACGGGCTTCACCGCTTCGGCGTCCCGGCGCAGGCTTGTTGTGGAATGACTCCCGCCATCACGTGGCCGTCAGTCACTTCTTCATGGCCTTGATTTCGGCCTTGCCCTTTTCCTGGTCGGCCTTGGCTTGCTTCACGCAAGCGTCCTTGGCGTCGCCCTTCTGGTCGTCGCACTTTTCCTTGGCAACCTCATAAGCTACTTCCACCTTGGCTTCGGCCACCTTGCGGGCATTGCCGTCGCTGGGCTTCTGCTTCTGGTCGAGCTCGGCCTTGGCAATCTTTTCCTTGCCCTTGGCTTGTTCCATGCAGACGTCCTTGGCGTTGTCCTTCATGGCGTCGCAGGCCGCCTTGTCGGCCTTGTAGTCGGCCGAGATCTTGTCGCGGGCCGCCTTGAATTCGGCCATGGCGGGATCGGTTGCCGCCGACGGGGTGGTGTTCACTTGCGCATGCACCTGGACCATTCCAAGGCACGACGCCGCGGCGCACATCACTAGCAGTTTCTTCATGATGATCTCCTTGACGCCGGTGGTTGTTCTGCAAGGAAGGATTCGGCGTCTGAAATCAATATAGAAGTCGCCTGCGCGGCATCGGTAGGACGCGTCGGGAAGCGTCCGTAAGCACATGCTGACGCTCCCCCGCGGCGCTGCAGATGGGGGCTGCGCGTCGGCGGCGCCCCCGGAAGGCTTGGGCGCACGTCCTACCGGCCCGGCCGATGCGGCGCCCACACTGGCTGAACGCGAACGTACAGGAGATTGCCATGCAAACCATGCAACACGAGCTTTACGCGTTGTTCGCTGCCGCACTGCTGTGGGTTGTCGCAGCCCCGGCAAGTGCGCAAGACACCCGGCCGCACCCGGCCGAGATCGATCCGGCCATGGTCGAATACGGCGCCGCCCGCGAGCGCATCGGCGCAAACCTGAAGGCGGCGCTGGGGCAGTGCGAGACGCAGCCCGAACTCGCGCGAACCGTCTGCATCAAGGAGGCCCAGGGCCGCGAGAAGATTGCAACGGCCGAGCTCGACCATCAGCGCAGCCCCAGCGATGCGAATGCCCGCCGCCTTGCCGAAACCAGAGTGGCGGTGAACTACGAAGTGGCCAGGGAGAAGTGCAACCAGCGGCAGGGCGGCGACAAGGCCGCATGCCTCTCGCGCGCCAGCGAAGAAGAATCGAAGGCCAGGGCGGGCATCCGGACCGGCGGGTAGCCAGGTAGTGGTGCAGGGGCCCAGTGCTCAGGCCGTTGCGCTGGCCCAGTATTCCCGCGCGGCGGCCTTGATGGTGCGCATCGCCTCGGGGTCGCCATGCCAAAGCGCCGAGAGGTAGGCCTTGGCCTGCGCAAGCGACACATCGGGCGGCAGCGGCGGCACGGCCGCATCAGTCACCATTTCAAGCAGCATGGGGCGGTCGGCTGAAAAGGCGGCATCCCATGCGGGGCCAATCGCTTCGGGCGTATCGACGCGCAAGGCGCCAAGGCCGAGCATTTCCGCGAAGCGCGCATATGGAAAATCGGGCAGCACCTGCGAAGCCTCGAACTTCGGATCGCCGCCGAGCACGCGCTGCTCCCACGTCACCAGGTTGAGGTCGCGGTTGTTGAGCACCATCACCACCAGGCGCGGGTCGGCCCAGTCGCGCCACATGCGCGCGAGGGTAATAAGCGCATTCAGGCCGTTCATCTGCATGGCGCCGTCACCCAGCATCGCAACCACCGGCCGGTCCGGGTGAGCCAGCTTGGCCGCAATGGCGTAGGGAACGGCGGGCCCCATGGTGGCCAGGCCGCCCGAGAGGCTGGCTTTCATGCCGCGGCGCAGCTTGACGTCGCGGGCATACCAGTTGGCGGCCGTGCCGCTGTCGCAGGTCAGCACCGCCTGTTCGGGCAGCCGTGGGGAGAGCTCCCAGAACACGCGCTGCGGGTTGACTGGCGATGCTTCCACATGGGCGCGCGCCTCGAGCACCCGCCACCATTTGGCCACCTCGACCTCGATGCCGCGGCGCCACGGGCCGTGTTCCTTGTGCTCCAGCAGCGGCAGCAGGGCGGCCAGCGTGGCGCGGCTGTCGCCGACCAGGCCCAGTTCTGCGGGGTAGCGCAGGCCAATGGCGCGCGGGTCGGTGTCGATCTGCACGCAGCGCGCGCGGCCTTCGGGCGGCAGAAACTCCGCATACGGAAACGACGAGCCCACCATCAGCAGGGTGTCGCAGTCTTCCATCATCCGCGAGCTCGGCCGCGTGCCCAGGACGCCGATGGCGCCGGTCACGAAGGGGAGGTCGTCCGGCACCGCGGCCTTGCCCAGCAAGGCCTTGGCAACGCCCGCGCCAAGGCGTTCGGCCACGTGGATCAATTCGTCGGTGGCGTGCAGGGCACCCGCACCCGCGAGGATGGCGACCTTGCTTCCGGCATTGATGATTTCCGCCGCGCGCTGCAACGCGTGTGCCTCGGGCACCATCGCGGTGGCCGTGGCGCCGATGCCGCTGTGCACGGTGCCGTGCTCGCGCGGCGGCACCGGTACGGCGGGCAGGTCCTGCACGTCGTTGGGAAAGATCACGCAGGTCACCGCGCGGCGGTCCCGTGCGATGCGCATCGCCCGGTCGATCAGGTGGCGGGCCTGCTCCGCGCTGGAGGCCATCTGCACGAACTCGTGCGCCACGTCCTTGAACAGGGAGACAAGGTCCACCTCCTGTTGGTAGTCGCCGCCGAGGGCGCTGCGTTTCTGCTGGCCGACGATGGCGACCACCGGCTGGTGGTCCAGCTTTGCGTCGTAGAGGCCGTTCAGGAGGTGGATTGCGCCGGGCCCCGAGGTGGCCAGGCACACACCCACCTCGCCCGAGAACTTGGCGTGCGCGCAGGCCATGAAGGCGGCCAGTTCCTCGTGGCGGCTTTGAACGAATTCGATGGAGCCGTCGGCGCGGTCGAGCGCGCCCATCAGACCGTTGATGCCGTCGCCGGGGTAGCCGTAAATGCGCCGCACGCCCCAGTCGTAAAGGCGTTGCACCACGAAATCGCTGACTGTCTGCTTCATTGAAACTCCATCTGCCGGACGTGCCGGCGTTTGTCGGTTGCTGTGAATGCGGTGGGTTGCTATCGGTTGCGGATGACGCTGATCTTTCCGTCGGCCTCGAGAAGCGCGACCCGGACCAGGCCAAGATCGTCGATGCCGTGTTCACGCAGCTTGGCCATCAGTTCGTCGACGCTGATGCGCTCCCTGCGCAGCGTGCGGGCCACCAGTCGTCCGTGGCGCACCAGCGGCTCGGGCGGGGGAGCCAGCACCCTTGCCACCCACTCGTAGCGGTAGCCGAGCAGGTCGAGCAGGTAGTTCCAGCCGATCAACGTGGCCAGCAGCGTCAAACCATTGGTGACAGACCTGTATTCGCCCTGCATCGCATTGCTCGACGCGTCGGCCACCAGCACGATGAACAGCAGGTCGGCCATGCTCATCGAGCCCACGTCGCGCCGCAGCACGAAGCGAAAGACGATCAGAAGAAACCAGTAGATCGCGCTGCCGCGGATCACCATTTCAAGCAGCGGCTGGTCGGGAGAAAAAATATCGGACAGGTTCATCATCGATGCGCCCTTCGGCGGCGAGGGGCGGCCACCACCACCCCATGTTCCGCGCATGCGCCGGCGGCGGCTGTCGTGCAATCGGCTTCATGGGGCGTCGGCGCAATCCCACAGCGGCATGGCGCTGCGCGGCGTTGCGCCGCCGCCAGACTGCTCCCACGCGCACGCCCTGCGTCCTCCGACCCACGGGGCAGAGGGAAGGCGCACGATGCAAGGCATCTTCACCCTTCAGGAGAAAGCAATGCCAAGAGGTGACAAGTCGTCCTACACGGACAAGCAGAAACGCAAGGCCGAGCACATCGAGGAAAGCTACGAGCACCGCGGTGTCGGCAAGGCCGAAGCCGAAAAACGTGCCTGGGCCACCGTCAACGCCGAGACCGGCGGCGGCAAGAAGAGCGGTAGCGGCCGCGGCAAGGCCGAGAACCACGCACCGTCGCGCAAGGGCGGCCACAAGGGCGGTGCTGCTGCTGCATCGCGCACCGCCGCTGAACGTTCCGCATCCGCCAAGAAAGCCGCCGCAACGCGCAAGCGCAATGCCGAGCACCGCAGCGGCTGACCCAGGCAACCAAGGAGATCCGCAATGACCCGAGTTTCTGAATTGATGACCCGCGGCGTACGAACCCTCGCGCCCGCGGACCCGGTGGCGCTGGCCGCCCAGGCCATGGACGAGCTGGACATCGGCGCCATTCCGGTGTGCGACGGCCAGCGCCTCTTGGGCATGGTGACCGACCGCGACATCGTGCTGCGCGTGGTGGCGCAGAAGCGCCCGCTGGACACTTCGCTGTCCGAGGTGATGACGAAGGACGTCAAGTGGTGCACCGAAACCGACAACGTCGAAACGGTGATGAATGAAATGGCCGGCTACCAGGTGCGCCGAATGCCGGTGGTAGACCGCGACCGCCGGCTCGTGGGCATGCTGTCGCTCGGCGACACGGCCGCCAAGGGCGACATAGGCAAGGCGGGCGATACGCTCAACATCATTTCGCAGCCGGCCGAGCCCGACCGCTCGAAGCAGTCCGCCGCGAGCGGGCCCAGCGGCGGCGGCGCGTCGTAGGCTGCTCAGCGCTTTGCAGGCAGGCGGATGCGCGGGCCGGGTGTGGTGCGAACCAGCAGCGCTTCTTCCGCCTGGCGCAGAAACCGTTCGTTGCGTTCCGGTGTTTGCGAAGCAACGCAATCGCGCGGTGCCAGCGCTTCCAGGTCGCGCATGCCCGCATCGGCCAGCGTGGCCCAGATGCACTGGTCGCTGGCCACGCCCGTCACGATCAGCCGCCTTGCCTTCAGGTAGGCGAGCAGCAGCTCGAGCGGGGTCGCGAAGAAGGCGGACTGCTTGGGCTTGAGTACAAAGTAGTCTTTCTCGCCCGGCAGCAGCGCCGAAGTGATTTCGGCGCCCGCGCCGCCGGAGGCGAGCGACATGTCCACCAGTTTTGGAAAGTCGGAGCGCCAACGTCCGCGGTTGTCGTTGACGTAGATGGTGGGCACCCCGGCGCGAGTGCATCGCGCCTTCAGCGCCGCGATGCGCCCGGCAATGGCGTGCGCACCAGGCAATAATTTTTCCGCATCCGGAAAATCCCAGCAGCTGATCATGTCGATGATCAGCAAGGCGGTGTGGCCGGCGGCGGGCGTGGAGGCGAGGGCAGGGGGCGGGGAGGAAGAAGATGTGGCCATGGGCCGGCAAAACTCCAGTCAGCAGGAGGCCTCACGATTCCCAAAGCGCATCGCCGAGCCCGTAGGAAAGCTGCGCGTGGCCGCGAAAGTCGCCACCGAGTTCTGCGGCGCGTAGGAAGCCTCTTTCACAACGACGCGCGTTATCCCGCTCTGCCGGGTCGCTAGGTGTTCGACGATGGTCGGGAGCTGTCGACATGCACGGTTTGCCGCCGTGCGCCCCCGCCAATCGTTCACAAGGAGTTATTCCGATGAACACTTCCCCGACGAGCACTTCCGGTTTCACCCAGCCCTTCGCCATCGTGACGGGCGCTTCGTCCGGCATAGGGCTGGAACTGGCGCGCTGCTGCGCCAACGAGGGCTTCGACCTGCTTATTGCGGCCGACGAGCCCGAGATCGAGGACGCCGCGGTTCAATTGCGCAGACTGGGCGTGGAAGTGCAGCCCGTGCTTGCCGACCTGTCTACCACCGAGGGGGTCGACCGCCTGCTGGCGGCCGCCGCCCAGCGTCCGGTCAACGCGCTGCTCGCCAATGCCGGGCGAGGGCTCGGCCATGCGTTTCTCGACCAGAACTTTGCAGACGCGCGTCACGTGCTCGACACCAACATCACCGGCACGCTGTACCTGATTCACGCCATAGGCGGTGCAATGCGCGCGCGCGGGCAGGGGCGCATTCTCATCACCGGCTCCATTGCGGGCTTCATGCCCGGCAGCTTCCAGGCGGTGTACAACGGCACCAAGGCCTTCCTGGATTCGTTCTCCTTTGCGCTGCGCGAAGAGCTGAAGGACAGCGGCGTGACGGTGAGCTGCCTGATGCCGGGGCCGACCGACACCGAGTTTTTCGACCGTGCCGACATGCTCGACACCAAGGTGGGCCAGGACGACAAGAAGGCCGACCCGGCCAAGGTGGCGAAGATCGGCTTCGAAGCCATGATGAACGGCGAAGGCGACGTGGTCGCGGGCTGGAAGAACAAGCTCCAGGTCGCTGTTGCCAACGTCACGCCGTCGGCGTTGCTGGCCAAGCAGCACCGCAGGATGGCCGAACCCGGAACGGCGGACCAACGCTAGGCCGGGAGCGCAAGCCATGGACACTTCTTTCAGCTCGGGAGTCGCCCTCGTGGACACCGTCCTCAAGAGCACCGGCGGCAGCGTGGTGGTGTGGAGCGCCGATCCGCAGGCCTACGGCAGCGAACACGAACGCGCCACGCGCAGCAATTTTGCCGAGCGCCTTGCGGCGCTGAAGCAGTTTCGCTTTGCCGGCGAATACGACGCCTCGCGCGCGCACGAGAACACGCCGCTTTATTTTGTGCCGAGCGACACCGTGCCCAGCACGCAGCTGGCGCGGTCGCTCGGCATCTCGACGGTGCATGACCTGTTCGGGGGCGTGGTTCCATACCCTTTCGTAGCCACCAAGGCCATCACGCATCCGCTGGTCGGACGGGCCGCCGCCTGCCCTGAAGGGTGGGCGTCCGCATTTGCCGCCGACATTTCGCATGCGGCGCTCGACGGGTTTTCGGCCTTCTCTGCCGAGGATGCGCGATGGGCCGGGCGCCGCCTGCTTGAAAACGGCCCGGTGCGGGTGAAGCCGGTGTGCGCCACCGGCGGGCGGGGCCAGACCATGGTCACCGACGCCGATGCGCTGGACCGCTGCCTGGCCGCCATGGACGAGAGCGAGATTGCGTTGCACGGCGTGGTGATCGAAGAGAACCTCGAGCGGCCCGACACGTTCAGCGTGGGGCAGGTGATGGTCGATCACATGATCGTGAGCTACTTCGGCCGCCAGCGCATGACGGCCGACAACGCGGGCCAGAGCGTGTACGGCGGTTCCGACTTGACGCTGGTGCGCGGCAACTTCGACGTGCTGCTTGCCAAGACCAGCCCGAGCCCGGCGCTGTGCCTGGCCATTGAACAGGCGCGGCGCTACCACCAGGCGGTGATCGACTGCTTTCCGGGCTTTCTTGCGTCGCGCGTGAACTACGACGTGGCCCAGGGCGTGGGCGCCGGCGGCGCATGGCGCTCGGGCGTGCTGGAGCAGTCGTGGCGCGTGGGGGGCGCAACCGGCGCAGAGATGATGGCGCTCGAGAGCTTCTGGCGCGACCCGGCGCTGGAACGCCTGCGCGTCTCGTGCTTCGAGACCTATGGCGCGGCGGCGCCCATTCCGGCGGAGGCGGCGGTGCACTACCGCGGCATCGACAATCGGATGGGACCCCTGACCAAGTACGCATTGATCCAACCGTATGCCAGCGACACGACATAACATCATCGATATTCCCGTAGACGGCCAGCACATTGCCGGAACGCTGGTCGCCGCTTCGACGATGGTGCCCGGTGTCCTGCTCGTGCACGGCTGGGATGGCAGCCAGGAGCAATACATTGCGCGCGCGCACGACATTGCCGCGCTCGGCTGCGTGTGCCTCACCTTCGACCTGCGCGGCCACGCGCGCCATGCGGCGCTTCGCAAGGAGGTTACGCGGGAAGACAACCTGCGCGACGTGCTCGCCGCGTACGACACGCTGGTGAGCCACCCCACGGTCGATCCCAACGCGATCGCCATTGTCGGCAGCAGCTATGGCGGCTACCTGGCGGCGCTGGTCAGCGCCATGCGCCCGGTGCGCTGGCTCGCATTGCGCGCGCCGGCGCTTTACCGCGACCGCGAATGGCTTGCGCCCAAGGGCCAACTGAGCAGGTCGGACCTGGTGGCCTACCGCCGCACGCTGGTGGGCCCGCGCGACAACCGGGCGCTGGCCGCCTGCGAGGCCTTCACGGGCGACGTGCTGATCGTCGAATCGGAGCACGACCAGATCGTGCCGCACCCGGTCATCGAGAACTACCTGGGCGCGTTCAAGCGCGTTCGTTCCGCCACCTACCGCGTCATTTCGGGCGCCGACCACGCCTTGTCGAAGCAGTCGTCGCGCCAGGCCTACGGGCAGCTCCTGGTGTCCTGGATGACGGAAATGACGCTCGGTGCCAGGGCCACGGGCGCCATGACGCGGGCCGTTTCCGAAAGCCCCGCATAGAGGTTTCCACATGAACACAAGCAAACGACTTGCCCCGGTGCTGCGAACCGGCCTGATCGCAGGAACATTGGCCAGCGTTGCGTCGACGGCCGCGCTCATGCTGTGCGGCCGGCGCGAGGCGGGCAGCGCGGTGGCGCCCACCAATGCCACCAGCCATTGGCTTTGGGGCGAGCAGGCCCTGCAGGTGTACCGGCCTACGCTGCGGCACACGGCCCTGGGCTATGCCACCCACCATGCGAGCGCGATTTTCTGGGCGCTGCTCTACGCCTGGCTGCATACCGAGCGGCGCCCGCCGCAATCGGTGCCTGCCGCGCTTGCCAGTGCGGGCGCCGCAACGGCGGTTGCCTGCACCATCGACTACACGATCACCCCGCGCCGGCTCACCCCCGGTTTCGAGCACCATCTTTCCAAAGGCTCGATGGCCGTGGTGTACGGCCTCTTTGCAGTGGGGTTGGCAGCCGGGTGCCTTCTTGCCCAGCGCGGGCGCGAGTAGTGGGCGCTGCTACGCGCACACAGGCAGCTTTCCTACGTCGCGCAGTTTCGAGTCCCCCCATCGTTCAGCTTCCACCAACCTTATTCGGAGCCCACGATGCCCACCTCTACCAAGCGAGCAGCACCCGATGCATGCAGCCTTCTCGATACCGACCACCGCAACGTCAAGAAGTTGTTCAAGGAGTACGAGGAACTGACCCATTCGCGAGCTGCCGGCGCGCAGCAGAAGAAGCGCGAACTCGCGACCCAGATCTGCACCGAACTGACGGTGCATGCGCAGATCGAGGAAGAAATTTTCTACCCCGCCTTGCGCGAGGCGCTCAGCGAGACCGATCTCCTGGATGAAGCCGAGGTCGAGCATGCCAGCGCCAAGGAACTGATTGCGCAGATCGAATCCGCCACCGACGTGGACGACAAGTTCGACGCCAAGGTCATCGTGCTGGGTGAATACATCGACCACCACGTGAAGGAAGAGCGCAACGAGATCTTCGTCAAGGCGCGCGCCGCCAAGGGGCTCGACCTGATGGCCATGCGCGAACAGCTCGCGGCCCGCAAGGAAGAGCTGATGGAAGAACTCACCGGCGTGGCCGCCTGAGCCCGCCCGGGTTTCACGCAGCCTTTCCACCCCACGGCGCCCGGCCGCCTGCCGGCCGGGCGCCACGCTTTTCATCGGCGTTGGAGGTCACCATGACAAATCTCGTCTCCCGGCTCTTTCCCACGGCGACCAACATGATTCGCCTGGATCACACGCACGTGCTTTCCACCTTTCACCAGTACAAGGCGAGCTCGCCGAGCCGCGTGAAAAAGGGGCTGGTCAACACCATCTGCACGGCGCTTGAAATTCACGCGCAGCTCGAAGAAGAAATCTTCTACCCGGAGATGCGCAAGCTCGACGACGAACGCATCACGAAGGCCATCGACGAACACTCCGAGATGCGCAGGCTCATCGGGCTGCTCCGCACCATGGAGCCCGAGGCGCGCGACTACGACGAGACCTTGTCGGCGCTCATGCGCGACGTGATGCATCACGTGGCCGACGAGGAAACCATCTTGCTGCCGGCGGCCGAAAAGCACCTGGCCGACAAGCTGGGCGACCTGGGCGCGCAAATGACCAAGCGCCGGTTGCAGCTCGCGGGCCCGCGCACGGGTGAAATCGCGCTCGACATGGGGCGGGCCGCTTCGGGCAACACGGCAGCCATTGCCATGGTCGGGCTGGCCGCGGCGGGGCTTCTGCTGGCCCGGCGCTCCGGCCATTTGCGCTGGCATGCGCGCGCGTGACTCGCAAAGAGGCTACAGAAGATCCCGCATCCGGTAGTACATCATCCCCAGCACGAGCGCGGGGGTGCGAAGCAGCGTGCCGCCCGGAAAGGCCAGGTGCCCGATGCGGGCGAACAGGTCGAAGCGCTCCGCCTGCCCGGCAATGGCCTCGGCCGCCAGCTTGCCCGCCATGCCGGTCAGCGCCAGGCCATGGCCGGAGAAGCCTTGCAGGTAGTAGATGTTGGTGCCGATGCGGCCGAAATCCGGCGCCTTGTTCATGGTGATGTCGACGAAGCCGCCCCAGGCGTGGTCGATGCCCAGGTCTGACAGTTGCGGAAACACCGCGAGCATGCTCTTGCGGATTTTTTCGATCAGGTTGCGCGGGGTGCGGGCGCTGTAGCTGTCGCCCGAGCCGAACAGCAGCCGGTGGTCGGCGCTCAGGCGAAAATAGTCGAGCACGAAGTTCGTGTCCGAAGCAGCTGGCCGGCCACGCATGAGCGCATCCGCGCGCGCCTTGTCCATCGGCTCGGTCGCAATCATGTAGGTGCCCACGGGCATGATGCGCGACGACACTTCGGGCGCCACGTCGTCGCCGTATTCCGCAAGGTAGACGTTGCCCGCCAGCACCACGAAGCTGCATCGCACCTCGCCCTGCGCGGTCTTCACCACGGGCCGCGTCCCGCGCTCGATGACTTGGGCCGCAGAGTTCTCGTGCAGTTGCGTACCGGCGGCACGCGCCGCGGAAGCCAGGCCCAGCGAATACTTGAGCGGATGCAGGTGACCTGAAAACGCATCGAAGGTGCCGGCGTCGAAGCGCTTGCTGTCGACCCATTGCGCGATTTCCCCAGGCCCCAGCCATTGCAGCGGATAGCCGTAAACGCGGCCCACGTGCTCCATCCATTGGCGAAGCGCGCGCGACTTCGAAGGCTTGACCGAAAGGTTCAGGTAGCCGGGCTGCCAGTCGCAGTCGATGGCATGGCGGGCCATGCGGTCGCGCAGCAGGTTCAGCCCTTCGACCGAAACGTTCCAGGCGCGGCGCGCCTCCTCGGGTGTGAATTGCTTTTCGATGGCAGCTTCGCCGTCGGAGCCGAAGCCGACGATGGCCTGCCCGCCATTGCGGCCCGAGGCTCCCCAGCCGACGCGCTGCGCCTCGAGCAGCACCACGGCATAGCCGCGCGAAGCCAGCTCCAGCGCCGCGGAAAGGCCCGCGAGGCCGCCCCCCACCACGCAGACATCGGCGGTGGCAATGCCTTCGAGCGGGCGCGCAGCTTCGAACCGCTCGGCGCGCTGCACGCTCGCTTCGTAGTAGGAGTTCTCGACGACGCCGAGTTCTTTTCGCAGCAGCAATCAGGTCACCCGGAAGTTGAGAAACTGCCAGGGGTCTTCGTCATCCTTTTCTTCATTGAAGAGCGGGCTGCGGTCCTTGAGCGGCGTCCAGTCGCCGTACACGCCCGCCACCTCTCCCAGGTAGGGCATTGCGGCTTCCAGAACCACGCGGTGATCGAGGTCGTCGGGCTCCACCAGCCCGGCGTCGGGGTTGCGCAGCGCCCAGAGCATGCCGCCCAGGATGCCGGCCACCACCTGCAGGCTGGTGGCGCTGTTGGCGGGCGCCAGTTCGCGCGCCTGATCGATGGTCAGGCGGGAGCCGTACCAGTAGACGCCCTTGGGGTTGCCCATCAGCAGCACGCCGAGCTCGTCCATGCCTTCGGCGATTTCATCGCGGATGATTTTCTGACGGTGCTGCAGTCGCCAGTTTTTTCCGGCCACCTCGTGCAGCGAGAGCACGGCATCGTCGCAGGGGTGGTAGGCGTAGTGCACCGTGGGGCGGTACACCACCTCGCCGTCCTTGCGCAGCGTGAGGTGGTCGGCAATGGAAATCGATTCGGCATGCGTCACCAGAAAGCCGTGGTAGGGCCCTTCGAGCGGCGTCCAGCTGCGCACGCGTGTGCCGATGCCGGGCCGGCCAAGGTAGATGGCCGCATCGCTGCCGAAGCCGTGCCGCGCGGCGTCGGCCGGCCAGTGCCGCTCGTGCGTTCCCCACCCGAGTTCGGCCGGCTGCAGGCCCTCGTCGACGAAGCCCTGCACCGACCAGGTGTTGACGAATTCGTTGCGCTGCTTGCGCTGCCTTGGCGCCTGCGTGTCGCGCTCGGCAATGTGAATGACCTTGATCTCCAGCTGCTTGGCGAGTGCGGCCCAGTCTTCGTAGCTCGCGGGCATGGACTCGAGCTGCGCATGCGTGTCGGCCGCAATGTTGAGCAGCGCCTGCTTGAGCAGCGCGGACACCAGCCCCGGATTGGCGCCTTGGGTGATCACGGCCGTGGGGCCGCTGCGCTTGTCGAGGCGCCAGGCCAGCACTTCTTCGCGCAGGCTGTAGTTCGAGCGGCGGGAAGGCGGCACGCCGGGGTCGTCGTAGCGCCCGGGCCAGGGCTCGTTGCAGGTGTCCAGGTAGAAGGCACCGCGCTCGCGGCACAGCTTGATGAGCGCAAGGCTCGAGACATCGACCGAGAGGTTGACCAGGAAGTCGCCCTTTCCCAGCAGGGGCTCGAGCACGGCGGCAAAGTTGCCTTCGTCGAGGCGCGCAGGAATGACTTCGACGCCCAGTTCCTTGGCAACGCCGCTGCGGTCTTCGCCCGGCTTCACGATCTTGATGTCGGAGGCCTTCAGGCCGAAATGGCGCAACAGCAGCGGCAGCAGCGCCTGGCCGATGGAGCCGAAGCCGATCATCGTGAGCCTGCCGTCGAACCGCGCCAGCAAATCATTCTTCTTGGTCATCCGCAACCTCGCTGAGTGGCACCGGCGCTGGCCGCCGGGCTGTCTGCTACCTGGTTTTTCGTTCGTGTTCAAAAAATGTGGTGCCGCCGGTTGCGTCCACGCGTCAGCTTGCCTTTGCCGATGGTGTAGGAGGACTCCATAAACAGTCGTTTTCCGCCGGCTCATGGTAGAAACCGGCCACCCTGCGCGCGTCGCGCATCGCACCGTCCGATGGCAGCAAACTCCAACTCCAGAATTTCAGGAATTACCGAAGAAGCAGCCGGCACCGGCGTGCGCAGCGCCTGGCCGCTCTGGCTGGTGCTGGGCATGGCGTTGCTGCTCCTGGGCGGCTGCGCGGGCCTGCCGTCGGGCGTGGAGCGCAAGCCGTCGATGGCCATCACCAACGGCACCGACACGGCGCTGGGGCGCCTTGTGACGGCGGCTTCACCGCCGGGGCAGGGCCTGAGCGGATTTCGGCTGCTGCCCATGGCGCAGTTTTCGCTGCATGCGCGCATCGAGCTGGCAAAGCGCGCGCAGCGCTCCATAGACGTTCAGTACTACCTGGTGCAGAACGACGAAACCGGTCGCTACCTGCTTCGCACATTGCGCGATGCGGCGGAGCGCGGCGTGCGTGTGCGCCTTCTGGTGGACGACCTCTACACCGCGGGCGCCGACCCGCTGTTCGCGGGCCTGGCGGCGCATCCCAACGCGGAGGTGCGGATGTTCAATCCGTTTCCGGCCGGGCGCGAGCGCCTGGGCACGCGCTGGGCCTCGTCGCTGCTCGACTTCGACCGCGTGCACCGCCGCATGCACAACAAGCTCTTCGTGGTGGACAACGTGATGGCGGTCATGGGCGGGCGCAACATCGCCAACGAATACTTCCTGCGCGACGGCGGCTCCAACTTCATCGACATCGACACGCTGGTGGCCGGCACCGTGGTGCCGCGGCTTTCGTCGCTGTTCGACATGTACTGGAACAGCCCCTACGTGTACCCTGTGGAGTCGCTGGTGTCGACCGGCGGGGTCACGCCGCAGCAGTTGCGCGACCGCTTCGAGCAACTGACCGGCGGGCCGGACACGCTGCACCCCGAACCGCTTGCTTCCACCGACCTGCTGGGCAACAACGCGCTGGCCAAGGACCTGGACGAAGGCGCGCTCTCGCTCGTGTGGGCGCGCGCCGAAGCCTACGCCGATGCGCCCGCCAAGGCGCTCGGCCCCACGGAAGAGGCCCGCGGGCTGCCGGCTGACGAGTCGACGGACAGCGTGCTCTACAACGTGCGGCGGTACATACGTGGCGCGGAGCACGAGATCCTGCAAACCACGCCGTATCTGATTCCAGGCCGCGGTGGCATGGAGTCGATGCGCATCGTGCGGCAGAAGGGCGTGAGCTACACCATCGTGACCAACTCGCTGGCTGCCACCGACGAATCGCTGGTGCACATCGGCTACCGCCGCTACCGGCCGGAGATGCTGCGGCTGGGCGTGGCTCTGTACGAGCTGAGCCCCAAGCGCGTGGAAGAAACCAAGCGCTTCGGCATGTACGGTTCGGCGAGCGGAAGGCTGCACGGAAAGTCGGCCGTGATCGACCGCAACATCGTCTTCATCGGCTCGATGAACTTCGACCCGCGCTCGATGCTGCACAACACCGAGGTCGGCATTTTCATCTTCAGCCCGCAGATCGCGCAGCAGCTCACCAGCCTTATCGGCTTCATGCGGCTCGACGGTGCCTACCAACTGCAGCTGGGGCCGCGCGGCGGCATCGAATGGGTGAGCCCGGCCTCGGGCGACGGCGCCGACACCATCCTGCACGTGGAGCCCGAAACCGATTTCTGGTCGCGCTGGAAGCTGGAGCTGTTTGCCCCGCTGGTGCCCGAGAGCCTGCTTTAGCGGCGCGCCTGCGCCGCCACCGGGTGCCTAGTGCTGCAGGCGCCCGCTCAGGTAGGGCTCGGGGTCGACGGCGGTGCCGTTCTTGCGGATTTCGAAATGCACCTTCACGCGGTCGGTGCCGCTCTTGCCCATTTCGGCAATTTTCTGGCCCTGGCGCACCACCGCGTTTTCCTTGACGACGATGTTTTCAGCGTGGGCGTAGGCGGTGAGGAAGGTGTCGTTGTGTTTGACGATGACCATGTTGCCGTAGCCGCGCAGTTCGCCGCCCACGTACACCACGCGGCCGTCGGCCGAAGCCACGACCGGGTCGCCAAGGTTGCCCGCGATGTCCAGGCCCTTGTTGCGCACGCCGTCGAAGCGGGCAATGGTGGTGCCGCTGGCGGGCCGGATGAACATGGCCTGCGGCTGCTGAACGGGCGGTGGCACGTTCACGCCGGCCCGGGGAGGCGGTGCGGGCGTGGTGCAGGCTGCGAGGCCGGCCGCCACGAGGAGCGCGGCGCCGGTACGGGAAACAAAAGTCTGAAGGTGCTGCATGGTTCTCTTTTGGAACGAATTCGTTGCTGAGGGTTCCTTCGGCTCGGCACGCCGGGCGAATTACCGCCGGCATGCTAGCAAACTCACAGGGCGCCGGCAGGTGTCGGACCCTGGGAGAAGGGGGCTGAAGGGGCTGGCTGTGCCTGCTCTTTTGTTACTTGAGCGGAATGGGCGTGCCGCGGTCGATCGGCACCGCCGTCACGCTGTTCTTGGGCGAGCCGTCGATCAGCAGGTCGGAGTAGGTAAGGTAGACGAGCGTATTGCGCCGGGCGTCGACCATGCGCACCACGCGCAGCCGCTTGAAGAGAATCGACAGCCGCTCGGTGTAGACCTCTTCGCGCTTGGGCAGCGGCTGCGGAATGCTCACGGGACCGACCTGGCGGCAGGCGATGGAGGCTTCCGACTTGTCTTCGGCAACGCCGAAGGCGCCGGCCAGCCCGCCCGTCTTGGCACGAGAGACGTAACAGGTTACGCCGCTGACCTTGGGGTCGTCGTACGCCTCGACCACGATCTTGTGGTCCGGGCCGATGAGCTTGAACGCGGTGTCGACGTCGCCCACGATCTCCGCTTGCGCCGCCGGGGCCAGCGCGAGGCCCAGGCCGAGGACAAGGGTGGATGCGAGCGCCGCACGGAAGAGGGCGGTGGCCCGCAATGCCTGGATGGTCATGTGTTTCAAACGATGCTGAGTTCGTGCACGCGGTCGAAGCTGCCGCACCGCCGGTCTTCGAAGAAATGTTCCAGCGCCTCGCGCACGGTGCGAAAGGCGATTTCTTCCCAGGGAATTTCTTCCTCGGTGAAAAGCCGGGCCTCGATGGTTTCGTGGCCCGGGTCGAAGCGGTCGTCCAGCAGGCGGGCGCGGTAGAACAGGTGCACCTGGCCCACGCGCACCACGCTGATCACCGCGAAAAGCCCCTGCATTTCATAGTTGGCGCCGGCCTCTTCATCGGTTTCGCGCGCCGCGCCCTGGGCCGCGGTTTCGCCAAGCTCCATGAAGCCCGCGGGCAACGTCCATTTGCCCCAGCGCGGCTCGATGTTGCGCTTGCACAGCAGCACCTTGTCGCCGAGCACGGGAATGGTGCCCACCACGTTCAGCGGGTTCTCGTAGTGGATGGTGCTGCAGGCGGGACAGACGGCGCGTTCCTTGGTGTCGCCGTCGTCCGGAATGCGGTAGACCACCGCGGTGCCGCAGTTCTTGCAGTGCTTGATGGGTACGCGCAGGATCATGGAGCGTGGGGGCGCGGGGCCTTTAGACGACCTTGACGGTCAGCTTGGGCAGGCCCGCCACTTCGCCGACCAGCGTGTCGCCAGCCACCACCGCGGCCACGCCTTCGGGCGTGCCGGTGAAGATCAGGTCGCCGGGCTGCAGTTCCCAGGCGGCCGACAGATGCTCGATGGTTTCGGCCACGTTCCAGATCAGCTTGGCCACGGTGCTGCGCTGGCGGTCGGTGCCGTTGACCTGAAGCGAGATTTCGGCGTTCTCGGCATCGCCGGCCTGCGCCACGGGCACGATGGGGCCGATGGGCGCGCTCTGCTCGAAGCCCTTGCCGATGTCCCAGGGGCGGCCCTGCTTCTTCATCTCGCCCTGCAGGTCGCGGCGCGTCATGTCCAGGCCCACGGCATAGCCGTAGATGTGCTTGTGCGCATCGGCCGCCTTGATGTTCTTGCCGCCGGTGCCAATGGCCACCACGAGTTCGATCTCGTGGTGCAGGTTCTTGGTGAGCGTGGGGTAGGCCATGGTGCCGGTCTGGCCCGCATCGACCACCACGAGCGCGTCGGCCGGCTTCATGAAGAAGAACGGCGGCTCGCGGCCGGTAAAGCCCATTTCCTTGGCGTGATCTTCATAGTTGCGGCCCACGCAATAGATGCGGTGCACCGGAAAACGGGCGGGCTGCCCGGCCACCGGAACCGAAACGGTCGCGGGCGGGGCGAAAACAAACTCGGAAGCCATTGCGTCTGTCCTTTTCAGCGGAACGGAGAAAAACGGCAGTGTGCCAGAGGCAGACCAGGGTTGTTCGCGAGCGCTATGCTTGCGCAATGATGAAGCTGCATAACTACTTCCGCTCCTCGTCGTCCTTCCGGGTGCGCATTGCGCTGAACCTGAAGGGCCTGGACTACGACTACGTGCCGGTGCACATCGCCCGCGGCGACCATCGCACGGGCCCCTATTCGGCCATTTCGGCCGACATGCTGGTGCCGCTGCTCGAAGACGAGGGCGAGCGCTTCTCGCAGTCGATGGCCATCATCGAATACCTGGACGAGACCCACCCCGAGCCGCCGCTGCTGCCGCACGACCCGGTCGGCCGGGCGCACGTGCGGGCGCTGGCCCAGTCGATTGCCTGCGAGATTCACCCGCTGAACAACCTGCGCGTGCTCAAGTACCTGGTGAAGGAGCTCAAGCTCGACGACGAGGCCAAGAACACCTGGTACCGCCACTGGGTGCGCGACGGCATGCTGGCCTTCGAGCGGCAGCTTGCGCAGCACCCCGGCGGCATCTTCTGCTACGGCAACACGCCCACGCTGGCCGACTGCTGCCTGGTGCCGCAGATCTTCAACGGCAGGCGCTTCGACTGCGACTTCAGCGGACTGCCGCGCACCATGGCCGCCTTCGAGGCCTGCATGGCGCTGGACGCCTTCCAGCGCGCCCAGCCTTCGCAGGCACCCGACGCGGAAGCCTGAGCGGCATGAACCCCGGCATGGACCCGAGCTGGCTCGTGCCCGAATGGCCGGCGCCGCAGAACGTGCGGGCGCTGTGCACCACGCGCGCTGGCGGCGTTTCGGTGGGGCGCTATGAAAGCCTGAACCTCGGCGACCACGTGGGCGACGAGCCGGCGCACGTCGCGGCCAACCGCACGCGTCTGCGGCAAGCCATCGGCGTGCGGCCGGTCTTCTTGCAGCAGGTGCATGGCAGCGAGGTCGCGGTGCTCGAGGGCGCCGCTAGTTCGTTGCCTGACGGCGCCGCCGCCGATGCCTGCACCACGGCCGATAGCGGATTGGCCTGCACGATCATGGTGGCCGATTGCCTGCCCGTGCTTTTCACCGATACCGCAGGGCGCCGCGTGGCCGCTGCGCATGCGGGTTGGCGCGGCCTTGCCGGTGGTGTGCTCGAGGCGACCGCCGGGCGTTTTGCCGCCGAGCCCGGCAAGGTGCTGGCATGGCTCGGCCCCTGCATCGGCCCCAAGGCCTTCGAGGTCGGCGCCGAAGTCAAGGCCGAATTCGAGGCGCATGCGCCGGAGGCTGCGGGGTGCTTTCAGCCTGCGCAATCGGCCGGCAAATGGCTGGCCGACCTGCCGGCGCTTGCACGCCAGCGCCTCCGCGCGGCCGGTGTGGAGGCGGTGTATGGCAACGACGGCAGCGACGGCTGGTGCACCGTCGGCAACCCGTCACGGTTCTTTTCGCACCGGCGGGACGGCGTCAGCGGGCGCTTCGCCGCCCTGGTCTGGAAGGCCTGAATCCTTGCTCGCTTCCGCCGCTGCGGCGCGGCGCGCGGCCTCCTGCGCCTCGGCCTCGCGCTGCCTGATTGCGCGGCGGCGGCCCGGGGTTCCCATCAGGTAAACCACCAAGGCCACGGGCGCCAATCCGTACAAAAGAAATGTGAAGATGGCACCCAGCACGGTGCCCGTGGTGCTGGTGGCTTCGGCCACGGCCATCATCACGGCAACGTAGAGCCAGCCGATCACGATCAGGTGGATGAACACAACAAGTTTCAGTCGGTAAGTAGGTGGGCGGCGTTATGAAGGCCTTGTGAAATGCAGCATACTCAAAACACGAGCAGCCATCCGTACCGACCAGGCGAGGACCAGGAGACACAATGAAGCAACAAGCCACGGGGGCCGATGCGTTCGCGCCCTTCCAGCAGGCACTGTCAGAGGGATGGAACAAGGCGCTGGAATCATTCCAGCAATCCGCCGCGCAGGGGGCCTCGGCCTTTGTCGGCGGCACGCCGCTGTGGCAAATGCCGCAGGCGGCCAAGATGCCCGAGCTGCCCAAGATCTCCATCGACCCCGAAAAGCTTCAGTCGATCCAGCAGCAATACGTTGCCGAGGCGACCGAGCTCTGGCGCCAGGGCTTCGCCGCCAAGCCCGAAGGCGACAAGCGCTTTGCGTCGGACGCCTGGGGTGGCAATCCGCTCGCTGCCTTCTCGGCGGCCGTGTACCTGCTCAACGGCCGCACCATGCTGAACATGGCCGAGGCCATCGATGCCGACGAAAAAACCAAGGCCCGCCTGCGTTTTGCCGTGGAGCAATGGATGGCCGCGTCATCGCCGAGCAATTCGCTGGCGCTGAACGCCGAGGCGCAGAAAAAAGCCATCGAAACCCAAGGCGAGAGCATTGCCAAGGGCATTCAGAACCTGCTGCATGACATCAAGCAGGGCCACCTCAGCATGACCGACGAAAGCGCCTTCGAAGTGGGGCGCAACGTGGCCACCACCGAAGGCGCGGTGGTGTTCGAGAACGAGCTGTTCCAGCTGCTCGAATACAAGCCGCTCACCGCCAAGGTGTACGAGCGGCCCTTCTTGCTGGTGCCGCCCTGCATCAACAAGTTCTACATACTCGACCTGCAGCCCGAAAACTCGCTGATCCGCTATGCGAACGAGCAGGGCCACCGCGTGTTCGTGGTGAGCTGGCGCAACCCCGACGAATCGCTGGCCAACGCCACGTGGGACGACTACATCGAGAACGCCGCAATCAAGGCGATTCACACGGTGCAGGAAATCGGCGGTAGCAAGCAGATCAATGCGCTCGGCTTCTGCGTGGGCGGCACCATCCTGAGCACCGCGCTGGCCGTGCTTGCGGCACGCGGCGAAAAGCCGGCGGCATCGGTCACGCTGCTCACCACGTTCCTCGACTTCAGCGACACGGGCATTCTCGACATCTTCGTGGACGAGCCGATGGTGCAGTACCGCGAAATGCAGCTCGGCAAGGGCGGGCTGCTGCCGGGCGGCGACCTGGCCTCGACCTTCAGCTTTCTGCGCCCGAACGACCTGGTGTGGAACTACGTGGTCGGCAACTACCTGAAGGGCGAAACGCCGCCCCCGTTCGACCTGCTTTACTGGAACAGCGACGCCACCAACCTGCCGGGCCCGTTCTACACCTGGTACCTGCGCAACACGTACCACGAGAACAAGCTCGCCAAGCCCAATGCGCTCACGGTGTGCGGCCAGAAGGTGGACTTGAGCAAAATCGACATCCCGGCCTATATCTACGGCTCGCGCGAAGATCACATCGTGCCGATTGGCGGGGCTTATTCATCGACGCAGCTGCTGCCCGGCAAGAAGCGCTTCGTCATGGGCGCTTCAGGCCACATCGCCGGCGTGATCAACCCGCCCGCCAAGAAAAAGCGCAGCCACTGGATTCGCGAGGACGGCAAGTTTCCGAAGACGCAGGCCGAATGGCTGGCCGGCGCCACGGAGCACCCCGGCAGCTGGTGGACCGACTGGGCTCAATGGCTCAAGGGCCATGCGGGCAAGCAGGTTCCCGCGCCCAAGACCTACGGCAACGGCAAGGCATACAAAGCCATCGAGCCGGCGCCGGGGCGCTACGTCAAGGCGCGCGCCTGACATAGCCCAAAGTAACGGCCGGCAGACGCACACACAATCCCACGCACCCGCTTCAATCAAATCACTTCAACGGAGAACCTCATGGAAGACATCGTCATCGTTTCGGCTGCACGCACGGCGGTCGGCAAGTTCGGCGGCTCGCTCGCCGGCATTGCGGCCACGGAGCTGGGCGCCCTCGTGATCAAGGAAGTGATTGCACGCGCGAACCTCACGGCCGAGCAGGTCGGCGAAGCCATCATGGGCCAGGTGCTGGCCGCCGGCGCGGGCCAGAACCCCGCGCGCCAGGCGTGGCTAAAGAGCGGCGGCGCCAAGGAAACCCCGGCGCTCACCATCAATGCGGTGTGCGGCTCGGGCCTGAAGGCGGTCATGCTCGCAGCGCAGGCCGTGGCCACGGGCGACAGCGAAATCGTGATTGCCGGTGGGCAAGAGAACATGAGCATGGCGCCGCACGTGCTGCCCAACTCGCGCAACGGCCAGCGCATGGGCGACTGGAAAATGGTCGACACGATGATCGTCGACGGCCTGTGGGACGTGTACAACCAGTACCACATGGGCATCACGGCCGAGAACGTGGCCAAGAAGTTCGGCATCGACCGCTCGGCGCAGGATGAGCTCGCCCTGGGCAGCCAGACCAAGGCCGCGGCCGCGCAAGATGCCGGCAAGTTCAAGGAAGAGATCGTGCCGGTGAGCATTCCGCAGAAGAAGGGCGACCCGCTCGTCTTCGACAAGGACGAGTTCATCAACCGCAAGACCAGCGCCGAGGGCCTGGCGGGCCTGCGCCCCGCGTTCGACAAGGCCGGCGGCGTAACCGCGGGCAATGCCTCGGGCCTGAACGACGGCGCCGCCGCCGTGATGGTGATGACGGCCAAGAAGGCCGCCGCCCTGGGCTTGAAGCCGCTGGGCCGCATTGCAAGCTACGCCACTGCGGGCCTCGACCCGGCCATCATGGGCATGGGCCCGGTGCCCGCGTCGACCAAGGCACTGCAGCGCGCCGGCTGGAAGGCCGCAGACCTCGACCTGCTCGAGATCAACGAAGCTTTTGCCGCTCAAGCTTGCGCGGTGAACAAGGAAATGGGCTGGGACGTGAACAAGGTGAATGTGAACGGCGGCGCCATTGCCATCGGCCACCCCATCGGCGCGTCGGGTTGCCGCATTCTTGTGACGCTGCTGCACGAAATGCAGCGGCAGAACGCCAAGAAGGGCATTGCGTCGCTGTGCATCGGCGGCGGCATGGGTGTGGCGCTGACTATTGAGCGCTGAGTTTCCTTCAGGGCGCCTCGATCGAGAGGGGCCTTTTTTTTGCGCTGCCTGTCGTTCAGGGCGGCGCACCCGCCGACGGGGTACCTTTCTCCGCGAATGTCCCCCGGCCTTCGGCCTCCTCCTTTATTTCGCTGCGCAAG
>NZ_JBBCBW010000035.1:0-43889 GCF_037204085.1 Variovorax sp. CCNWLW235 | reverse complement strand
TGCCTTGCGCAGCGAAATAAAGGAGGAGGCCGCAGGCCGGGGGACATTCGCGGAGAAAGGTACCCCGTCGGCGGGTGAGCGCCCTGAAGACGGCCCGCGACAAACAACAAGAACAAGAGAACAAGCACCCATCTTCATCCCTTGTTGTCCATCGCCGACCGCAACCCATCGGACAGAAGATTGAAAGAGATCGATGTGATGAAGATCATCGCGCCCGGCAAAGCAGCAACCCACGGCTGCACATAGATTGCAGTGCGCAGCGTGTTGAGCATCAGGCCCCACTCCGGCTCCGGTGGCTTTACGCCCAGGCCCAGGAACGACAGGCCCGATGCCAGGATCATCGACACCGCGATCAGGCTCGTGGCGTACACGAAGATAGGCCCGAGCACATTGCCCAGCACATGCACCCGCACGATGGTGAACGGGTTGGCGCCCGAGGCGCGCGCCGCCTCCACGTAGTCGCGCGTTCGCACCTGTGTGGTCACGCTTTCGGCCACGCGTGCAATCTGCGGAATGAACACGATGGTCAGCGAGATCAGCGAGTTGACCACGCCCGCGCCGAGCGTGCCTGACAGCGCAATCGCCAGCAGCACCGACGGAAACGCGTAGAACACGTCGATGGTGCGCATGATCAGCGTGTTGGTCAGGCCGCCAGCGTAGCCCGCGACGATGCCGATCACGGTGCCGAGCACGAAGGCGCAGATCACCGGCGTGATGCCGATGAACAGCGACAGCCGCGCGCCGACGATCAGGCGCGACAGCATGTCGCGGCCCAGCTCGTCGCTGCCCAGCGGCAAGCCCTCGGTGCCGATGGGCTTGAGCCGCTTGAGCATCGACGAGGCGTAAGGGTCGGCCGGCGCGAGCCAGGGGCCGAACACGGCCAGGCCTATGAGCAGCAGCACCATCAAGGCGGCACTCATGGCGACCGGATCGCGCGTGAAGCGCAGCAGCGCCGAAGTCCAGTAGCCGCGCGAGCGCTGCATCGGCAGCGGCTTTACATCGGCGGCCGCGGCAGGGGAGGGAATGGGAAGTGCGCTCATGGTGGTCAGGCCCGCGCAATCCGCGGGTCGAGCATGGTTTGCAGCACGTCGACCAGCAGGTTCAGCAACACGAAGAACAGCGCCAGCACCAGGATGGTTCCTTGCAGCAGGGGCAAGTCGCGCTGGAAGATGGCCGAGTTCAATAGAAAGCCGGTGCCGGGCCAGGAGAACACGGTCTCGATCAGGATCGAGCCGCCGAGCAAATAGCCCAGCTGCAGGCCCATCACGGCCAGCGCGGTGGGCGCCGCGTTCTTCACCATGTGGCGGAACACGCCGAAGTGCGTGAGGCCCTTGGCGCGCAGGCCGACGATGAACTCCTGATCCAGGATGTCGGCCACCAACGCGCGCACCGTGCGCGCGATGATGCCCATGGGAATCACCGACATGGTGAGGGCCGGCAGGATGAGGAACTGCACATGCTCCCAGTCCCACGCCCAGTCGCTGGAGCCGCCCGGGCCCGCGCCGGTGGCCGGCAGCCACATGAGCTGCGACGAGAACACGATCACCATCACCATGCCCAGCCAGTAGTGCGGCACGCTCACGCCCAGCACCGACAGCATCGAGGCGAAGCGGTCGATCCACGAGTTGCGAAAGTACCCGGCCACAAAGCCGAACAGGCAGCCCAGCACAAAGCCGATGAACGTGGCCACCACCGCGAGCCGCAGCGTGTTGCCCACGGCGGTGAACACCTCGCCCGCCACCGCCCGGTTGCTCGCGATCGAAACGCCCAGGTCGCCGTGCAGCGCACGCCAGATCCACATTGCGAACTGCTCGGGCAGTGAACGATTGAAGCCGTACAGCTCGCGCAACTGCGCCTGCAGGTCGGCCGAGGCGTCCGGCGGAAGAATCGACACCAGCGGATCGCCGGGCGCGATGTGCACGAGCAGAAAGCACACCAGCGCCACGCCGATCATGATCGGCACGGCGTAGACCACGCGGCGCAGCAGATAGGCCAGCATCAGTCCATCGTCATGGTTGCAATGTCGATGAACCAGCTCTTGGGCTGCACCACGTTCTTGACCTTGGCCGACATTGCGCGCGGGCCGACGTCATGCGCAATCCAGACGAACGGCGCGTCGTCGACGATGTGCGCATGCAGCTTGGCCAGCGCGCCGTCGCGTGCCTTGTCGTCGAAGCTGGTGCGCGCATCGGCCACCAGCTTGTCGACCTCGGCGTTGCCGTAGTAGCCCCAGTTGTTGGACACCGGCGGGAAGGTCTTGGTGCTCACGAAGCGCACCATGGCAAAGAACGGGTCCATCGCCGCGAAGCTCACGTTGGTGGCGTTGGCGCCGTTGGCCGACGGGTCCTTCACGCCCTTGCGCCAGTTGGTGAAGAGCGTGTTCCATTCGATCACGTCGAACTCCACGTCGAAGAAGCACTGCTTGAGCGACTGCTGCGCAAATTCGTTCATGGGCAGCGGCTGCATCTGGCCCGAGCCCGAGGCGGAGATCTGCACCTTCACCTTGATCGGCTTGGCGGCCGAATAGCCGGCCTGCGTCATCAGCGCCTGGGCTGCTTTCACGTCGTACTTGATGTCGAACTTGGGGTTGCCCCACCACGGGTGGCCGGGCGGCACGGTGCCCTTGGGCTCGGCCATCATGCCGCCGAGCAGCTGCTTCATGCCGCCGCGGTCGATGCACAGGTTGGCGGCCTGGCGCACGCGCTTGTCGAGCCAGGGCGAGCCCTCGGCGAAAGACAGCTGCCACGGCCACACGTGCGGCTGCGCGTTGGAATAGATCTTGAAGCCGCGCTGCGTGATCTGCGGCATGGCGTCTGGCGCGGGCGCTTCGATCCAGTCGACCTGGCCGCCCAGCAGCGCGGCGGTGCGCGCATTGGCTTCGGGCATCGGCAGCATCACGACCTTGTCGATCTTGGGCACGCGCCTGGCGTCCCAGTAGGTCTTGTTGGCGGCCAGCTCCAGCCGCTCGCGGGCCACGAAGCGCGTGACCTTGAACGGGCCCGAGCCCGCGGGGTCGGCGGCAAAGGCGGTCCATGCGGTCTTGGACTTGTCGGCGGGGGTGGCGCCGGCCGCGGCGTCGAACTTCTTTTGCCACTGTGCGGGCGAGGCCATGAACAGGTTCGTCAGGTTGATCGGCAGGAAGGCGTCGGGCTCGCTGGTGGTGAGCTCGACCGTCATATCGTCGACCTTGCGCGCGGTGCGCAGCGTGGGCATGCGCGATGCGGTCACGCCCACCTGGCTCGGGTCGAACTGCGGGGCGTCCTTGTCGAGCACCTTCTGCACGTTCCACACCACGGCGTCGGCATTGAAGGCCGAGCCGTCATGGAACTTGACGCCGGGGCGCAGCTTGAAGACCCACTTGGTCTTGTCCTTGGCGTCGACGGCCCAGGAGCTGGCCAGCGCCGGGATCAGCACGCTCGGCGCATCGGCCTTCGACAAGTCCCACTGCGTGAGCGAGTCGTAGATGGGAATGCCGGTGAAGCGGTTGCCCTCGAAGCCCTGGTCGGGCTGGCCCAGGGTGCGCGGAATGTCGGCCGCAGTCATGGCGATGCGCAGCGTCTTCTCCTGGGCCAGGGCCGGCGTTGCGAAAGCCAGGGTGGCGAGCGCCGCGCAGGCGGCCAGGGGGTTCAGGATCAAGGCGGGAACAGCACGCTTCACATGGAACTCCTAGGGATGAAAAGGCAAAAGGTGTCGAACCGGTGGTGAAGCACGACGTGTGCCAGCCGCGGTTTTCAGGGCCAGGCCCACGCCATCTCGCGGCGGGCGCAGCGCAGGTCCATCTCGTATTCCATGTCGACGATGGGTGGGCGCGCGAGGTGCCAGGTCAGGCCGGTCGTCAGGGCGCCGCGCTGCACGATTTCGTCGAACACCAGGGCGCCGATGTCGTGCGTGGTGTAGGCCTGCACGGCCGATGCGTCGCTCCAGCCGAAGCCCAGCGCCGCGAGCCGGCGCTCCATCTCGGTCATCACGTAGGCCAGCTTGTCGCGCATGCCTTCGGTGCTGGTGTCGCCCAGGCGGACCATCACGTCGCGGTAGCTCGCGTGGCCGTCGGGCGCCTCTCCGCCGCCGGACACCACGAAGCTCGGCGGGCCGGCGGCGTCGTCGGCCGGCACCGTGTACGAGAAGGCCTGGAACGCCGGCGTGGCGGGTGCGCCCAGGCGCGGGCAAACGTTGGTGCGGGCAACCGGGTTGCGCTCGCCGCGCACGATGCCCCAGCTTTCGAGCGTGCCGGCGTAGAGCCGGTTGAAGTCATGAAAGCCACGCTCGGAAAACGGCGCGGGCGAGCGCAATTCGCAGCCGCACAGCGCCGCGAGCGGCCGGCCGATGGCGGCCAGATGGTTGGCGATGGCGTCGAACCCGTCGGCCAGCGGCACCGCCTTCTGGAAGCGCACCCGCTCGATTGCGAACCCCGGCTGTGCGGCCACGCCGGCCGAATACTGGAACACGCCTTTCACGTAGCGGTAGCCGCCTTCGGGAAAATCCACCACCTCAGTCGCAGTCTTCATGCAGCCTCTCCAAGTCAGCGCTCAATGTAGGGAGCGCCGGCTCCGGCGGGAAGGCTGATTCCGGCACGCCGCTGTTGCCGGAATCAGAACAGGCGGGCGCGCCGCCGCCGTAGCGGCGCATGCTGGCCGACAGGGTCTCGAGCAGCGCGCGCGCAGCCGGGGAGAGCCGGTGGGTGGGCATGGTGAGCAGGCTGGTTGCCGTGGCCGCAAAGTCGCGCTCCTGCAGCGGCACCGCGCAAAGATCGCCGTTCGACACCTCGTGCAGCGCGGCGTAGCGCGGCAAGAAGGTGGCCAGGTCGCTGTTGCGCACCACGCCCTTGGCCATGTCCAGCGTGCTGGTCTCGATGGCGAGCTCCAGCGCAACCTGCGTCTGGCCGGCAATGCGGTCCACCAGGTGGCGGATTTGGAACGAGCGGTCGGGCAGCGCCACGCGCTGGCCCGCCAGCTCCTGGAAAGACACGCTGCGCCGCCGCGCGAGTGCATGCGTGGGCGCCACCACCACGCACAGCGGCTGCTCGAGCCGCGCATGCTCGCGGAACGCGTGGCGCTCCGGAAGGTTGAACGCCAGCGCGATGTCGATGCGGCCCTCTTGCAGCGCCTCCAGCACCGCGCGTGAGCCGACCACCGAGGCCACCACCCTGACCTGCGGATGCCGCTTCTGGAAGCGCGCGAGGTTGTTCGATAGAAAGTGGCCGACCATGCCCTCGATGCTGCCGATGCGCACCACGCCGCAGGGCTGGCCCACCAGTTCCTGCAGCGCGCCACGCAGGGCCGTGCTGTCCTGCAGCACCCGCTCGGCGTGCGCCAGCACCAGCTCCCCGGCCGGCGTGAGCACCGTGCGGTTGGCGCGGCGGTCGAGCAGCGCGGTCTGCAGCTCGCCCTCCAGGTTGGCGATCTGCCGGCTGATGGCGCTCGGCGCCA
Source organism: Variovorax sp. CCNWLW235 (assembly GCF_037204085.1). Classification (NCBI taxonomy): domain Bacteria; kingdom Pseudomonadati; phylum Pseudomonadota; class Betaproteobacteria; order Burkholderiales; family Comamonadaceae; genus Variovorax; species Variovorax sp. CCNWLW235. The sequence continues at coordinate 38,463 of NZ_JBBCBW010000035.1, read as the reverse complement.
CGCCCAGCTGTTCGGCCGCCCGGCGCAGCGAGCCGGCGCGCGCGGTCTCGCGGAAATAGAGCATCGCCGTGGAGAGCATCGTGGGTCCTCTTCTTTTCATTTGCCGGATGGCACGACCGGGCCGAACCATCGGCCCTTCCGCGCCGGACGTCAAGCAACCGCCGTGCCGCGGGAGGCCGATGCGACAATTGCCCTCCCATGACAGACACCCTCACCATCACCCGCCCGGACGACTGGCATCTGCACGTGCGCGACGGCGCCGCGCTCGAAGCCGTGGTGCCGCACAGTGCGCGCCAGTTCGGCCGCGCGCTGATCATGCCGAACCTGCGCCCGCCCGTGACCACCGCGGCGCAGGCCACGGCCTACCGCGACCGCATTCGCGCCGCGGTGCCCGAAGGCACGGCCTTCGAGCCCGTGATGTCGCTCTACCTGACCGACAAGCTGCCGCCCGAAGAAATTGCGCTGGCTGCCCAGGCTGGCGTGCGCGCGCTCAAGCTGTACCCGGCCGGCGCCACCACCAACAGCGATGCCGGCGTAACCGACATCCGCCACACCTACAAGACGCTCGAAGCCATGCAGAAGCACGGCCTGTTGCTGCTGGTGCACGGCGAAGTGACCGACCCGGCCATCGACCTGTTCGACCGCGAAGCCGTCTTCATCGACCGCGTGATGATTCCGCTGCGCCGCGACTTTCCCGAGCTTAAGGTGGTGTTCGAGCACCTCACCACGAAAGAGGGCGCTCACTACGTGCGCGACGCCGGCCGCTTCACGGCTGCGACCATCACCGCGCACCACCTGCTGTACAACCGCAACGCCATCTTCACCGGCGGCATTCGCCCGCACTACTACTGCCTGCCCGTGCTCAAGCGCGAGACGCATCGCGTGGCGCTGGTCGAGGCGGCCACCAGCGGCAGCGACCGCTTCTTTCTGGGCACCGACAGCGCGCCGCATCCGGCGCACCTGAAGGAACATGCGCTGGGCTGCGCCGGCTGCTACACCGCGCTCACCGCCATCGAGCTCTATGCCGAGGCCTTCGACAGCGTGGGCGCGCTCGACAAGCTCGAGGGCTTTGCGAGCTTCCACGGGCCCGACTTCTACGACCTGCCGCGCAACAGCGGCACCATCACGCTGAAGCGCGAAAGCTGGACCGTGCCCGAGACGGTGCCCTACGGCGACGCCACGCTCAAGCCGCTGCGCGGGGGTGAAACCATCGCCTGGAGACTCGCATGACGCCCCCGCTGCGCGTGATGCTGCTGATCGATGCCGACAACGTCTCGGCCGACGTGATCGAGCAGGCCGTGCAGCGGACCATGTCCGAGTACGGCGCGGTTCATGTGCGCCGTGCCTACTGCAACGCCGAAACCGCACTCAAGCAACAGGCGCTTTTCAAGCGGCTGTCGGTGCGGCCGATGGTCAATATCTCGGCCGGCAAGAACAGCACCGACATCGCGCTTGCCGTGGATGCCATCGACCTCGTGATCGCCGAGCGTCCCGACGTGGTGGTGCTGGTGTCTTCCGATTCCGACTTTGCGCCGCTCGTGATTCGCCTGCGTGAAAAAGGCTGCCGCGTGTGCGGCCTCGGCCAGCAGGGCAAGACCGGCGAAGAGACGGTGATGGTCTACGACGAGTTCACCGACCTGCGGCACCATGGTGCGCCGGTGGCACCGCGCGCCGCGCCGGCGAAGAAGGCCGCGGCCAAGGTGGCCGCCAAGCGGGCTCCCGCCAAGACCGAGAAGAAAAGCGCAGCCGCGCCGGCCCGCAAGACCGCGGCCAAGACGCCGGCCCGAAAGACCGCCAAAGCAGCGAAGCCGGCACAGGCGCAGCCGCCCTCCGAAGCCGCCGAATTCATCCTGCAGGCGGCGCCCGCACTGCGAAGCGGTGCCGATGTGCCGCTCAACGACGTGGCCCAGGCATTGCGCGCGGCCGGGCTGCTGGGCAAGCACGGCAGTTCGCTCAAGCTGTTCGACAAGCTCCCGGCGGAGTTCGCCGTGCTGCAGCACCCCGACCGCATCCGCTGGACTGGGGCTCCCGCGCCTTGAACCTGGCGGCGATCGACTGGGCGCAGACCTGGCTTGCGCCTTATCGCGCCATCGGCGAGGCTGCGACGGCCCACGCCGCACTTCACACCACCTCGGTGGCGGCCGCGCTTCAGCAGGGCGCGATGCCGGGCGCCTCGCCCGAGTTTGTGCCTCAGTTCGATCTGCCCGCAGGCCAGGCTTACGAAGCACACATCTTCCAGACCGGCACCGTGCCCACGCGCGACAACCTGCACGACTTCTTCAACGGCCTGGTCTGGCTCGCTTACCCAAAAACCAAGCGCCGCCTGAATGAACTGCAGTCCGCGGAGATCGCCCGCAGGGGCATCGCGTCCACGCGCGGCCCACTGCGCGATGCGCTCACGCTTTTCGACGAGAACGGCGCCGTGCTCGATGCACCCGTCGCGCTATGGAAAGCGCTGGCCGCACGCGACTGGCACACCCTTTTCGTGACGCAGCGCGCCCTGTGGGCCGAGGCGCGGCTGCTGGTGTTCGGCCATGCCCTGCTCGAGAAACTCGCCGCGCCGCGAAAGGCGCTCACCGCGCATGTGCTGCTGCCTTTGCCGGGCGCCGATGGGCAATCGGCGCTCGACGACCGGGCGCTTGCGCGCAGCCTCGATCCTGACTATCTGGTGCAGAAGCCCTTCGTTCCGCTGCCGGTGCTGGGCGTGCCGGGCTGGTGGCCGGAGAACGAATCGCCGGATTTCTACGACGACGCGAAGGTCTTCCGGCCCGGGCGGTAGAACTTTTGCTCCTATCATCGCTCTACCCGCGAGCCGCCGTGCAGGCCGCCTTCAGAACCAAACAACAACAACGGAAGAGGGCCACACATCGCACGGCTTGAAGAGGGCCATCCGGTCCTCATCTATGCGGCAGCGTTCCCCCACGGAGAATTCAACTTGAAACGTATCCTTCTGTTCGTTTTGACCAATGTGATGGTCGTTGCGGTGCTCGGCATCGTTGCCAGCCTGCTCGGCGTCAACCGCTTTCTAACGGCCAACGGGCTGAACCTGACGGCACTGCTCGGCTTTGCGCTGATCATGGGCTTTGGCGGCGCGATCATTTCGCTGCTGATCAGCAAGCCCATGGCCAAGTGGACCACCGGCATCCGCATGATCGACAACCCCCAGTCGCCCGACGAGGCCTGGATTGTCGGCACCGTGCGCAAGTTTGCCGACAAGGCCGGCATCGGCATGCCCGAGGTCGGCATCTTCGAGGGCGAGCCCAACGCCTTTGCCACCGGCGCGTTCAAGAACTCGTCGCTGGTGGCGGTATCGACCGGCCTGCTGCAGAACATGACGCGCGAAGAAGTCGAGGCCGTCATCGGCCACGAGGTGGCGCACATCGCCAACGGCGACATGGTGACCATGACGCTGATCCAGGGCGTGATGAACACCTTCGTCGTGTTCCTCTCGCGCGTGATCGGCTACGCGGTCGACAGCTTTTTGCGCCGCGGCGACGACCGTTCTTCCGGCCCCGGCATCGGCTACTACGTGAGCACCATCGTGCTGGACATCGTGCTGGGCTTTGCGGCGGCCATCGTGGTGGCCTGGTTCTCGCGCCAGCGCGAATTCCGCGCCGACGCCGGCGCGGCCGCGCTGATGGGCAACCGCCAGCCGATGATGAACGCGCTCGCCCGCCTGGGCGGCCTGCCGGCCGGCGAACTGCCCAAGGCGGTCGAAGCCATGGGCATCACGGGCAGCATCGGCAAGCTGTTTGCAACGCACCCGCCGATCGAAGAGCGCATTGCAGCGCTGCAGAACGCACGCTGATCACTGCGCAGAGGCACAAGAAAAAGGGGCTGGTGAATCACCAGCCCCTTTTTTCATTCACCGAACGGTCTGCCGTCCGATCAGAGATTGAGTGCCGCGATGGCTTCCAGGCCCTGCTTGATGTTGTTGCGCGCGGCACCTTCCACAGACATGCGCAGGCGGGTCGTGCCGACGAGCGAATCGAACGCGCCACCCGTGTAGGTCGACTTGATGACCTGGCGCATCGCCACCGACTTGTCAGAGGTCTTGATGAGCGACCAGCCCGCCTCCATGTCGACTGTGAACGCGGCGCCGAACGTGGGCTTGGTCAACTTGACGATCGAAACCGAGAGCTCGTAGTCGCCGCTCTTGCCCTTGACGACTTCCTTGAACAGGGCCGATTGCGTCACCGTCTTCTCGATGGCGGCAGCCAGGTCCTCGTTGGAGATATCCGAGCTCCACAGCGGGTTCGTTTCATTGCCGCCACCGGTTTTCACCGACAGCGAGTACGGCAGCTTCTTGCTCGAGGCGATGCTGGTGGGCGTCATGGCCTCGCGGTTGGCCGACGAAGCGCAGCCCGCGAGCACGACGACGATGGAAAGAACGGCCAGGGCGCCTGCGCGGCGAAGGGTGGTGGTGCTGATCATTTGGATTTTTCCGATTCTTTGAAGATGTTGCCGACCACCTCGTCGACCATTTCGGTCGGCGAGAGGCGTGTGAGGGAGGAGTGGAGCGAATTGCCGGTGGCCAACGGAAAGTCGGATTTCGGCTCGCGGACCGTGACGGTTAGCTCGATCAGGTACATCGTGATGTCCCACATCCACTTGTCGACGTACGTCACGACTGCATCGACCTTCTCGGGCGGCTTGGCGTCTTCCGACACCTCATACCCGCGTTTTCGCAGATTGCTGGCGATCAGTTTCTGGATCGTGCCGTCTTCACCCTCAAGCTTCCTGATCTGCACCACGCGCAGCTTGTCGAGATTCGCCGAGGGGTCGACGGTGGCTGTTGCGCGGTTGACGGCGCAGCCGCTCGCGAACACGGAAACAGCCACGGCTGCGAGAAGCAGCCTGATGACTCTTTTCAAATTAACTTCTCCTCCGCCCGAAATGGGCCGGAGAAATGTAACTGGAAATGTATAAAAACGTTTCCAGAGCGCCGATTTCTAGCGAAAAATTTCGCCGCGACCCGGTCAGCCTGCACAGTTGCGGCCTTCCGAGCGCTTCGGGCGTTCAATTGCCGGTGGCGGCGGGTTGGTCGGACCCGGTAGTGGCCGGTGCCGCTGCGGCGGCAGGCGCGGCGGTCTCGGCCGCAGCCAGTGCCCGCTTGTTGTCGTCACGCGCCCGTTGCAGCGTGCGCGTCACTTCTTCGGCGTCCATGCCGTACATCTCGGCAAAGGCCTGCTCGCTGTCGCGCCCGCTCGCCTCGAAGGCGCGCAGCAGCGCCTCGCGCTTGGCGGCTTGCCGGCCCAGTTCGGCCAGCGCCTCGTCGAGCACGGCATTGGTTTCTTCGTCGCGCGAGCGCACCAGCACCGCGTAGGCTTCGCGGTCGAGGCCCGAGGCTTCCACCGCGCGGGCAATGCGTGCCACCAGCTGCGGACGCAGGTCCTCGCCGGGGTTGCGCTGCGCACGGCGGCGGTGGAGTTCGAGGATGGCGTGGTGCACGTGCTCGGGTGCCACGGGTTCCACCACGTTGCCGTCGAGGTCGTGCCGCGCAAGGCCCGCCGCCACTGCCTCGAGGTAGCGCGTGGAGCGTGCATGCAGGCCGAGCGCAACCTTCAGCTCGTCCTTCTTGAAATCGTCGGGGTGCTTTTCGAGCAGGTCCTGGAACACGCCGAGCTTGAGCGGCAGGAAGCGCGCGCCAAACATGCCGGGATAAAGCTCGAACAGCTTCTCGAGCGCAGGGTGCACCTTGCGTGCGCGCTGCGGCTGTTGCTGTTGCTGCTGCGGCGCGGCTTGCTTGCCGGCCTTTTGTTTTTGCTGTTGCTGCTGCCGTGGCTGGCGCGGCTGCCGGGGCGGGCGGGCACCCTCGGCGCGGGGCTGCTGGGCAGCGCCCTCGGCTTCCGTTTGCTGGACTTCCTGGATTTCTTGAGGCGTGGCGGTGTCGGTCATCGGTCGGTTTTTGTCAGGTTGGCAGCAGGCAGAAAAAAAGCAATGTTCCCTCGCGCTCAGCGCGGTCGGAACATCTTGAAGAGATTGTCGGGGCTGATCTCGAAATAGTCGGCCGGGCCGCCGCCACGCAAGATGGGGCGCGCGGCAGCCGTGTCGTAAATGCCGTTCTTCAGCAGGTGCCGTGCAATGTGCACGCCCACCACTTCGCCGAGGATGAGCCACGTGGGCACCGGCTCGCCATCCACGCCTTCGAGCTGCAGCAGCTGCGTGAGCCGGCATTCGAAGGACACCGGGCTTTCGGCCACGCGCGGCACCGCAATGTTGCGCGAAGCCGCGGGGGTGAGGCCGGCAAGCTCGAACTCGTTCACCTCGGGCGGCACGGCCGCGCACGACTGGTTCATTTGCTCGGCCAGCGGCCGGGTGGCCAGGTTCCAGCCAAACTCGCGCGTCTGGCGGATGTTGTGCAGGCTGTCCTTGGCGCCAATGCTCGCAAAGCCGACGATCGGCGGCGTGTAGTTGAAGGCGTTGAAAAAGCTGTATGGCGCGAGGTTGAGCGCGCCGTTCTCGTCCTGCGACGAGATCCATCCAATCGGCCGTGGACCGACCATCGCATTGAATGGATCGTGCGGCAGGCCATGGCCCTTGGCGGGCTCGTAGAAGTGGAAGCCGTCTTCGCTGTTGTTGTTGCTGCTGGACATGGGCGTGGCTCCTTACGTTCCGGTGACGCTGCGTGCCACCGCCTCGGCCACCTTGATGCCGTCCACGCCGGCCGAGAGAATGCCGCCCGCGTAGCTTGCGCCTTCGCCGGCCGGGTACAGGCCGCGCACGTTGAGGCTTTGAAAGTCGTCGCCGCGCGTGATGCGAATGGGCGACGAAGTGCGCGTTTCCACACCGGTCAGCACCGCATCGTGCAGGTCGAAGCCCTTGATCTTGCGGCCGAAGGCGGGAAAGGCCTCGCGCATCGCCTCGATGGCGTAGGCCGGCAGTGCTTGGTGCAGGTCGGTGGGCGTAACGCCGGGCTTGTACGACGGCAGCACGCTGCCGAGTGCGGTCGAAGGCTTGCCCGCGATGAAGTCGCCCACCAGCTGGCCGGGCGCGCGATAGTCGCCGCCGCCAAGCACGAAGGCGTTCGATTCGAGCTCGCGCTGCAACGCAATGCCGGCGAGTGCGTCGCCCGCGGTCTCTGCCGTCCAGCCCGGAAAGTCGCGCGGGTCGATGCCCACCACGATGCCCGCGTTGGCGTTGCGCTCGTTGCGCGAATACTGGCTCATGCCGTTGGTGACCACGCGGCCCGGCTCGCTGGTGGCTGCCACCACGGTGCCGCCGGGGCACATGCAAAAGCTGTAGACCGAGCGGCCGTTGCTTGCGTGGTGCACCAGCTTGTAGTCGGCCGCGCCAAGCAGCGGATGGCCCGCATGCCGGCCCCAGCGCGCACGGTCGATAAGGCCCTGCGGGTGCTCGACCCGAAAGCCGATGGAAAACGGCTTGGCCTCGATGTGCACGCCGCGCTGGTGCAGCATGGCAAAGGTGTCGCGCGAGCTGTGGCCGAGCGCCATCACCACGTGGTCGGCGCGCAGCTCGCTGCTGGTGCCGGTGGCCTGGTCGACCACCGTAAGGCCTCTAAGCTGGCCGTCTTCGATGTGCACGTCGGTCACGCGCTGCTCGAAGCGGATTTCGCCGCCCAGCGCCACGATCTGCTCGCGGATGTTCTCCACCACCTTCACCAGCTTGAAGGTGCCGATGTGCGGATGCGCGACGTAAAGAATTTCGGGCGGCGCGCCGGCCTTCACGAACTCTTCCATCACCTTGCGGCCGAGGAAGCGCGGGTCCTTGATCTGGCTGTAGAGCTTGCCGTCCGAAAAAGTGCCGGCGCCGCCTTCGCCGAACTGCACGTTCGACTCCGGGTTGAGCACGCTCTTGCGCCACAGGCCCCAGGTGTCGCGGGTGCGCTGGCGCACCGTCTTGCCGCGTTCGAGCACGATGGGCTTGAAGCCCATCTTCGCGAGCATCAGCGCCGCAAAGATGCCGCAGGGGCCAAAGCCGATTACCACTGGCCGGGGCGCACCCTCGGGCGCATGCGCCGGAGGCGTGTAGCGCATGTCGGGCGCAGGCTGGACGTGCGGATGGCCGGCATGCTTTGCGAGCAGTGCGGCCTCGAGCTTGTCGTCGGCCAGCTGCACGTCGACGATGTAGACCTGCAGCAGCTGCGGCTTGCGCGCGTCGAAGCTGCGCTTGAACACCTTGAACTCGCGCACGCTGGAAACCGGCGTGTCGAGGGCGGTGGCAATGGCCTGGGGGAGCGCCGCGTCGTCGTGGTCGAGCGGCAGTTTGATTTCAGAAATTCTCAGCATGTCGGTGTGGCTTGTGGTTATCAAGCAGGCCGCAGATTTTACGCGCCCGGGGCGCTATGAAAGAGATAGCTGCTCAGGCTGGCAGGAAGCCTTCGACCGAGAGGTAGCGCTCGCCGGTGTCGTAGTTGAAGCCCAGCACCACGGCATCGGGCGCCAGCGTGGGCAACTTCTGCGCAATGGCTGCGAGCGTGGCGCCGGATGAAATGCCCACCAACATGCCTTCTTCCACCGCGCAGCGGCGGGCCATTTCGCGGGCCGGCTCGGCGTCGACCTGCAGCACGCCGTCGAGCAGCGAGGTGTCCAGGTTCTTTGGAATGAAGCCCGCGCCAATGCCCTGGATCGGGTGCGGCGAAGGCTGGCCGCCCGAAATGACCGGCGAGGCCACCGGCTCAACGGCAAACACCTGCAGCTTGGGCCACTTCTTCTTGAGAGTCCTCGCCACCCCGGTGATGTGGCCGCCGGTGCCTACGCCGGTGATCAGCACGTCGATGCCGTCCGGGAAGTCGGCCGCAATTTCTTCGGCCGTGGTGCGCACGTGCACGTCGACGTTGGCGGGGTTGTTGAACTGCTGCGGCATCCACGCGCCCGGCGTGCCGGCCACGATTTCCTCGGCGCGGGCAATGGAGGCCTTCATGCCGCCGGCGCGCGGCGTCAGGTCGAAGGTGGCGCCGTAGGCCAGCATCAGGCGGCGGCGCTCCATCGACATGCTGTCGGGCATTACCAGGATGAGCTTGTAGCCCTTGACGGCCGCAACCATGGCCAGCCCGATGCCGGTGTTGCCCGAGGTGGGCTCCACGATGGTGCCGCCGGGCTTGAGCGCGCCCGATTTCTCGGCGTCTTCCACCATCGACAGCGCAATGCGGTCCTTGATGGAGCCGCCCGGGTTGGCGCGCTCGGACTTGATCCACACCTGCTGCTTCGCATTGCCGAACAGGCGGTTGATGCGGATGTGCGGCGTGTTGCCGATGGTCTGGAGGATGTTCTGGGCCTTCATTGGATCTCCTTGGGCTTTATGGGGCAGGGCAGGTCAATCGAAGCGCCATTGTGAAACGGGCCGTCGGCGGATGCGAGGGGATCAGGCGATAATTCCCTTCGTGAAGCACGCCAGACCGCCGCTGGTGCAAGCCCGAAAGGGGCGACGCCGCAAGGCGCCGCGTCGAAAGACCGCACTGGAGGAACGTCCGGACTGCACAGGACAGCGCAGGAGTTAACGACTCTCCACCGTGAGGTGAGGATCAGAGCAACAGAGACGAGCCGATTAAGTTCGGGTGAAACGGGCAATCTCTGCGCGCAGCAACACCAAGTAGGCCAGTATCGAGGTGGTTCCGCTGAGCTGGCGGGTAGGTGGCATCGAGCCGTTTGGCGACAAACGGCCCAGAGTAATGGCGGTCACGTTGGGGGCAACCCCAACGCACAGAATCCGGCTTATCGGCGGGCTTCACACTTTTTCTTGCCCCGGGGCAGCGAGCCATTGCGCAGCTGCCGCGGAGCGCACGCTCAGCGCGTAAACAGCCATCCGCCCTTGGGCTGACGCATCAGCTCGTGCCGCCTGACGGAGCGCTCTTCGCCGTCGTCTCCCACGTACACCACGTCGAAGCGCAGCAGCTTGGGCGACACCATCTTCCAGTTCTGGATGCGCTTGACGGTGACGCAGGCTGTCCTGTCGTGGTACTGCATTTCCGCCATGGGGCCGCCCTGAAAGCCCGTTGCATCGAAAAGCCGCCCCGGCGCCGCAAAGGGGTTGAGCACGGCGCCGTTGCGGGCGGTGATGCAGCCTTCGGTCCGCACGAAAGATTCGATGGTCGGCGCCGCGCTTCGCACGATCTTGGCCACGGCCGGCGTCGGCGGCTTGGCGACGATCGCCTCGCGGATGCGCTCCACCTGCTCTTCGGTGATGGGCGCCAGTCCGCTGGGAGAAACGACCGGTGGCGGCGCCGGTGGCGCAGGCGGCGCCTGGTTGGGCAGCAATGGCGCGAGATAACTGCAGCCCGCCAGCGCAAGAGGCGCTGTGCAGGCAAGTGCGGCGGTCTTGATTCCGAACTTCATTTTTTCTCCTGTCCCTGTATCTGTCCCTGTATCTGTTCTTGTCCCTCGACAGCTTCTTTCTTGTTGTTGTCGTTGTCGTGTCAGAAGCGTTCGTGCGGCGAAAGATAACGCCACTGCCCGGGCTGCAGCCCCGACAGCGGCACGCGGCCGATGCGGATGCGCCGCATCGCAAGAATGCGCAGGCCCGCGTTGTCGCACAGATGCGCGATTTGCCCGGGCCGCGCGCCCTTGAGCGCAAAGCGCAGGCCGGTCTGCTCGTCGCTCTGCCGGCCGATGCTCACCCGCGCGGGCGAGCGCTCGAAGCGCACCAACTGCTCAGGGGTGACCGGGCCCGCCACGTCGACCATGACCTCGTGTTCGATCACGCCCGCGTCTTCATGCAGCTTGCGCTCGATGCGCCAATCCTGCGTGTACACGACGAGTCCGCTGGCGCCGGTTTCCAGAGGCGTCATGCAGTTCTGGCCCTTGGCGTGGGCCGGCAGAAAGCGCATGCCCGCGCGCTCGGGCTCGTGATGGTTGGCGGCCACCAGCAGCCGGTGCGCGTTTTCGGTCGGCATGCCGGCCGGCTTGTGCAGCAGCAGGGTGACGGGCAGTACCGGTTCAGGCTTGGCGCCGGCCTCGATCTCGACCTTCTGGTGGTCTTGCACGCGCGACTGCGGCAGCAGCGCCGGCACGCCGTCAACCCGCACCGCGCCGTTTTCGATGAGCAACTCGGCCTCGCGGCGCGAGCAGCCGGCGATGGCGGCCACGCGCTTGGCAAGGCGAATGCCTTCTTCGCTGGCGCCGGTCATTGGGCGGAAGCCAGTTGCCGGATGCGGGCCACGTGGGCGGCCAGCGAGCGGGCCGCCACGGGCCACATGCGCTCGGGCACGTCGTCGTAGGCAAGCGGCAGCCAGTCTTCAGGCGTGCCTTGGGGGAGTTTCTTCATGGCGGATGCAATCTTGGCTTCGCGCTTGAGGCGATGCGCTTTCAGTTGGGCGATGGCGGCGCGCGCGCTGCCGATGACGTAGCCGTGCGCCGGCAGGATGAAGTCGATGCCGCTCGCTTTGCATGCCGCGTCCAGCTTGTCCAGCGATTCGAGGTACGCGTTCATGTCGCCGTCGGGCGGGTCGACCACCGTGGTGCTTCCGTTCAGGATGTGGTCGCCGGAGAACAGCAGGCCGTCTTCCTCCAGCACCAGGCACACGTGATTGGCGGCATGACCGGGCGTGTGAATGGCGCGCAGCGTGTGGGTGATTTTTTGGCCTTCGGCGTCGGTGCCCGAGAGCACCAGGCGCTCGCCGTCGAGCAGTTCGCGCTCGGCGGCAAAGCGTGCAGACGAACGCGCCGTGGGCGCAGAAGAAAGCCCGAGGATCGGCGGCTTTGCCTTTTTGCACAGCGCCTGCAGCGGCGCCGCGCCGGGCGAATGGTCGGCATGCGAATGCGTGCAGACGATCATGCGGATGTCGCCCCGCGTGGCGCGCCAGAGCCGGCCGATGTGCGCGGCATCGTTCGGCCCGGGGTCGATCACCAGGTAGCCCGTGGCCGCATCGCCCACGATGTAGCTGTTGGTGCCCGGGCCGGTCATCGCGCCTGAATTGGGTGCGGTCAGGCGCTGCACGTTCTTGAGCAGCGGCACCGCGTGCTCGCTCTGCCAGTCGAGCGTGTGCAGCAATTGGCCGTCGGGGCACACCAGCGCAAGCTCGCCGTAGGGCGATTCGCCTTCCATGTAGCGCGCATCCTGTCCGCCGAGCAGCCCGGCGCGCGGGCAGCTGGTCCACAGCGGTTTTTCGCCGGCGCAGGCTTGCAGCACCGCATCGACCTTGGCATAGGCTGCCAGCCGCTGCAGCGTGCGCACCGTCGGAAAGATCATGAAGAAGCTGCCCGCCGCGTGGCGTGCCAGCGCATCGGCCGGCCGCACCCAGCAGGGCTCGAACTGCTCGCTTTCGTCGGCCGTGGGCGTCTGGCCTTCGGGCATGCGCGCCACCAGAAAGGGCACGTCGAAGCGCTTGGGCAAGTCGCGGTCGGTGATCCAGTGCGCAAGGGTGAACACCTGGTCGGAGGCAAGCAACAGCCCGCGTTGCTCGCACTGCGCCACAAAGGAAACGGGCGACGTGGTGCTGCGGTCCATCGAGGCGATGTCTTCCGCACTCACCGGCCGGCCGTCGGCATGGCGCGCAAGCAGCACGCCCAGTTCTTCGAAGCCTTCGCGAATGGCCGCGATGGCTTGCGTGAGTTGAAGTCCGCTCTGCGTCGGGCGGTGCGTGGCAATGCGCTGGGCAGCTTCGTCGGCCGTATCGATTTGGCCGCCGGGAAACACATAGGCGCCTGGCGCGAAGCTTGCTCTGTCCGAGCGGCGCGTCATCAGCACTTCGATGCCGGCTTCGGAATCGCGCAGCAGCAGCACGGTGGCTGCCGCGCGCACGGGCACCGGCTCGCGTGCGGGGTGGAGTTGTTGGGTGGGGCGGACCATGCGGCGATTATGGAGAGGTAGCGCGATGCGGGCGTGCCCCGCATAAGCTCATACCGGATCGGGCATGAACCGCGCGCCACAATCCCGGGCTGCACCGCCCGCATCGAGGAAAGACAGTCATGACTCATTCTCCCTTTTCACGTTCCTTCCGGCCCGGCCTGCTGCTGGCCGGCGCCGCCCTGTGCGTGGCCGCGTCGTCCGCCGCCTTTGCCCAGGCCGATTGGCCCCAGCAGCCCGTTACGCTGATCATGGGCTTTCCGGCCGGCTCCGGCGTGGACGTGGTGGCCCGCGCCATCCAGGAGCCGCTTGCAAAGCAACTCGGCAAGCCCGTGATCATCGACTACAAGTCGGGCGCGGCCGGCAACATTGCCAGCGAATACGTGGCCCATGCCAAGCCCGACGGCTACACGCTCTCCTTTGGCACCGCCGCCACGCACGGCAGCAACGCCGCGCTCTACAAGAAGCTGCCGTTCGACGTGGAGGCAGACTTCGTGCCCGTGGCGCCGGTGCTCGATGTTTCGAACGTGCTCACCATCAACCCCGAGGTGATCAACGCAAAGACATTGAAGGAGTTCGTCGATCTCGTCAAGGCCAACCCCGGCAAGTACAACTATGCGTCTACAGGCAACGGCGCCGGCACGCACATGGCCTTTGCCGAATTCAATTCGCGCCTTGGCCTGAGCATGGTGCACGTGCCCTACAAGGGCGGGCCCGAGGCCATCACCTCGGTGGTGCGCGGCGAAACCTGCTGCATCATGAACCAGGTGCAGACGGTGCTGCCGCACTACAAAGCGGGCAAGGTGCGCCTCCTGGGCGTGACCACGGCCAACCCGGTGGCGGCCGTCAAGGAGGTGCCCACCATCGCCTCGAGCGGTCTCCCCGGAACCAAGGGTTTCGACAGCTCGATCTGGTTCGGCATCTTCGCGCCCAAGGGCACCGATGCGCAGATCGTCAACAAGCTCAACGCCGCGGTGAAGGCGGTGCTGGAGCAGCCCGACATCCGCGAGCGCTTCGAAAGCCAGGGCAATACCGTGCGCATCGAAACGCCAGCGCAGTTCAAGAAGACCGTGCACGACAACCGCGTGAAATGGGCCGAGGTGGCCAAGGCCGCGAATATCAGCATCGATTGATGGCAGGGGCGGGGCCCCGCAGTGCTATTCGAGCAGCGCCCGGTGAACGCGAATCGCCTCGGCCGACACCGGGTTCAACGACCCGCTTCCATCCGCATCCAGGTGCGCGAGCAGCTCCCTGCGCATGCGCGGCTCCCAGAAGCGCTTGAGGTGCAGCGCCAAGTCCTGCAGGGCTTCGCCGCGGTCGGGCATGGCTTCGAAGAAGCTGCCCATCTGGTTCACCATGCGAATCAGCTGGTCTACATGCATTGCTGAAAACCTCAGGCAGTTGCGGGCTGGCCGTTCAGCCGCCCCGGGTGGGTGTAGATGACGAGGTCGTCGCCGCGCACGAAGCCGGCCAGCGTCAGTCCTGTTTCTTGCGCGACGGCCGTGGCCATCGAGGTTGAGGCCGACACCGCGGCCAGCAGCGGCACCCCGGCCGCAACAGTCTTTTGCACCATCTCGAAACTCGCGCGGCTGGTCACGGCGATGAAGCCGGTGGAAGCGGCCAGCGTGCTCTTGGCAAGCGCACCCACCAGCTTGTCGAGCGCGTTGTGCCGGCCAACGTCTTCGCGCACCAGCAGGGCCTCGCCTTCTGCCGTGCACCAGGCCGCCGCGTGCACCGCGCCCGTCACCTTCTGCAGCACCTGCAGCGACGCAAGCTCCCGCATGCCGCGGGCCACAGCGCTCTTCGAGAGCGAGGGGCCCGGCGGCAAAGCCGGCAGTGCGCGCGAGACATGCGCGAGGCTTTCGGTGCCGCACAACCCGCAGCCCGTGCGGCCGGCCATCGAGCGGCGACGCTCCTTCAGCCGCGCGAAGGCCGCGCTTGCAACTTCGAGCTTCAGGGTAATGCCCTCGGGCCCGTACTCTTCCTCGATGCCGTAGAGCTCGCCGCGCGCCAGCAAGATGCCCTCGCTGAGCGCGAAGCCCAGCGCAAAGTCGGCCAGGTCGGTGGGTGTTGCAAGCATCACGGCGTGCGCAATGCCGTTGAACTCCAGCGCAACCGGTATCTCCACGGCCACCCAGTCGCGGTTGTCGAAAGCCTGCCGTGCACGCACGCCGCGCACCGGCAGCAACTCGGCGCCTCCGGGCCGCAGCGGTATGTCGGCCAGGTTCATTTGGCCACCGCTGTTTCAGCCGCTTCGCCGAGCCGCTTGTTCAGCAGTTCTTCCTGCAGCGCGTTGAAGCGGCTGTACTCCTGCTGCCACTCCGAAGGCTGCATCACCGGCATCACCTGCACCGCGGTCACCTTGAATTCGGGGCAATTGGTGGCCCAGTCGGAGTTGTCGGTGGTGATCACGTTGGCCCCCGATTCCGGGAAGTGGAAGGTGGTGTACACCACGCCCGGCTGCACGCGCTCCGTGATGGTGGCCCGCAGCACGGTTTCGCCGGCCCGGCTCCGGATGCCGACCCAGTCGCCCTCGGCAATGCCGCGGTCCTCCGCGTCGGCCGGATGGATCTCGAGCCGGTCTTCGCTGTGCCACTGGTTGTTTTCGGTGCGGCGGGTCTGCGCGCCCACGTTGTACTGCGAGAGGATGCGCCCGGTGGTCAATATCAGCGGGTACATGCGCGTGACCTTCTCGTCGGTGGGCACGTACTGCGTGATGATGAACTTGCCCTTGCCGCGCACGAATTGGTCGATGTGCATGGTCGGCGTGCCTTCGGGTGCGGCCTCGTTGCACGGCCACTGCACGCTGCCCAGCTTTGCCAGCTTGGCGTAGCTCACGCCCGTGAAGGTCGGCGTGAGCGCGGCGATCTCGTTCATGATTTCTTCGGCGCTCGAATAGTTCATGGGGTAGCCCAGCGCGTTGGAGAGCAGCTGCGTCACCTCCCAGTCGGCATAGCCCGCCTTCGGCGGCATGACCTTGGTGACGCGCGAGATGCGCCGCTCAGCGTTGGTGAAGGTGCCGTCTTTTTCCAGGAACGATGCGCCTGGCAAGAACACGTGCGCGTACTTGGCCGTTTCGTTCAGGAAAAGGTCCTGCACCACGATGCATTCCATCGCCATCATGGCCTCGGCCACGTGCTGGGTGTTCGGGTCCGACTGCACCACGTCTTCGCCTTCGCAGTACAGGCCCTTGAAGCTGCCGGTGATCGCGGCATCGAACATGTTGGGAATGCGCAGGCCCGGCTCGGGCCGCAGCTCCACGCCCCAGGCCGATTCGAAGCTGCCGCGCGCGGTGCTGTCCGACACATGGCGGTAGCCCGGCAGTTCGTGCGGGAAAGAGCCCATGTCGCACGAGCCCTGCACGTTGTTCTGGCCGCGCAGCGGGTTCACCCCCACGCCCTCGCGGCCCACGTTGCCCGTGGCCATGGCCAGGTTGGCAATGCCCATCACCATGGTCGAGCCCTGGCTGTGCTCGGTCACGCCCAGCCCGTAGTAGATGGCGGCATTGCGCTTGCCGTCGTGGCCTTGGGCAAACAGCCGTGCCGCGGCGCGCAGGTCGGCGGCCGGCACGCCGGTTACTTCTTCCATGGCCTCGGGCGAGTTGGCCGGGCGCGCGACAAATTCGCGCCATTCGTTGAACGACTTGGGCTCGCAGCGCTCGGCCACGAAGGCCTCGTCGACCAGGCCTTCGGTCACGATCACGTGCGCCATGGCGCTGATGACCGCCACGTTGGTGCCGGGCTTGAGCTTGAGGTGATAGTCGGCCTTGACGTGCGGCGACCTCACCAGGTCGATGGTGCGCGGATCGACCACGATCAGCCGCGCACCGGCGCGCAGGCGCTTCTTCATGCGCGATGCGAACACCGGGTGGCCGTCCGACGGGTTGGCGCCAATCACCATGATCACGTCCGACTTTTCCACCGACTTGAAGGTCTGCGTGCCGGCCGATTCGCCCATGGTCTGCTTCAGCCCGTAGCCCGTGGGCGAATGGCACACGCGCGCGCAGGTGTCGACGTTGTTGTTGCCGAAGGCCGCGCGCACCAGCTTCTGCACCAGGTAGCCTTCCTCGTTGGTGCAGCGCGACGACACGAGCCCGCCGATGGAATCGGTGCCGTACTTGGCCTGGATGCGGCGGAACTCGCTCGCGGCGTAATTGACGGCTTCTTCCCAGCTCACCTCTTGCCACGGGTCGGTGATCTTGCTGCGGATCATGGGCTTGAGCACCCGGTCCTTGTGGGTCGCGTAGCCCCAGGCAAAGCGGCCCTTCACGCAGGAGTGGCCTTCGTTGGCCTTGCCGTCCTTCCACGGCACCATGCGCACCACTTCATTGCCCTTCATCTCGGCCTTGAAGCCGCAGCCCACGCCGCAGTAGGCGCAGGTGGTAATGGCGCTGTGCTCGGCCTGGCCCAGCCAGATGACCGATTTTTCTTGCAGCGTGGCCGTGGGGCAGGCCTGCACGCAGGCGCCGCAGCTCACGCATTCGGATTCCATGAAAGGCTCGTCCTGTCCCGGCGACACGCGCGACTCGAAGCCGCGGCCGCTGATGGTGAGCGCAAAGGTGCCCTGCGTTTCTTCGCAGGCACGCACGCACCGGTTGCACACAATGCACTTGGACGGGTCGTAGGTGAAATACGGGTTGGATTCGTCCTTGGCGCTCTTCAGGTGGTTGGCGCCGTCATACCCGTAGCGCACGTTGCGCAGCCCGGTCACGCCGGCCATGTCCTGCAGTTCGCAGTCGCCGTTGGCGGCGCAGGTGAGGCAGTCGAGCGGATGGTCGGAGATGTACAGCTCCATCACGCCCTTGCGCAGCTCCTGCAGCCTGGGGCTTTGCGTGCGCACCTTCATGCCGGCCTCTGCCGGCGTGGTGCAAGACGCCGGGTAGCCCTTGCGCCCGTCGATCTCCACCAGGCACAGCCGGCAAGAGCCGAAGGGCTCCAGGCTGTCGGTGGCGCACAGTTTGGGCACCTGCACGCCAGCATCCACCGCGGCGCGCATCAGCGAGGTGCCCTTGGCCACCGTCACCGGCATGCCGTCGATTTCGAGCGTGACTTCTTCGGTGGACTCGCGCTTGGGCGTGCCGTAGTCGATGTCTTGCGATGGGTTCAGCATGGGATGTGTCTCCTGTTCGTCTCGTCGGTCAGGCCGCAGCGCGGTCGGGGGCTTCGATGCCGAAGTCCTCGGGGTAGTGATTGATGGCCGACAGCACGGGGTAGGGCGTCATGCCGCCCATGGCGCAGAGCGAGCCGTGCAGCATGGTGTCGCACAGGTCGCGCAGCAAAATGACCTGCTGCGGCCGGTTCTGGTTGCTGGTGATTTTGTCGATCACTTCCACGCCGCGCGTGGAGCCGATGCGGCAGGGCGTGCACTTGCCGCACGACTCGATCGCGCAGAACTCCATGGCGTAGCGGGCCAGCTGCGACATGTCGGCCGTGTCGTCGTGCACCACGATGCCGCCATGGCCCACCACCGCGCCCACGGCGGCATAAGCCTCGTAGTCGAGCGGCAGGTCCCATTGCGATTCGGGCACATAGGCGCCCAGCGGGCCGCCCACCTGCACCGCCTTGATCGGCCGGCCGCTCGCGCTGCCGCCGCCAAAGTCGTAGAGCAGTTCGCGCAGCGTAAGGCCGAACGCCTTTTCGACGAGGCCCCCGTGCCGGATGTTTCCGGCCAGCTGAAACGGCAGCGTGCCGCGCGAGCGTCCCACGCCGTAGTGCTTGTAGAAGTCGGCGCCGCGCGCCAGGATGAGGGGAACCGACGCCAGCGTGATCACGTTGTTGATCACCGTGGGCTGGCCGAACAGCCCCTGCAGCGCCGGCAGCGGCGGCTTGGCGCGCACGATGCCGCGGCGGCCCTCGAGGCTTTCGAGCAGCGCGGTTTCTTCGCCGCACACATAGGCACCCGCGGCCTTGCGCACAATCAAGCGAAAGCTGCGGCCCGAGCCCAGGATGTCGTCGCCCAGAAAACCCGCCTGCTCCGCATTGCCGATGGCCTCGTTCAGCGTGGCAATGGCATGCGGGTATTCCGACCGCACGTAGATGTAGCCCTCGGTCGCGCCCGTGGCAAGGCCCGCAATGGCCATGCCCTCGACCAGCATGAGCGGATCGCCTTCCATCGTCATGCGGTCCGAGAAGGTGCCCGAGTCGCCCTCATCCGCATTGCAGACGATGTATTTCTGGCGCGCCTGCGCGGCCAGCACCGTCTTCCACTTGATGCCGGCCGGAAAGGCGGCACCGCCGCGGCCGCGCAATCCGGAGTCGAGCACTTGCTGCACGATATCCGCCGGCGCCATTGCAAGCGCACGGCGCAGCCCCGCAAAGCCTTCGTGCGCCTCGTAATCGGCCACCGACACGGGATCGGTCACGCCCATGCGCGCAAAGGTCAGGCGCTCCTGCTTCTTCAGGTAGGCAATCTCTTCCGTCAGGCCCAGGTTCAGCGCATGCGCGCCGCCGCCCAGAAAGCCGGCGTCGAACAGGCCGGCCACGTCGGCGCGCGTGACCGGGCCATAGGCCACGCGGCCTTGCGGTGTTTGCACTTCAACCAGCGTTTCCAGCCAGAAGAGGCCGCGCGAGCCGTTGCGCACAATGCGCACCGGCAGGTTGCGCGCAAGGGCTTCGGCTGCAATCTGCCGGGCCACCCGGTCGGCGCCCACTGCCAGTGCGGCGGAGTCGCGGGGAACATAAATGGTGGTGGTCATGAGGCTTGCCGCGCTTCCCCGACGATTTCGTCGAACAGCGCCGGCGTGATGCGCGCATGCACTTCGTCGTTGATTGCAATGGACGGCGACGAGGCGCACAGCCCAAGGCAGAACACCGGCTCCAGCGAGTACTGGCCGTCGGCCGAGGTGCCATGCACGCCGCAGCCCAGCCGTTGCTCGGCATGCTGCAGCAGCGCGTCCGCACCCATCGCCTTGCAGGCCTCGGCCCGGCAGACCTGCACCAGCAGCCGGCCCGCCGGCGCAGAGCGAAAGTGGTGGTAGTAGCTGACCACGCCGTGCACCTCGGCGCGCGACAGGTTGAACTGCTCGGCCACGAGCGGCACCGCATCGGGTGGCACGTAGCCCAGCGCGTCTTGTATGCCGTGCAGCGCGGGCAGCAGCCCGCCGGGCACGTCCTTGTGCGCGGCGGCAATGGATGCCGCGATGCCCAGGCCTGCCGTATCTGTTGTCTCTGTCATATGCTTTTCATCTCCTAATTTCGGAGTTGCCATACTCGTGGTTGCGCGAGTGTATGGAGCAGCATCAAGTGCCACAATATGATGCGACCAGCCCAATAAATATGCTTTGAAAAGCCTAAATCCATGCATGAAGTGCACATCAAGCCGCAATGGACCATTCGCCAGCCCGATGGCGCAGCCCTGGCGCCGCGGGTGATCGAGTTGCTGGTGAAGGTGCTGGAGCACGGCAGCCTGTCCAGCGCTTGCACAGAGGCCGGCGTGTCTTACCGCCACGCGTGGGAGCTCATTCGCCAGGGCGAAGCCATGTTCGGCCAGCCGCTCGTGGCCATGCAGCGGGGCAAGGGCTCCAGCCTCACGCCGCTGGGCGAAAAGCTGGTGTGGGCAGACCGCCGCATCACCGCGCGCCTGTCGCCCTTGCTCGATTCGCTGGCCTCCGAGCTGGGCGCGGAAATAGAAAAGCTGATTCCCACTGCGCCCAACTTGCTGCGCATTCATGCCAGCCACGGTTTTGCCATCGAGGCGTTGCACGGCTTCCTGGCCGCGGCGCAGGTGCCGGGCGATTTGCGCTACTGCGGCAGCGAAGAGGCTGTGGCCTCGCTGCATCACGGCAGTTGCGACGTGGCGGGTTTTCATGTGCCGCTCGGCGCGTTCGAGGCCGAAGCCGTCACCCACTATGGCGCCTGGCTCAACGCGGACACGCAGAAAGTCATCGGCATGGCAACGCGCCACCAGGGCCTGATGGTCGCGCCCGGCAACCCGAAAAAAATCTACTCGCTGGCCGACCTGGCGCGCCCCGATGTCCGCTTCATCAACCGGCAGGCGGGTTCAGGCACGCGCTACCTGTTCGATCTTCAGTTGCGCGAGCAGGGCATTGCGCCCGAATCGATCAAGGGCTACGAGCAATGCGAGTTCACGCACGCGGCCGTGGCCGCCTTCGTAGCCAGCGGCATGGCAGACGCGGGCTACGGCGTGGAAACACCCGCGCGGCAGTTCAAGCTGGACTTCATCTCCAACCAGGTGGAGCGCTACTTTCTGCTATGCGACGAACGCTCGCTCGCCGCGCCCATCGTGCAGCGGATGCTCGACATTCTGCGCAGCGATGCCTACCAACAGGCAGTGAACCGGCTGCCGGGCTACCAGGCGGTGAACTGCGGCCGTGTGCTGTCGCTCTCCGAAGCGTTCACTTCATTGGGCAATCAAGCCGCTTCGATCGAAAGCCGGGGCCACCGCTCGGCAAACCGCTTGGCCTGAACGCGCTCGCGGTAGGTCGCAGCGCTTGCCCTCTGCGGGTTGTGCCGAACGCGCAGCCCGAATAGATCGTCAAGCCCATGCGGAGCAACGACGCCCAGTGTTCCGTCGCCGTTCAGGTACACGCCAACGCACGTCGCGAACTCCGGCCACGTCGCAACGCCTTCTTCAAGCGAGGCGAGCGGCGCAACAACCTGGCCGAGGGTGTCGGCGAACCAGCGATGGACGCCGGCCTGGTTCGTTACTTCCCAGCAGAGGTTTGGCATGGCTGAGCGAAGCTGCTCTTCGAGGTACGCATCGTGCTCCGGTCCGGCATTCGCATCGAAGTAGACGACGTCCATGTCTTCGACGGGCGAGCGGTGGTCAAAGCCATGAAGGGTGTCCCAAACCAACGAGCGGATGACACCGGCGCCGATGCACCAGGACTGGAGTTGAAGCGAACGGACGGCATGCAGCGCGGCCATCAGCGGGTCTGATGCGGCCACCATCGCGGTGAGCCTGCGCTCGAGGTGCATCTGTTGGCGCTGCTGGCCTCGCGAGCGCTCCATCGCAACCGACGAGGTTCTGAAACCCAGCTTGGCAAAGAACTCGGCGGCTTCCGGTCTGCCCGCCCGCAGCACCCACGTGATGCTTGTCTCCGAACCTACGATGTGTTGGACGAGCGCTTGCCCGATTCCTCTCCGGCGGAAGGGCTCGGCGACCACAACCATGGACAGGTATCCGTTGGACAGGCCGTCGCTGATGGCGCGCGCAAAGCCGACAACCTCGCCGTTTGCCACAGCGATTGCCGACGTATGCGATGCCGAGATCAACTGGCCGAGGTACTCGGCACCAGAGATGCGGTGGGCCCATCCGTTAGCCGAAAGAAGCCGATAAACAGCCTCGACGTCGGAAGCAGCAACGCTGCGAATTTGCATATCTACTCCTCAAAGAACGAGCGGAACATCCCTCAAGAACACCGGCAAGTCCATGGTCGGAGGGCGAAGCGATGCCTGGTAGAGCATCTGTCGCCGTCGACCGCCAGTGATCGTCAGTTCGTGCTATTGCTCCAGAAAGAGATCGGAGATGACCGATCTCAGCCACCTGTTGGAAGGGTCATGTTGGTACCGCTCGTGCCAATGCTGCTTGATGGCGAAGCCCGCCAGCTTGAAAGGAGGCGCGAACACCTTCACTTCGGCGATTCGCAGCAAGGTTTCGGCCACGCGCGCAGGCACGGTAATCATCAGCTCCGTCTGCGCGATCAGTGCGCCTATGCCCAGAAAATCCGGCAGGTGCAGGCTGACGTTTCTCTGTATGCCAAGTCGCGCGAGTTCGCGTTCGACGAGTTCGTTGCCTGCTCCTGCCGCTGACACCACCACGTGGTTCTCTCGCTTGAACATGCCTGGAGTAAGGCGAGACTGGATACGAGGGTGGTCTTTTCGCACGACGCATACGAAGCGCTGGTCGAAGAGCTTTTGCTGGTAGAAGCCTGCCTCCAGTTCCGGCATGAAGCCCACGGCCAAGTCTGCATCGCCCGATTCGAGCATCTTTGGTGTCTGGGCTGAAATGTGGGTGATCTCGACGCGGATCGACGGCGCAACCGCATTCAGGCGGTTCATGAGGTCGGGCAGAAGTACAAGGTGGGTAATGCCAGTCATGCACACGCGAAAAGTGCGGTCGGCCTTTGCCGGATCGAAGATGGCCTGCTGCCGAGTTACGGCACGCAGCAGCTCCAGAGCCTGCCGGATCGGAGCCACCAATGAAGTGGCGTGCGGCGTCGGCTGCATGCCGTCGGACGTGCGAACGAAGAGCGGGTCGCCGAAGTGCCGCCGCAACCGTGCCAAGGCGATGCTGATGGACGACTGCGGCATGCCGAGGTGATCGCCCGCGCGAGAGACACTGCGGGTCTTGTAGACCTCGTCGAAGATGCTCAGCAGTTTCAGGTCCATTATTTAGATTCTTGATCAAATGTATTGAGCGTATGTCATAGCTTAAATACTTTGGCAGACCTAGCATCGTTGAATGACTCTGAAATTTCCGATGGTGGTTCTCGCCCTCTTGCCCCTCGCCATACCCGCAGAAGTTTTCGCGAAGCCGAGGCAGGCTGACCCGCCGGCCGTCAGTGCCTTCTATCGTCATCCAGAGCATTGCGCTTACATGGCGGGGTTGCCCGAGAACGATTCACCAGAGTTTCTTAAGCGCTTCGAAACCGATGTCAAAGCCGCGGTAGAGGCCCTGCAGATTAGGAATCCGTCGCTGAATCTGACGAACGCCCTTTTCCATCTCAAAACTGGGTGCGATCGGGCACTGGCAAGGGTCAGATAGAGCCACTGGCGGGACCTTCTCTTTCACACCGCATAAGCAGCGCAGGCCCGTCAGGCGTCATGACTTCGCCAACGCTCTTGAAGCCGACCTTTCTGTAGCACCGTATGGCACGTGCGTTCTCGGGCGAGGGGTCTGTCTGCACTTTCGAAACCGCCGTGTCCTGAAAGAGCCGGTCGACGAATGCCTTGATCATTGCGGTGCCCAGGCCCTGGTTCAATCGCGCGGCGTCTGCCAGGAACTGGTCGATGCCCCTCGCGCCGGCATCGGTTTCGTCTTCCCACCAGCCGTCTCCGGAGCCTTGCACCACATAGACCTGAATGAACCCGATCGGCTCATCGTCAAGGCTGGCGATGAACGCCTTGGTCGAAGACCTGCCGTCGAGCGTGGGCAGGTACTCGTCCTTTATGTCTTCCAGCGTGCTGGGCTCGCTCCACCATTGGGCGACGTGGGGCCGCAGAACCCATTCGTGGAGCATCGGAAAGTCGCGCTCTTTTAGTGGCCTGAATGAAAGTGTCGTGAACACGAGCGGTACTCCTTTCCAAGGTGAGGGCGGGTCTTTACTATAGGGCTCGAGTCGGCGTCGACCTGTACCAGGAGCTCACATGAACCGCGCTGCCGTATGCATGCTGCTGGCCGGTGCCCTTGTGCTGGGCTGCGCGCCGGGCCCGGGCCAAACCGATGCCGGGTGGGGCGCGCTGCGCAATGGCGATGTCGTTCTGTTTCGGCATGCCGAGGCACCCGGAATCGGAGACCCGCCCGGTATGCGGCTGGACGACTGCAGCACCCAGCGCAACCTTGACGACACGGGCCGCAAGCAGGCGCGCCGCATCGGCGAGCGGTTTCGCGAACGCGGCATTGCAGTGTCTACCGTGCTTACGTCCGAATGGTGCCGTGCGCGCGATACCGCTACCTTGGCCTTTCCCGCCATCAAGGCTCGTGTCGACAGTGCATTCAATTCGCTGTTCTCCGATCGATCGCGCGAACCCGAGCAGAGCGAGCGTGCGCGGGCGCTGCTCCTGGCTTGGCGCGGCCCGGGTGTACTCGTGGTGACCACTCACCAGGCCAACATCAGTGCGCTGACGGGCGTCGCGCCGGCGTCTGGCGAAGGCGTGGTCATGCGATCGCGCCAGGGCGCCTTGGCAGTGGTGGGCACGCTACCCACCGACGGGCAATGACGCCTGGGTCAGGTGAACGAAGCGACCCAGTCCCAAACCGCTTCGGGCGCCTCGATCATCACGTTGTGGCCGTGCGGCCCGAGGTCGCGTGCATCAGGGTCGAGCGCGCGGGTCTGCTCCATCGTCACCAAAGCATCGTCGCGTCCCCGGCCAAGGTGAACGGGACAGCGGGCCAGCGCCATCAGTTCGGACAGCGGCGGTTTGCCGACCGCATTGGCCCGTGGGTCCATCGCCAGGCGCCATCCATCGGCGTCGCGCTCCACGCCTCTTGCAGCGGAAGCCGCCGATGCATCGGCGATTCCCGCAAGGCCTGAAACCTTCAGGTACCGCTCCCGCGCCTCTTCTTCCGTGGAAAACTTCTTCGCGGGTTGCGATGCCAGCGTGTCCATGCGGCGCAGTTCATCGTCGCTCCATGCTGCCTTGATGCCGGCCCCAAAGATCCGGTGCGGTGCCACGCCGAACCAGCCGGTGGCCAGTGCGAGGGCGATCACTCCGCCCAGCGAATGCCCGAGCACCACCAGCCGCCCCTCGGGGCCGACGTGCGGCAGTGCGGCGCGCGCAACGGTCGCGGCGCATTGGCCAATTGCATAAGAGTCTTGCCGGCCGGAGCGGCCATGGCCGGGCAAGTCCAGGGCGAGCCAGCGGCCGGCCCAGCGCGTGCCAGCCATGCCGCACATGGGCGACCACACGGCGCCCGTTGCGCCCATGCCATGCAGCATGAGAAGCAGGTCGGGGCCTTCGCCGCCTTGTTCCGCATAAATGTTCGCTGTTTGCATCGCATCGCTCCTCAGGCGCGGCGCACTTCCATCACCCCATGCTCGCCGGCCTGCTCATAGACCGATGGCACGCGCGCGGCCAGGTGCAAAAGAATGCGTGGCGCCTGCTTCTTGACGGACCACCGCACCAGAATGCCGGCCACCACCAGCGGCCCGCCGATCCACGGATGCCCGGCCAACGCCGCGGCAATGCCGGGGCCGATGAGGGCAAGTGCCAATGCCGTCGCATGCATGCGGTGCGACACGAAGGGCGCCGCCAGCGCGGGGTTGACGATGACCCGAAAGCGCCCTTGCGGCAGCCCCTCGCGGAATTCCTCGAAAGGAATGTGTTCGGCGGTCTCCTGCGTGTCGTTATGTTGGCTCATGGGCGCATTCTGGCCAAATGGCTATGGGTCGGCTACTGCTGCTTTCGATAGCTCAGCGGCGGCCCTCGCTCTCCGGTGGGGCGTGTCCACGGATCTTCGACCAGTACTCATCGCGAGCGTCGTCGTCTATGGCTGGCTTGATGTGCGTTGCATACAGGGCGTCTTTCCCGTCCTTCCTGGGACCAGAGATCCAGTAGTGCTCGCCGGTTTCAACGTCGTAGTAGTTCGATTTGAAGCCGTCGCCCTTGAGGCTGCAGAACGCCTTGCCTCCGTAGTAGAGCGTTGCGCCAGATTTGGAACTGGTGACGCGGCCTATGCGGGCTGGTCCCGTCAGCCCGCCCGTCTTCGCTTCGATGTACATGACTCGGCTTTTCATCAGCGCTCACCCTTGGGAAGATCAAAGACATGCATCTCTTCCCAGCGGCCGGTCGAGTTTTCGATCAGCACGACCGAAGTGCAATTTGCGGTGACCGCACCGAGCGCATCGAGCCGGCTCTGCAACTCAGCGGCGACTGCGCTGGCTTCGGCCGCGTCGCCATGAGCCACTGTGAGGTGCGGAATGATGCCTTGGTGCTCTCCGCCGTAAGGCTGAAATTCGGGAAAAGCCTCCACGAGCGCTTTGGTCATTCTGATGAAGGGCTCGGCCGGTTGCGGTGCGACATACGCAGTCGTCGGAAAGCACGCCACGGTATTCAGCGAGAAGGAGAACGCGGCAACTCCGTTCAATACGCTTTGCGCCCGCTCCAATACGGCAGGTGTGATGTGCCGAGGGTCCATGAACGGCACGAGCACGGTGATATGCGCGGGCACTCCCAGCTCGGTTGTCGCATCGAAACGCCGGCGCAGGTCTCCAACGAGCGCTTCGGCCGAGGGCACCGGAACAATGAATGCGGATATCGACATGGCCCGATGATATTCATCAAGCCGCGTACTCCCATCGCCTCACCAAACTGCCGCCGATGAGCCGCCCCCTCCACCGCATCGCCTCATGCGAGATCTCCTGACGGCGTTCTGCAATCTTCGTTGGCATGGTGCGCCGATCATCGAGAGTCTGCGGGAGGAACACTTCGGCCTGCAACGAAACGTGCGCGCCCTCGGCCTACGCAAAAGTCCGTTGTCGGCTGTAGAACGCGGGACCGGCGCCAGGAGAGCCTTAGCCGCAGATTCAAATTCGAAAAGAAAGGCTTTCCATGCGCGCCAACGACAAATCGCTGCTCGGACCCGTTGCCGACGAACTGACGCCGCTGGAAATTTCCCAGGCCGTTCTCCAGGGCGAAGAAAACCCCAACACGGCACGGCCGCTCACCCCGCTCGAACAGGCCGCCACAGGCATCGGAACAGGCAGCGGACCACGCTCGTCGCTCGGCCGCATGCTGTGCAGCCCCGCGGTGGCTTGGGGCGCCGCGGCCATGGCGGGCCTGGGCCTTCTTGCCGCTCTGGCCTATGCAAGGCGGGAGCCCAGGCTCAGACCTTGACGCCGCCCGCGGCGATGGCGGGCACGCGGAACCTGCCTCACTACACTGCTGCGGATGAGCCTTTCCCCTCCACCGCATCGCGTGCGAGAAGACCACCTCGTTTCCTACTTCCTGAGCGGCGACGCCATGCGCAGCCGCAGCGTAGGCGATGTCGTGCTGTCCGGCACGGTCGATGTGCCGATGCCTCCTGCAAGGCTCACGGCCGATTGGGAGCGCGAGATATCTTCGCGCCTGGCCCTCGAGCCCGGAGACGTCGAGCCGCTGCCCTTGGCGCGGGCGCGTGCGCGCTGGCCCGACTACGCGCGCTGCGTGCAGGCCGCGGCGGAGTGGACGCGCGCGCTCGGCCTGGGTGACGTGCTTGCGTCGAGCGACGTTGCCCTCATGGCTTGCCGCGGTGCGAGGTACCACCACGATGCTGGGCAATACGGCGGTGCGGCGTTCTGCAATCTCTTCGTGAGCGAGGACAAGGGGCTCGACGTGCACTTTGCTGCCACGGGCCATCGCATTCCGCTAGCGCGCGGCACGGTCCTGGTCTTCGATACCGGCCAGCCTCATGCGGTGGTTCCGCGCGGCGGCAGTGGTTTCGATGCGGCCAGCTTCGGCCCGGAGAAAGATTGCACCCAGGTGTTTCTTACCTGGGAGCTGCCCATTGAAGATGCCGGCGTGGCGCGCGCACTCGGCGTTGCGTTCGACGTCGATTCTTCAGCCGCATCGCAACTGCATGAAGAGCAGGTGAGGGTGAACGGCAAGCGGGCAACCGTGTGCGCTGAATCTGGCCGATGGGCGCCGTTCGACTGAGAAACATCGGCAATGCATTACCAATGCATTACTGATTTGCCTCCAATGCCTACCAAGGTTCGCATCGCTGCTACATCGCGGTGTCATGGCTGCTCCGTACGCTTGATGCCGCCTTGATGCATTGGCGGCGGAGACACTGCCGGTCGTCAAAGGCCATTCAAATTGCCTCGGCGAAATCAGGAGTGACTCATCCATGCATTCACGGCTTTTGTATTTGCGCGCGCCGCTCGCGCTGTTGGTCCTCGCTTGCGCGTTGAGCGCATGCGGCGGTGGTGATGGTGGCGGCGGAAGTGGCGGCTTCAGCGCCAGCGCCACCGCAAAGGACAGCGGCGGCAACTCGGCCAAGACCGACCCCGCACCGACCACGCCCGACGCGGGCAACAACAGCGAACCCACCGTCAGCTACGCCCCCTGAAGGCGCGCGCATCATCAACACCTGAAACCGACCCACCATGACCACACGTCGCAAGTTTCTCCATAGCGCCACGGGCACCGGCATTGCAGCCGCCACGCTGGCCACCTTTCCGCCCAGCATTCGCCGCGCGCTGGCCATTCCGGCGCACCACGACACCGGCACCATCAAGGACGTGAAGCACGTCGTGCTGCTGATGCAGGAGAACCGGTCGTTCGACAGCTACTTCGGCACCTTCAAGGGCGTGCGCGGCTATGGCGACCGCTTTGCCGTTCCGGCGCCCAACGGCAAGACCATCTTCCACCAGACGTATACCAAGACGTCGCCGCCCAGCACCTATGTGCCCTACCGCCTGGACGAAAGCAAGGGCAACGCGCAGCGCGCGGGCAGCACGCCGCACAGCTGGTCCGATTCGCAGGCCGCATGGGACCACGGCCGCATGTTCAAGTGGCCGGACTCCAAGAACCTGCTGTCGATGGGCTACTACGACACTGCGGAAGTGCCGTTCCAGCGCGCGCTGGCCGAGGCCTTTACGCTGTGCGACCACTATCACTGCGGCATGCACACCGGCACCATTGCCAACCGCCTGTTCTACTGGAGCGGCACCAACGGCCCCAACGGCACCAGCCCGGTCGATGGCAGCAAGGTGCAGCTGGCGGTGCTCAACAACCAGTTCAACGCGGGCAACGACATTGGCGCCTCCACCGAAGGCTGGACCTGGACCACCTATGCCGACCGGCTCGAAAAGGCCGGCGTCAAATGGAAGGTCTACCAGAGCCTGATCGACAACTTCGGCTGCAACGAGATGATGAGCTTCAGGCACTGGCGCACCGCCGTCGAGCAGATGCCCGAAGCCCGCCGGCCGGTGTACGTGCCCGCCACCGACATCACGCAGCCGGTAACCGCCGCGGGGCCGTTTTATGACCCGGCCATCGACGACCCGCTCAGCCCGCTGGCCAAGGGCTTCGGCAACACCATGCCGTATGGCTTTCTCGAAACCTTCCGTGAAGACATTCGCAACGGCACCTTGCCCGCAGTGTCGTGGATCATTTCGCCGTCTGCCTACAGCGAGCACCCCGGCCCCTCGAGCCCGGCCAAGGGCGGCTGGTATGTGCAGGAAGTGCTGGACGCACTCACCTCCAACCCCGAGGTGTGGAGCAAGACCGTGCTGCTCATCAACTTCGACGAGAACGACGGCTTCTTCGACCACCTGCCTTCGCCCGCAGCACCGTCGCGCAACCCCGACGGAACGCTTGCCGGCGCCACCACCATGGCCGAGGCCGACGTGGCCGTTGAATATCACAACTACACGCCGGCCACGCCGCGGCAGCCCGCCATGGACGGCCGCCCCTACGGCCCCGGCCCGCGCGTGCCGATGTGGGTGGTTTCGCCGTGGAGCCGCGGCGGCTGGGTCAACTCGCAGGTGTGCGACCACACCTCGACGCTCATGTTCCTGGAAAAGTGCTTTGGCGTGGCCGAACCGCAAATCAGCAAATACCGCCGCGCCGTGTGCAGCGACCTCACAAGCGCCTTCAACTTCGAGCGGCCCAACGACGAGCCCTTGCCCACCCTGGCAGGCCGCAAGACCAAGGCAGAGGCCGATGCGCTCACCGCCGCGCAACAGGCCATGCCGAGCATCGTGCCCACGGCCGATGCCGCATTGCCCGTGCAGACGACCGGTGTGCGGCCTTCGCGCGCGCTGCCCTACGAGCTGCACACCAGCGCCCGCAGCGATTCGCTCAACGGCCGCGTTCAGCTGCTGTTTGCCAACAGCGGCAAGGCGGCCGCCGTGTTCCACGTGTACGACAAGCTGCACCTGTCGGACAGCCTGCCGCGCCGCTATGCGGTCGAGCCCGGCAAGCAGCTCGACGGCTACTGGAACGCCATGACCGACAACGCCGGGCTGTACGACCTGTGGGTGCTCGGCCCCAACGGCTTTCACCGCCAGTTCAAGGGCGACCTGAACCGGCTGCGCGCCGGCGGTGCGGCCGCGCCCGAAATTCGCGTGGGCTACGACGCGCGCCGTGGCGACATCTACCTGCAGATGCGCAACGACGGTCGGCGCGATTGCCGCTTTGCCGTGCAGTCGAACAAGGCCTACCCGCGACCCGACGCCTACCAGGCCGGAGGCAAGGGCCGCCATGAAGACCGCGAAGACGACGACAACGACCGCCGCCACGACAACAACGGAAACAACAACCACGGCGACCACGGCAACAACGGCATCTACCGCCCCCACCCCGACGGCTCATGGCGCGTTCGCGTCAAGGGCGGCGGCGACACCGCCATGCGCTGGAGCCTGGACGCCAGCGGCCAGTGGTACGACTTTGTGGTGACCTGCGATGCCGACCCGTCTTTCTACCGGCGCTTTGCCGGCCGCATCGAGACCGGCCGGCATTCGGTGAGCGACCCGGCCATGGGGCTGCCAGACCGCTTCTGACGGCGACAGCCGGGGCCTACTACGGCAGCAGCTTCGCGACCGAATCCGTGAACGACGGAATATCGGTTGCGGTGTGCGTGGTCGAGTAGGTGGTTTCTTCCACCGTCAGGCCCTGGTACACGCGCCCCTGCAGCCGCCTGAATATCGAGTCGACAGGGCCCGAGTTGCACTCGACCGGGTCGCTGCAGCGCGTAAGAATGAGCGTGGCGGGCAGGGGCCTGCCGTTGAGCGCGTCGTGCATTTGCTGCTCGAGGTTTTCGTACTCCGGCCCCTGGTACGAATACGCGCCTTCGAACGACAGGAAGTGCGAGAACGTCAAGCTGCCCGCCGCCCCTTCGAGAAAGAGCGCAATGCCCGCCATGCTCCCGCTCAGCGACAGGCCGGTGAGCATTCGCCTGCCTGTGTCGACGCGGTACTTCGCTTCGATGAACGGCACCAGCTCTTGCGTCAGAAAGTCGTGATACGCCCTTGCGCCGGGCAAGGTGTAGTCCTGCTCGCGGCGCGACGTGCCGCCAATGCCGACCAGGATTGCCTGCGTTCCGCGGCTTTCGAGAATGTCTTTGAAGTTGGAAAAGCGCGTGCCCGGCGGGTTGAAGATCGCGTCGCCGTCCATCGCGTAAATGATGGGGTAGCGCGTTGAGCTGCCGTCGTAAGAAGCGGGCAGGTAGATATCAAGCGGATAGCTTGCGCCGGTCTTGGCCGAGGCAATGCTGTCGGAAACCACGCGGCTGGTTGCCGGGGGCGGATCGACCGGCTCAGCGGGTGGGGGCGGCGGCGGTGAAGGCGGCGCGGCAGGCGTATCGCTCGGCGGCGGCGGGGTACCCACGGCCGCAATGGGAAACACCGCGCCACCACCTCCGCCACCCCCGCCGCCGCAGCTCGACATGCCGAGCACCAACGCCCAGCCCCCAACGAATACGAACGCGCGCAGCGTTCGTCCAAGTTGCCGCATCGCAACTCCTCGATCGAGTGTGGTTGAAAAGAAATGCCGTCAGGCGCCACGTCGACAAAGTGCGCGCGCAAACCAATACAGCCCCGCTTCAGAATGCCACACGAGCCCGCCGTTGCGGGCCAATCAAGGGGTAGCTCAGCCCTGAAACACTCGTATCAATCCCATGCGGGCGAAAGGCCCGCGGGGTCGGTCAGCCGCTCGCCGCGGTCGAGTGCCGCAATCTGCGCCATCTCGGCATCCGCCAGCCGCAACTGCTGCGCCTTCAGGTTGCTCTCGAGGTTGGTGCGTTGGGTCGATGACGGAATGACCGCGTAACCCAGCTGCATGGCCCACGCCAGCACCACCTGCGCGGTGGTTGCGTTGTGCGCCTTGGCAATCGCCTCGATCACCGGGTCGGCCAGCACCTTGCCGTACGCCAGCGTCATGTAAGAGGTGATGTGAATGCCCTGGCTCTTCGCAAACTCTGTCACCTTGCGGTTCTGCAGGTAGGGGTGCAGCTCGATCTGGTTGGTGGCAATGTTCTGCGCACCCACTGCCGCAATGGCCTCCTTCATCAGCGCGATGTTGAAGTTGGAAACGCCGATCTGCCGCGTGAGCCCCTGCGCCTTGGCATCCGCCAGCGCGCCCATGAACTCCGCCACCGGCACCGCGTTGCCGGGCGAAGGCCAATGGATGAGCGTCAGGTCGACATGGTCTGTGCGCAGCTTGGCAAGGCTTTCTTTCAGGCTGGGCACCAGCTTGTCTTTTGCGTAGTTGTCCGTCCAGATCTTGGTCGTGATGAAGAGCTTGCCGCGCGGCACGCCGCTTTCGGCAATGGCCTGGCCCACCTCGGCCTCGTTGCCGTAGATCTGCGCCGTGTCGATCAGTCGGTAGCCCAGGTCGAGCCCGTTCTTCACCGAGTCGATCACCACCTGGCCCTTCAGGCGAAAGGTGCCGAGGCCGAAGGCGGGAATGGTGTTGTCGGTTGTCATGATGTTGTTCGTCCTTGTGCGTCTTTAAAAAAAAAAAAGAGAAAGAAGAGGGCCGCTCAGTGCCCCACCGGCACCGGGCCCGAAGCCCGCACCGGAATGCCGGCACGTCGGTCGAGTGTTCCGCTCCACTGCGTGAGCGCCAGCGACACCAGCACCACCAGCGCGCCAATCCACGGCGTGTGCATCAAGCCAAGGTGCGTCACGATCAGCCCGCCCACCCATGCTGCGAGCGCAATGCCCAGGTTGAACGCCGCGATGTTCAGGCCCGAGGCCACATCGACCGCCTGAGGCGTAAAGCGCTCGGCCTGCTTCACCACATACACCTGCAGCCCCGGCACGTTGCCGAAAGCCACCGCGCCCCACATCAGCACCGCCACCAGCGCCAGCCACTTGTGCGGCGCTGCAAAGTTGAACACCAGCAGCACCGCGGCCAGCAGCGCAAAGATGATCTTCAGCGCCGGAATCGGCCCCATGCGGTCGGCCAGCCTGCCGCCCCAGATGTTGCCCACCGCCACCGACACGCCGTACACCAGCATGACCCAGCCCACAGCGCCCGCGCTGAAGCCCGACACCTCCGTGAGGATGGGCGCCAGAAACGTGAACGGAATAAACGAACCGCCGTAGCCGATGGCCGTCTTGGCATACACCAGCAACAGCCGCGGCTCCGCCAGCACCTTGGCCTGCTGCGCCAGCGAGGCCGGCGGCGTGTGGCGGATGTTGTTGGGCACGAACACCCAGCTGCCGACAAACGCAATGACGCCCAGCGCAGACACCGCCAGAAAAGTCTCGCGCCAGCCAAAGTGCTGCCCGATGAACGTGCCCAGCGGCACGCCCGTAACCAGCGCCACCGTAAGCCCGGTGAACATGATGGCAATGGCGCTCGCGGCCTTTTCCTTCGGCACCAGGCCCGTGGCAATCGTCGAGCCAATCGAGAAGAACACCCCGTGCGCCAGCCCCGTGAGCACCCGGGCGGCAATCAGCGATTCATAACTCGGCGCCTGCCACGCCAGCAGATTGCCGAGCGTGAACAGCGCCATCAGCCCAAGCAGCAGCGCCTTGCGCGGCAGCTTGCCCGTGAGCGCGGTGAGCACCGGCGCGCCGATGGCGACACCCAGCGCATAGAGGCTGACCAGCAGGCCGGCAGAGGGAAGGCCGATGCCGAGATCGGCAGCGACAGTGGGGATGAGGCCAACGATGACGAACTCGGTCGTCCCGATGGCGAAGGCGCTGAGGGTCAGCGCGAGCAGGGCGATTGGCATGAGGCACTCCTTCTTGGGTTAGGAGGAGTGTCTTGGGGTTGCCTTTGCGGATAAATGGGGGTTGGGGCAGAAGATAGTTGCGCTTCAATCAAGGATCAGCGAGGGCTTCGTTCTCGTTCGGTGGAACGAATGAGCCTGGAAAGATGAAAGCTCGTCGATATACTGCCCCGTCGCGTCCAATGGCGTGGCCGGGTTTGGAAGCCTGATGAAACCTCTGCGAACCTTGGAGACCATTTCATGGCTGAATCTTCCCGCGCGCGTCCGCAATCTCGCATTTCTTCTGCTTCTCTCGACGTCGAATTCGACGCACTCGCTCTGCAAGCCTGCGACGACGCCGGCGCCCTCAACGACGTAGTGCGCGCCTACACAGCACTCGAAAAGCTCATCGACACCAACGCCCTGAGCGACTGCGAAGTACTCCCTCCAAGTCGCACCGAACTGAGCGCCTTGCTGCGCCTGCTCAACGACGCACTGCTGGTCCGCATCAACACCGTCAACACCGCCACTGGCGTGGTTCACGAAGCGCTTCAACGGAACACTACCGGCGCCATGTAGCGCCAGCTTTTTCTCCACAACACAGCCGATGCCCGTTTCACCCGTTGCCGATGGCAAATCTGAAAGCGTTTCCGCCACTTGGGCACGCCTCCGAAACATGGTCGCGGCACGAGCCTCTTCAGACGGCCGCACCGACGCCCTCTACTCCGGCCTGCGCTACTACCGCTTCTCCCACCCCATCCGCTACGAGAAAAGCCAACGCCTCGCACCCGGCGTCGTGGTCGTCCTGCAAGGCCGCAAGACCGCGCACCTTGGTAATAGCGACCGCCGTTCGCTCGACTACGGCGCCACCCAATGCCTGGTGCTCGGCGCCGAGGTCGCGTGCCTCGGCACGGTCGTCGGGGCGAGCGCCGAAGAGCCGTACCTCGCCATTCACCTCGATCTGCCGCCCGACGTGCTGGTCAAGTCATTCGTTGCCTTGGCAGAAAGCGGCACGCTCGCGGCCGAGCCGGCCAGGGTGAATGAGAACTTCACGGCGCCGGTGGGGCAGGAGGTGGTCGAGGCCTTCGCGCGCCTGCTGCTGGCGGCGAACGACCCGGTGGATCGCCGCACGCTCGCGCCGCTGGCGGTCGAAGAAATCGTGCTGCGGCTGCTGCGCTCCGAGGCGGCGGCGGCCATTCGCAGCGCGAGCGCCGTCACCAAGGCGGGCGCGCGCATACAGGCGGCCATCGCCTTCATGCGCCGCCACTTGGGCCGGCCGCTGTCGGTGGCTGAAATTGCCAGCCACGTGCACATGAGCCCTTCGCACTTCGCGCACAGTTTCAGGGAGGTGGCAGGGGTCACGCCGATGCGCTGCATTCGCGACTTGCGGCTGGAAGAGGCGCGCATGCTGATGCTGGGCACCGGGCTGCGCCCCGGCGATGCGGCTGCGAAGGTGGGCTTCGATAGCGCGGCGCATTTCAACCGCGCGTTCCGCAGGCGGTTCGAGGCAACGCCCGCGGAATACGTGCGGCGCGTGCAGTCGGGTTAAAGGATGAGGGGGCTGCGGCAGCTTCGCAGCCATGGTCAATGTGTTCGCAGCTTCGCGTCTTGGCGCGGGGGAGGGCGCTGGCTAACCTGCCTGCTTCCTTTTTCTTTTGTTGAAAGCAGCGCGAAATTTCATGGACCCGATCAACGTCATCATCACTTTCGAAGCCAAGCCAGAGGGCGCTTCTGCATTCGCCGAGCTCATGAACCTGGTCAAGCAGTCGTTGCCGTCGGCCGATGGCTGCCGTGGCGTGCAGCTGTTCGGGCACGGCGACAACGCCTGCGCGTTCACGCTGGTCGAATCGTGGGAGTCAAAGCGCCACCATCAGGCGCATATCGATCGTGCGGTGGCGTCGGGCGCCTGGAGTGCGCTGGAAGCGCAACTGGCTTGCGCGCCTTTGA
Source organism: Variovorax sp. CCNWLW235 (assembly GCF_037204085.1). NCBI lineage: Bacteria > Pseudomonadati > Pseudomonadota > Betaproteobacteria > Burkholderiales > Comamonadaceae > Variovorax > Variovorax sp. CCNWLW235. Next base: position 2,448 of record NZ_JBBCBW010000035.1, on the reverse strand, counting down.
GCCGCTATTGCATGGAGCTTTGATCGACGGCTGGCCACCGGCGTGGGGTGCGGAGACGGCAAAATGCGGCGGATACGGCCGGCTCGGCCAGGAGCGGACATCTGTGCGTCCCCTCTTGACGGGCCTTTTTGACGAGAGAGAAGAACCATGAGCTACTACACCCGCTTAGAACTGCAGTGGGACGATGCCGACCACGCGTCTGGAAGTCTTACGCCTCAACTGATCGCCGAAGCGGCCGAGAGCTTTGTTGTCAGCAATGGTTGGTCGCTGGATGTCCTCAAAGACCTGCAGGCGTCTGCCGAAGGAAAAGGGCTTGATCGCCCGGGCTACAACTCCATCTATGCAGAACTTTTGATAGCAATGCTTCGAGAAGTCTCGCTGGCATTCCCGACGGTCACGTTCTTTGCGCGAGGTGTCGGCGAAGAAATGTTCGACACATGGGGTCGTGACTTTCGCGCTGGCGAAGTCCATCGGGAATTTGGTCCCTTTGAGCTGGCGGAGTAGTCTGCTCTCAGTCAAGCCCCGACCTTCGCGGCCAATCACGTCCATTCATGAACAGCTACGTCCTTGCTCTCGATCTCGAAGGCACCCTGATCTCAAACGCGATGAGCCAGATACCGCGGCCGGGCTTGGCTGAGTTCCTGGATCGTTGCGCTGAACTCTTTCCCCGCATCGTCATGTTCACCACTGTCAAGGAAGAGCGATTCAGAAAGATCGCGCGCCTGTTGGTGGAGGAGGGAATCGCGCCCTCCTGGTTTGCGGATATGGAGTACATCACTTGGCACGGCGAGACCAAAGACCTCCAATTCGTTCCTGGCGTAAGCCCACACCAAGTGTTGCTCGTCGACGATTTTGAGAAGTACGTCCATCCGGGCCAGGAAGCACAGTGGCTGGAAATTGAACACTTCGATCATCCCTATAGTTCAACGGATACCGGCCTCGCCAAGATGCTCAATACACTGGCGGCGCGTATTTGATCGATGATTTTTGTGCCGCCGTGCGGCAAGAATCTGCCAATAAGGGACCACCGCTCGGCGCGGTGGGAAAAGCAGAACTGACCAAGAAGAATTCATGGGAGTCGCACAAGCGGGAATCGTCTTTCGGCCAACCACCGAGATTGCAGACCTAAAGAGATTTGTCTCAGAGCTGCTTGACGACCGATATGAGGAGATCCCGCACCCGAATGTGCGGGAGTTTGATATCCGCCACGCCGGGGATGTGATGGTCCAGGATTTCGGTGGCGCCGTCTTCATATGCAGCGATGCACTGGCGTGGAAACATCTAGAGGATCAGAGCAGTGACCTTGGCTCGCTTCATCAGCGCCTCGGGTCTCCGGCGGCATTCATGATCTTTTGCAACTACGGTTCAGGCGGAAGCTACGGCTACGCACTTGTCGAAAATGGCTTGCGGAGGCGCTCTCGGCTTCAAACGACGGGCGTAGCTCGATTGCCACCCCTGCTTGAACATGGACAGCCAACCAGCATCGAGCAGAGATGGCTCTCGGCAAAGTGGTACCTAGAGGAGGACGACTGCCCGCCAGAAGAAAGGCAGCGTGTTTTCTATTTGGAGAATCCCAGGGTCGAAGTCGCAGAGTATTTTCTGACTCAGCAGATGCTTAGCGACATATTGATGGATCAGTATGGCGTGTGCCCTTGGGATACCACGACAGAGCCGATCTACCATTTTTTTAGGGTCCGCTCCAACATTCCGGATGCGGAGACCGAGCCGACATCTGAGAAGCTCCCCAGATCCGAAGCAGTCGAGCTCTCCAGCAAGCAACGACGTCCCTGGTGGAAATTTTTCCGTACGCGCTAGGCATCATTCCCTGAGAACCTCGTCCAGGGGCGGGTAATCGAAACCAAGGCAACGGCGCGCCATCCATGACCCTCAACGAATTGCGCAAATACCTCGTAGATCAATATCCTGAATCGACGCTTCAGTTGATGACGGAGGAGCGAAAAGCAGCCCTCCTTGTTGAGTACCCGAAGCTGCCCAGAGACTACGTGCAGTTTCTCTGCGAGGTCGGTTTCGGCACCATCGGACACGGTCGATATTCGGTTTATGGAGCACCAGTGGAGCCTTCTTTCGTCTTTGATCAAGTTACCGCAGATGGGCTGCGGGACGTGGTTCTGATCGGCGATGACTTTGCAGGTGGGCAAGAGGCTTTGCTGTTTGGAAACGAGGGTGCGGTTTTCGGCAGCATCGACAGCTTGAGCGGGCGCTTCGAGCCAGATGACGACGGCACGTTTTCACACTTTATCGAGCGATGGTTTGTTGAGCGAGCCTAGCTTGAAACCAGCTCGAGAGTGCTTTCACAGCAGGATCAAGACCGCAACACACCGCGGCGTGACCGCCCATGGTTAGGCTACATTCGGCCGAGGTCGTGTGAAAACACTTCGTTGATGGCTTCGCTCCAAATAAAATCTGCCAACCCGTCAGAACGAGGTG
>NZ_JBBCBW010000034.1:0-48381 GCF_037204085.1 Variovorax sp. CCNWLW235 | reverse complement strand
GAAATAAAGGAGGAGGCCGCAGGCCGGGGGACATTCGCGGAGAAAGGTACCCCGTCGGCGGGTGCGCCGCCCTGAATATCCCCTGCGGCCTTAGAAACCGAAGCAGTTCAGGAACCCAGCCGCTTCAGCAACCCGGCCGTCGAGGCGTCAAGCCCCATGATGTCGCCCGAAGCAAGACGCGGTTCGATGTCTTTCGCGAGCACCTTGCCGAGTTCCACACCCCACTGGTCGAAGCTGTTGATGCCCCACAGCGCGCCGCTGGTGAACACACGGTGCTCGTACATTGCGAGAAAGGCGCCGAGTGACTCGGGCGTGAGCTTCTCGAACACGAAGAAGGTGCTCGGCCGGTTGCCCGGAAAGTTCTTGTGGCCGCCGGCATCGAGCTTGCCGACCATCAGTGCCTGCGCCTGCGCGAGCGCATTGGCCAGCAGCTTGGGGTGGTGACCTTCGAGCGTGTGCGCTGCATCGCGCACCGCCACGAACTCGAGCGGAATCACGTCCGTGCCCTGGTGCAGCATCTGGAAGTAGGCATGTTGGCCATTGGTGCCGGGCTCGCCCCAGAGCACGGGCGAAGTGCCCAAGCCATTCGGCAGCGGCTCGCCGCTTGCATCGACCTGCTTTCCGTTGCTTTCCATCTCGAGCTGCTGCAGGTAGGCCGGCAGACGCTTCAAGGCGCTGTGATACGGCGCGATGCCGCGGCTCGTGAACTTGTGGAAGTTGCGATACCAGATGTCGAGCAGGCCCAGGCGCACCGGCAGGTTCTTTTCGAGCGGCGCGGTGCGGAAGTGCTCGTCCATTGCATGCGCGCCCGCCAGCAGCCGGCGGAATCCGTCGGCGCCGATTGCCAGCGCAATCGGCAACCCGATGGCCGACCACAGCGAATAGCGGCCACCCACCCAGTCCCAGAAGCCGAAGGTCGTGTCGATGCCGAATTGCTTCGCGGCCTCCACGTTGGTGGTGAGCGCGGCAAAGTGGCCGGCGATGTCCGTGCCGCCCGACTGCTCGTACCAGCGCTTGGCCGAGAGCGCATTGGTCATCGTCTCGGTCGTGGTGAAGGTCTTGGACGCAATCAGGAACAGCGTGTGTTCGGGTGCCAGGTCGCGCAGCACGCCGTCGAGCTCGTGGCCATCGACGTTCGAAACGAAATGAAAGCGCTTGCCCGGCGCGGCGAATTCGGCGAGCGCCAGCACTGCCATTTGCGGGCCGAGGTCGGAGCCGCCAATGCCGATGTTGACCACGTCGGTGATCGTGTGGTCGCCGCGCACCTTCTCGGCATAGGCCAGCATCGCGTCGAGCGTGGCGTGCACTTGACGCAGCTCGGCGGCGGTCTTGTTGCCCACCGCGGCATTGGCCGGCGCGCGCAACAGCGTGTGCAGCACCGCGCGGTCTTCGGTGTTGTTGATGTGCTCGCCGGCAAACATCGCATCGCGATGCGCCTCGAGGCCGCATTCGCGGGCCAGCGTGAGCAGCATTTCCTCGGTGCGCGCGTCGATCAGGTTCTTCGACAGGTCGGCAAAAACGTAAGGCGCCTCCTGGCTGAAGCGCTCGAAGCGCCCGGCGTCGTCCACGAAGGCGTGGCGCACGTCGAACTGGCGGCCCGCGGTCTCGAAGTAGCTTTGCAGTTGCGCCCAAGCGGGCGCGCGGTCGCAGCGAAGGGTCATGGCCATGTTTACTTGCCGCTTTCCTGCATGAGTTTTTCCAGCTTCACGGCGTCGGCCGCAAAGGCGCGGATGCCTTCGGCGAGCTTCTCGGTGGCCATGGCGTCTTCGTTCAACGCGAAGCGGAAGCTCGGCTCGTCGTAGCTCAGCTTCTCCACGCTGGCCGTTGCGGCAGCCTTCTTGGCGTCAAGCGCGTGCTCGAGCGGCTCATTGCTGGCGGCCAGCTCGGCCAGAAGCTCGGGGCTGATGGTCAGCAGGTCGCAGCCGGCCAGGGCCTGGATCTGCCCCACATTGCGGAAGCTCGCACCCATTACCTCGGTCTTGATGCCGTGCTGCTTGTAGTAGTTGTAGATCTCGCGCACCGACTTGACGCCCGGATCGTTGGCGCCCGCGCTCGCCGCCTCGTCCCATTTGGCGCCTGCCGACTTCTTGTACCAGTCGTAGATGCGGCCCACAAACGGCGAAATGAGCTGCACGCCGGCCTCGGCGCAGGCCACTGCCTGCGCGAACGAGAACAGCAGTGTGAGGTTGGTTCGAATGCCCTTCTGCTCGAGCGCGCGCGCCGCCTGGATGCCCTCCCACGTGGAGGCCACCTTGATCAGCAGGCGCTTCTCGGTGTCGATGCCTTCGGCCTTGTAGAGCGCCACGATGCGCTCGCCGCGCGCAATGGTGGCGGCCGTGTCGAACGACAGGCGGGCGTCGACTTCAGTCGATACGCGTCCGGGAATGATCGAGAGAATCTCGGCGCCGAAACGCACCAGCAGGCGGTCGATCACTTCGTCGAGCGGCTTGCCTGCGTGGCTCTTGACGGCTTCGTCGAGCAGCGGCCGGTACTCGGGCTTTTGCACCGCCTTGAGGATGAGCGACGGATTGGTGGTCGCGTCCTGCGGCTTGGAAATGCTGAGTTGCTTGAAGTCGCCGGTGTCGGCGACCACGGTGGTCCATTGACGGAGAGCATCGAGTTGATTCATGTCGAAGATTATCCTGTGCGGGTGATGACAAGTCCTGCACGCTATTGCGCTGGGGCCGATGTTTTCATGCGCACCGTAGCACGGCTTTTCACCGCGCCGCATCGGCCTTCGGCCGACAGGGTTGTACGCCGGCTGCCCTGCCCTACATGGGCTGTGGTCCGCCGCTGACGGCAGCGCTTGCGTTCAGGGGCTAGCCTGCGGCTTCCCGCCTTGATGCTTTCGACTACAGAGGAGTGCCCCCCATGTCCTTCCGCCATCGCACCGCAGCTTCCGCAGCGGCGAACCGCGCTCCTTTCGACGACCGCCGCACCAGTTCGGCCATCGGCACCCTGGCCACTGCCTTCGTGGTGGGCGGCGTGGCTACCTGGCTCGCCCTTGGCGCAGGCCGCACCGCGCGGGCGCAACTGCCCGGCCCCGCCGACGGCGCACCACTCATGCGCGCTCCGCTGCAGGTGGTGGCGCCGGTCGATATCCAGCGCTATGCCGGCGTCTGGCATGAACAGGCCCGGCTGCCGAACCGCTTCCAGAAGCAGTGCGCCGGCCCGGTGACCGCCGAGTACACACCCCAGCCCGACGGAACGCTGCAGGTCATCAACCGCTGCGTGCGGCCCGACGGCAACTTCGACGAGGCCATAGGCACGGCGCGCGTGGTGCCGGTGGCGGGCCAGCCCGGCGCGGGCCGGCTCGAAGTGCGCTTTGCACCTTCCTGGCTGAGCTGGCTGCCGATGGTGTGGGGCGACTACTGGATCCTGAAGCTCGACCGCGACTACCAGGTGGCGCTGGTCGGCACGCCTGATCGCCAGTACCTCTGGGTGCTTTCGCGCGCTCCCCGGCTGGAAGACGACGCGTTGCAGGCCGAGCTGGACTACGCTGCCAGCCTGGGCTTCGACACCACCAAGGTAGTGCTTACCGCCCGGTAGTCGAGACGGACGGCAGATAGCGCCCGAGCTGCGCCGCCAGCGCGGCGGGGTGGGTGCAGTGAATGGCGTGCCATCCGAAGGCGCGCGCCGCTTCCACATTGGCCGCTGAATCGTCGATGAAAACCGTCTGCTGCGGATCGAGCGCATGGCGCACCGCCAGCAGCTCGTAGATTTCGCGATTCGGCTTGATGAACTTCACGTCGCCAGAAAAGACCCCGCCGTCGAAACGCCGGATGAAGCCGTGCCGGCGCTCAATGGCGCGCGCATAGGGCGCAGGCATGTTCGAGAGGTAGTAAAGGCGCAGTGCCTCGCCGGCGTCGCGGCGAGCGAACAGCCCTTCGAGCAGCTCGACCGTGACCGGGATCGGCTCCAGGCGCTCGCCCAGCGTGCCGAGCATCTCGTCGAGCCGTGCGGCGGGAAGCGACAGGCGCTGGGCCATGCGCGCAATGGCGTCTTCGAGCGAGCGCGTGCCGCAGTCGAAGCACAGCCAGTCGTCATGGTGGAACAGCGCCCGGCCGAGCGCCGCGGCGGCAAGCTCAGTGGAGGCGTGTTCGGGAAGATGGGTTTGCACCAGCCGGGTGGGCTCCCATGCCAGCAGCACGGCGCCAAGATCGAAAACCACGTTCATGGCGCCATTGTTTCATGCGCCGGGCACCACGCTGACGCCGTGCGCCGCCAGCGACAGCGTGGCCTGCGCGCCCGCGGCCAGGGGGCGCGAAAGATCGGTCGACACCACGAAGACGGGCCCGATCGGGGTGTCGAAGCCGTATTCATAGAAGCTGCCCAGGTAGGCAGCCTTTCGCAAGGTGGCAGGCAGCCCCTGGGCCGCCTCGGCAGCGCCGATGTTCCAGGCTTCGGGGCGCACCGCCACCTTCACGGCGCCGGGCGCCACCGCATGGCGCGGCTGCAGGCGCAGCGGGCCGAAGGTGACGCTGCCGTCGGCTTGCGCCATGGCCGGAAAAACCATCGCCTCGCCCATGAAGCCCGCGACAAATTCGCTTTCGGGCCGGCCGTAGAGCTGCTCGGGCGTGCCGCGCTGGGCGATGACGCCGTGGTCCATCACGATGATCTGGTCGCTCACGGCCAGCGCCTCGCTCTGGTCGTGCGTCACATAAGCCACAGTGAGTTTCAGGCGCTGCTGCAGCGCGCGAATCTCTTCGCGCATTTCGCGGCGCAGGCGGGCATCGAGGTTGGACAACGGCTCATCGAACAGCAATACCGCAGGCTCCAGCACAAGGGCGCGTGCCAAGGCCACGCGCTGCTGCTGGCCACCCGAGAGTTCGCTGGGCAGCCGCTCGTCGAAGCCGACCAGCCCCACGCCCTTGAGCGCATCGCGCGCGCGGACGACGGCTTCGTCCTTCTTCAGGCCGCTCATGCGCAGGCCATAGCCCACGTTCTCGATCACGTTCATGTGCGGGAAGAGCGCGTAGCTCTGGAACATCATGCTCACGTTGCGCTCGGCCGGGCCGAGCGTGGTGACGTCGCGTCCGCCCATCAGGATCGAGCCCGAGGTCGGCGATTCGAGCCCCGCGATCATGCGCAGCGTGGTCGTCTTGCCGCAGCCGGAGGGGCCGAGGATGGTGGTGAGTGTGCCGACCGGCACCTCGAAGCTGATGCCCTTGACCGCCAGCGGGCCGCTCTTGTCGGTGCCGTAGCGCTTGGTGACGTTGCGGAATTCGATGCCGTTGCTCATGTGTTCTTCTCCCGGTCAATGCACCACGGGCGCGGCCACCATCGGCACGCCCGCCTTGCGACGCCCCAGCTTGCGCTCGCCAACCACCCACTGCACCAGCGCAATGGCCAGCGACATCAGGATCATGAGCACCGTGCAGTAGGCCAGCGCAATGCCGTAGTCGCCGTTGCCCACGCGGCCGATGATGTAGGTGGTGGCAAGCTCGTTCTCGGCCGTGACCAGGAAGATCACCGCGCTCACCGTCGTCATGGCGCGCACGAAGCTGTAGACCAGCGCCGCCACCAGCGCGGGTTTCAATAGCGGCAGCACCACCTTGAAGAGCGTCTGCGACGTGGAGGCGCGCAGCATCAGCGAGGCTTCGTCGAGCGAGCGGTCCAGTTGCTTGAAGGCCGCCGTGCCGGCCCGCACGCCGACCGGCAGGTTGCGGAACATGAAGCACAGCACGATGATGAGCCCGGTGCCCGTGAGCTCGAACGGCGGCACGTTGAAGGCCAGGATGTAGCTCACGCCGAGCACCGTGCCTGGGATGGCAAAGGCCAGCAGCGCGCCGAATTCGAACACGCCCTGTCCCTTGAACTCGTTGCGAGCCAGCAGCCACGCAATCAGCAAACCCAGAGCCGCGGTGATCGGCGCAGAGATGCCCGCAAGCTTGAGCGTGGTGATCAGCGAGTTCCATGCCGTGCCGGCCCACACCAGCCCGAACTGCCCCCACTCGAGCGCGAATGCATTCTTGAAGTGATTGAGCGTGAAGCTGTAGTCGCGGCCCCAGGTCTGCACGAAGCCGCCCGCAAAGGCGAACAGGTAGACCACGGCCGTGAACGCGATCCACGGCAGTGCGATGCAGTAGATGGTGCGGCGCACGCCGTCGGGCAGCGCCATGGCAATGCCCGCATCGCCCTTGCCGCTCACGGTGGTGTAGTTCTGCTTGCCGAGCACGCCGCGCTGCAGCGCGAACACGCCCAATGCGAAGAGCGTGAGCACCCAGGCGAGCGAAGCCGCACGGCCCTGGTCGTACTGCGCGCCGACAATGGCAAAGAAGATGTCGGTCGACAGCACCGAGAACTGGCCACCCACGACGACCGGGTTGCCGAAGTCCGCAATGCTCTCGATGAAGCCGACCAGGAAGGCGTTGGCCAGCCCGGGCTTCAACAGCGGCAGCGTGATCGTGAAGAAGGTGCGGCGCCGGTCGGCACGCAGCATTTGCGCGGCTTCTTCGAGGCTGGGCGCAATGCCTTGCACCACACCACGCATGATCATGAAGGCGATGGGCGTGAAGGCGAAGAGCTGCGCCACCAGCACGCCCGGCATGCCGTAGAACCAGCGCGTCGGCTCGATGCCGAACAGGTTTTCGAGCAGCTGGTTGACGATGCCCGCGCGGCCGAACAGCAGGATGAGCCCCAGACCCACCACGAACGGCGGCGTGATGATCGGCAGCAGCGCCAGCACCCGCAGTGCGCCCTGCCCGCGCTTGCTGCCGCGCTCGGCCATCAGCGCCATCAGCGTGCCGAGAAACGTGGTGCCAGCGGCGGTGAGCAAGGCGAGCACCAGCGTGTTCCAGGCGACGCCGCAGCGTACGCCGCCTGCTACGCAGCCCAGTCCCCAGATGCGTTCAGTGAACACGCGCGCGATGAACGCGGTGATCGACCACTGCCCCTCTTCATTGAAGAACGCACCGGCCAGCGCCTTGCTGACCGGATAGGCAATGAACAGCGCCATCAGCACACCGCAGCCGATGACCGCGGCCGCCACGAACAGGTCGCCCTTGAAAAGCCCCAGCCGCGCAATGCCGAACGCCGCCAGCAGCGTGAGCGCGGTGAGCGCCACGAAGCCGCCCGCGCCAATGCCGAACTGGTTGACCGCCAGTTCGCCGAACTGCGTGTTGAGCGCCGCAAGGCTCCAGCCGCGCGCACCGATGGTGAAGCCCGCGACCGCTAGGCCGATGGCACCCAAGGCGCCACCAGCCAGAAGCCACCGCCCTTGGGAGCGGCCGGGCGGCAGCCACGCGCCGATGGCGCACATTGCCAGGCCCGCAAGGCCGATGAAGAGCCAGCTGCGGCCCTGCGTGGCCGCCTGCATCAGTCCATTGGCGCCTTCGGCCTGGCCGAACACTTGCGGAACGGCCTCGTACCACGTCGAATCCTGGATTGCATACCAAGGCAGCACGAGGTAGGCCGCAAAGCCCAGTGCCACCCAGGCCCAGATCCAGCGCTGCGAGCGCCGGGCCGAAGCGGCGGCCGCCGGATTGGCCGGCGCGGCGCCGGCGGCAACGGTGCCCACTTAGCGCGGGAGCGAGTTGACGTCTTTTTCCCAGCGCGCGATCAGGCGCCGACGCTCGGCACTGGCGCCGTACTTGGCGTAGTCGTAGTTGATGAACTTGATCTTCTTGAAGTCCGGAATGCGCGAGTCGAGCTTGGCAGCGCTGTTGCTCGGCAGCTGGAACTGCTTGTTGGCGGCACCAAGCTCCTGCGCGCCGGGCGTCAGCGCCCATTCGTAGAACTTCTTCGCGGCCTCCAGGTTGCGCGCGCCCTTGATGATGCTCATGGAGCCGATCTCAGCGCCCGTGCCGTCGCTGGGCGTGATGGTCTCGACCGGAAAGCCCTGCATCTTCTCGCCCGGGCCGTCATGCACGAAGCTGATGGACACCGCCGTTTCGCCGCGCGCCACGGCCTTGATGGGGCCCGTGCCCGAGCGGGTGTACTGGCCCACGTTCTTGTGCAGCGCCTTGAGGTAATCGAAAGCCTTGTCTTCGCCCATGAGCTGCACCAGCGTGGCGATCATGGTGTAGGCCGTGCCGCTGGAGGCGGGATTGGCCACCTGGACGTCGCCCTTGTATTCGGGCTTGAGCAGGTCGGACCAGGTCTTGGGCACGGGCAGCTTCTTCTTGGCGAGCAGCTCGGGGTTGTAGCCGAAGCCCAGCGGCCCCGAATAGATGCCGACCGTCTTGTAGCCCGACTGCTTGGCCTGCTGCTGGGCCCAGGGGTGCAGTTGCGCCAGGGTGGGCGACTTGTATTCGAGCGTGAGGCCCTGCTCGGCCGCCTGCAGGTGCGGATCGCCGGTGCCGCCGAACCATACGTCGGTCTTGGGGTTGTCCTTTTCGGCGATGAGCTGGGCCAAAGCCTCGCCCGAGCCCTTGAGCGACATGTTGATGCGGGTACCGGTGGTGCGTGCATACACAGTGGCAATCACGTTGCACCATTCGGCCTGGACCGAGCAGATCACGTTGACCGTGCCCTGTGCCGATGCGGCGGCCGACAAACCCAGCAAGGCCGCTGCAGTAAAAAGCTTCTTCATGTGAAAACCCCGCCTCGAAAACAAAAATAGGCCTCCCGGCCGGGGTTGAGCGTAGCTTTCGTACAGGTTTCATGAATTGGTACAAGTACCATTCGGTTGAAACAGCCCACTCGGCACCAAGACAAAAGGAAATTCGACACATGAGCTTCGATCTCGTTCTGTTCGGCGGTACTGGCGATCTTGCATGGCGCAAGCTGATGCCCGCGCTGTTCCAGGCCTTCAGGCACGGCAGCCTGCCGAAAGACGGACGCATCGTCGGCGTAGCGCGGGACGACCTCTCGGACGACCAGTACCGCGAGCTGATCCAGTCGCGCTTCAACGCCGTGGAAGGCGCCAAGCGCCCCTCGGCCGAAGAGTTCGAAAAGTTCGCCTCGCTGCTGCATTACCTGCGCATGGACTTGTCCAAGCCGGCCGACTACACGCGGCTTGCCGACCTGCTTAAGCAGCGCAACGCAGACACCGTGGTGATGTACGTGGCCACGGCACCGGCGCTCTTCACCCAGGTGGTGGAGCAGATCGCCGCGGCGGGCCTGAACGGACCGACCACCCGCATGGTGCTCGAGAAGCCGCTGGGCCACGACCTGGCGTCCAACCGCGCGATCAACGCCGCCGTGTGCAAGGTGCTCGAGGAAAAGCAGGTTTTCCGTATCGACCACTACCTCGGCAAGCCCTCGGTGCAGAACCTGTTCGCCATGCGCTTCGGCAACGCGCTGTTCGAACCGATCTGGCGCCGCGAGCACATTGCCAACATCCAGATCACCATTGCCGAAGACCTGGGCGTTGAAAAGCGCGGCGCCTTCTACGACCAGACCGGCGCCTTGCGCGACATGGTGCAGAACCATGCGCTGCAGCTGGTCTGCGCCATTGGCATGGAGCCGCCGATCAACTCGCATGCCGATGCCATTCGCGACGAAAAGCTCAAGGTGCTGCGCGCGCTCAAGCCGTGGACGCCCGAAACGCTGGGCCTGCATGCCATTCGCGGGCAGTACACGGCCGGCACCGCCTACGGCGAGCGCGTGCCGGGCTACCGCGACGAGCCCGGCGTGGACCCCGACAGCCGTACCGAGACCTTCGTGGCGCTACGCACCGAAATTGCCAACTGGCGCTGGGCCGGCGTGCCGCTCTACATTCGCACCGGCAAGCGGCTGGCCTCGCGCGATGCGCGCATCGAGGTCAACTTTCGGCCGACGCCGCACGCCATCTACCGCGCGCCCTCGGGCGCCGTCAACAAGCTGGTGATCAACCTGCAGCCCAAGGACGGCCTGGAGCTGCACATGCTTGCGCAGGCACAGGACAACCGCCGCAGCAACGGCCACCAGAGCGCCGCGCAGCTGGCGCCGGTGCAGCTCGACCTGGACTTCGACAAGCGCTTTGGCGCCGAGCGCGTGGGTGCCTACGAACGGCTGCTGCTCGACGTGATCGACGGGCGCCTGAACCTGTTCGTGCGCAGCGACGAGCAGGAAGAGGCATGGCGCTGGGTCGAGCCGCTGATCGACAGCTGGGCATCGGACGGCGGACCGCGCCCCTACGCGGCCGGCACCTGGGGCCCGAGCGCCTCGAGCGCAATGATTGCGCGCGACGGCTTCTCGTGGGGCGAGGAGCAGTAGGCCCGCGCGCTCAGCCGAACTGGAGGCAGCGCATGCTCAGCGTGCCTGACTGGAAACCTTCGTAGATCGTCTTCGCGCGCTCGCCCGATCCTGCGGCACCGAGGGCGTAGAGAAAAGGAAAGTAGTGGTCCGGCGTTGCGACAGCGGTCGCGGCGCCCTCCAGCTTTTCGTAGGCGACCAATGCGCGGTCGTCCCGGCCTGCCAGCGCGGCCTTCACCGCGTCGTCGAAGCCTTGCGCCCACGGCCGGCTGGCCGCGGGCCCGTCGGGCGTGCCGCGGTCGGTGGCCCGCAGGTTATGCACCACGTTGCCGCTTCCCATCACCAGCACGCCCTTGTCGCGCAGCGCCGCAAGGTCGCGGCCGACGGCGTAGTGAAACGCCGCCGGCTTGTCGTAGTCGATGCTGAGCTGGAACACAGGAATGTCGGCCTTCGGGTACAGGTGCTTCAGCACCGTCCACGTGCCATGGTCCAGGCCCCATTGCTGTGCGGCCACCACCGGAGTCTGCTTGACTGCGCCGATGGCTTCGCGTGCCAGCGCGGGATGGCCCGGCGCGGGATAGTCGATGTCGAAGAGCGCCTGGGGAAAGCCGCCGAAGTCGTGAATCGTCTTTGGCCGCTCCTGCATTCCGACGCCGGTAGCGCCGCGGCTCAACCAGTGGGCAGACACACTCAGAATGGCCGAAGGCCGCGGAAGCTCCTTGCCCCACGCGGCCAAGCGGCGCGTGAAGGCGTTGTCGGCCAGCGCGTTCATGGGCGAGCCGTGGCCGATGAAGATGACCGGCAGGCGCCGCGCGGGCGTACCCGCTGCGGCATTCGATAGCGAGCAGAGAGATGCGAGCGTGGCGGTCGCACCGAGCGCGGAGCTCATGAGAAAGCCGCGGCGGCCAAGTTCCGCCTGAATCGCTCGGCTGCTGTCTTCGCTCGGGTGCTTCTTCATTGTCATGGCCGCACTCTGCGCCGGCGTGCCGGGCGGGTCAGTGCGTTTGCGCACACCTTTTGGCTAGATGCGGCCTTCTTCCGCCGCATGGCAAGCCACCTGCACGCCCTTGATGCTCAAGAGCTTCGGCCGCTCGGCCGAGCAGCGCGCATTCGCATGCGGGCAGCGCGGATGAAACGCACAGCCCGCCGGCGGATTGAGCGGGTTCGGCACTTCGCCCCGGACCGGCGTGCGTGCACGACCGGTGTGCTTCATCTGTGGAATCGCATCGAGCAGCATGCGCGTGTACGGATGCTGGGGCTCGGCGAAGAGCTTTTGCTTGTCGGCCACCTCGACCAGCCGGCCCAGGTACATCACCCCAACCTGGTCGGCCACATGCCGCACCACCGCAAGGTTGTGCGAGATGAATAGATAGGTGAGCCCCTGCTGGCGCTGCAGGTCCTTCATGATGTTGAGCACCTGCGCCTGCACGCTCACGTCGAGCGCGGAGGTGGGCTCGTCGCACACCAGAAACTCGGGCTGCGTGGCGAGCGCGCGCGCAATCGAAATGCGCTGGCGCTGGCCGCCGGAGAACTGGTGCGGGTACTTGCTCATATCCAACGGCGAGAGGCCGACGGACTTGAGCAGTTCGCCCACGCGTTCGCGCAGCTCGGCCTTGCCGCTCAGGATGCCGTGCTCGCGCAGCGGCTCGCCGATGATGTCTTCGACGATCCAGCGCGGGTTCAGGCTCGCGTACGGGTCCTGGAAGATCATCTGGATGCGGCGGCGCAGCTTGCGGCCTTCGGGCGTCTTGAACGCGGCGTGCGCATCCTGGCCGTCGAACTGCAAGCCGCCGCGGGTCGGTGCATACAAGCCGACCAAGAGGCGCGCGACGGTGCTCTTGCCGCAGCCCGATTCGCCGACCAGCGCCAGCGTCTTGCCGCGTTCGATGGAAAAGCTCACGCCGTCGACCGCATGCAGCAGCACGCGCGGCTTGCGTTCGAGCACGCGGTTGAGCCAGGGCGGCGACACGTCGAAAGTGCGGGCCAGGTCGTGGGCGACCACGAGCGGCTCGCCGCCTTCTGCCTTGGGTGCGAGTACTGCGCTCATCGGGTGACCTCTGCAATAGGTGCGGCCGCATCGGGAACGGCGCGTTCACCGGCAAGCTGCGCATCGTGATGCCGGGCCGCGAGTTCGGCCTGGCCCTTGTGCGGATCGGCGGCGTCGTGCAGCCAGCAGGCGGCGCGCGTGGCACCCGCGTGCATGAGCTCGGGCCGCTCGGTCAGGCAGCGTGCAAATGTGCGCGGGCAGCGCGGGTTGTAGGCACAGCCCTTCGGAATGGCGTTGAGCCGGGGCATGGCGCCGTCGATCTGGTTCAACCGCTCGCGGTCGCTGGCCATGTCGGGAATCGACGCCATCAGGCCGGAGGTGTAGGGGTGCGCCGGCTGGTGGATCACTTCGTGCACCGGGCCGATCTCGGCGACACGGCCCGCGTACATCACGGCCACGCGGTCGCAGGTTTCGGCAATCACGCCCATGTCGTGCGTGATCAGCATCACGGCGGCGCCGCGCTCCTTGCAGACCCGCTTGAGCAACTGGATGATCTGCGCCTGGATCGACACGTCGAGCGCCGTGGTCGGCTCGTCCGCCACGATGAGCTTGGGCTCGGCCGCGAGCGCGAGTGCAATCACCACGCGCTGGCGCATGCCGCCCGAAAACTGATGCGGAAAGTGGTCGATGCGCTGTTCGGCGGCGGGAATGCCGGTGTCCTGCAGCAGGCCGATGGCGCGGCGCCGCGCTTCGGCTTCGGTGACCGGAAGATGGGCGCGAATGGTTTCCACCAATTGCCGGCCCACGGTGTAGAGCGGGTTCAGCGAGGTCAGCGGGTCTTGGAAGATCGCGCCGATCTTGCGGCCCCGGATCGGGCGCATCGCATCGAAACCCAGGTTGTCGATGCGCTGGCCTTCGAGCACGATTTCTCCGCTGGCCACGCGGCCCGGCGGCTCGAGCAACCCGATGATCGCGGCGCCCGTGAGCGACTTGCCGGCACCCGACTCGCCCACCACGCCGAGGATTTCGCCAGGTGCGATGTCGAAAGAAATGCCGTCGAGCGCACGCAGCGTACCGCGACGGTGCGGAAACTCGACGACGAGGTTTTTGACCTGGAGCAGCGTCATGATGGCGTTGTCCTTTTTGTTTAGCGCAGGCGCGGGTTGAGCGCGTCCCGCAGCCAGTCGCCGAGCAGGTTCACGCTGA
Source organism: Variovorax sp. CCNWLW235 (assembly GCF_037204085.1). Classification (NCBI taxonomy): domain Bacteria; kingdom Pseudomonadati; phylum Pseudomonadota; class Betaproteobacteria; order Burkholderiales; family Comamonadaceae; genus Variovorax; species Variovorax sp. CCNWLW235. The sequence continues at coordinate 35,069 of NZ_JBBCBW010000034.1, read as the reverse complement.
GTGCGATCAGCACCAGCATCAGGCCGGGGAACACGGTGATCCACCACTCGCCCGAGAACAGATACTGGTTGCCGATGCTGATCAGCGTTCCGAGCGAAGGAGATGTCGGCGGCACGCCGACGCCGAGGAACGACAGCGTCGCCTCGGTGATGATGGCCGTGGCCACCTGAATGGTGGCCAGCACCATCACCGGTCCCATCACGTTGGGCAGCACGTGGCGCAGCATGATGCGCAGCGGCGCCACGCCGGTCACGCGGGCGGCCTGCACGTATTCCTTGTTGCGCTCCACCAGCGTGGAGCCGCGCACCGTGCGCGCATATTGCACCCAGCCCGTCAAAGAGATGGAGATGATGAGCACGCCGAAGGCCAGCGACTCATGGGCGCCCGGGAACAGCGCGCGGCCTACGCCTGCAATGAGCAGCGCCACCAAGATGGGCGGAAACGACAGCATCACGTCGCACACGCGCATCAGGAAGGAATCGAGCCAGCCGCCGAGAAAGCCTGCGAGCAGGCCGAACACGACGCCGACCGTGATCGACAGCAATACCGACACGACGCCGACAATCAGCGAAATGCGCGCGCCGTAGATCACAGCCGAGAGGATGTCGCGGCCCTGGTCATCGGTGCCTAGCAGGTACTTGGAAGAGCCTTCGGCGCTCCACGCGGGCGGCAGGCGCGCATCGCCGAGTTCGAGCGTTGCAAGGTCAAAAGGGTTGTGGGGAGAGACCCATCCGGCAAAGACCGCGCAGAACACGCAGGCCAGCGCGATGAGTGCCGCACCGATTGCCACGGGCGAAGTGCGGAAGCTGTAGCCGACGTCGCTGTCGAGCCAGCGGGCGAGTGTTTTTTTCATCGTGAAGCAAAAGGAATGGGCCCGCAAGAAGCGGGCCCATGGTCAGGCCACCCTGCGGGCGGCCAGTGGAATCACGGCTTGATGCTCATCCACTTGAAGTACATGAAGTTGTCGGCCAGTTGCACCAGCTCGACCTTCTTGCTCACGCCCCACGCCAGCGACTGCTGGTGCAGCGGCAGGGTGCCGATGTCGTCCGCATGGATCTTGAAGGCTTCCTTGATCAGCTCGTTGCGCTTGGTCTTGTCGCTTTCGGACTGGATCTTCTTCGTCAGCTCGTCGAGCTTGGGATTGCAATACGCACCCAGGTTGAACTGGCCCGTTCCCTTGTCGTCCGGACAGGCGGTGAGCGAGCTCAGCGCGTTGTGCGAGTCGTAGGTGGTCGGGGTCCAGCCCAGCATGTAGAAGCTGGTGTCGCGGCGCAGGATCTTGGGGAAGTAGGTGCCCTTGGTCTCGGCAGCCAGGTTGATCTTGACGTTGATCTTCGCGAGGTTGGCGGCCACGCTCTGGCAGATCTGGCCGTCGTTCACGTAGCGGTCGTTCGGGCAGTTCATCGTCACTTCAAAGCCGTTCGGGTAGCCGGCTTCAGTCATGAGCTTCTTGGCAGCTTCGACATCGAAGGGCAGGCGCTTGTCGAGTTCGGCAGTCCAGCCGTTGATTCCGGGGCCGACCAGGAGGCCGGTGGGCCGCGAGGCGCCGCGCATCACGGTGCGCTGGATGCCGGCGATGTCGATGGCCTGGTAGACGGCCTGCCGCACGCGCTTGTCCTTGAACGGATTCTTGCCCTTGATGTTGGAGTACAGCAGCTCGTCGCGCTTCTGGTCCATGCCCAGGAAGATGGTGCGCAGCTCGGGGCCGGTGATGACGCGGGCGGTGGGCGCCGCATTGATGCGCGCGATGTCTTGCACGGGCACCGGCTCCATCACGTCGACTTCGCCCGAGACCAGTGCGGCCACGCGCGTGGCCGGGTTGGCGATGGGGGTGAAGACGATCTCTTGCGCGTTGCCGTCGATCTTGCCCCAGTAGGTGCCGTTGCGCGAGAACACGGTGCGCACGTTCGGCTGGCGCTCGCGCACGCGGAACGGGCCGGTGCCGTTGGCCTTGAACGAGGCGGTGTTCTCGATGCCCTTGCGGCGGTCGACGGGCTTGGTAGCCTGGTTTTCCTCGCACCACTTCTTGCTCATGATCATGGTGAGCGAGATCACGTCGGGCAAGATGGGGAACGGGCCGTTGGTTTCGATTTCGACGGCGAGATCGCCGACCTTGCGCACAGCCTTGATGTCGCTCAGCGTGGCGCGAAGGTCGGAACCGTCGCCTTGCGCACGCGCAAAGCTGAACACGACGTCGTCGGCGCTGAACGGCGTGCCGTCGTGGAACACCACGCCCTTGCGCAGCTCGAAGCGCCAGATGTTCGGCGAGGTCTGCTTCCAGCTGGTAGCGAGGAGCGGCGCCAGGCTCAGGTCCTTGTTGCGGCCCACCAGGGTTTCATAGACGTTGGCGGTCACACTCAACTGCAGCGACTCGTTGAGCGAGTGCGGGTCGAGCGACAGCGCGTCGCCCTGATTGGCGATGCGGATGGTCTGCGCGCTCGCGACCAGGCTGATGGCGCCCAGGGCGCACAGAACGGTGGCCGCGGCCACTTTCTTCTTGAAACTCATTGGGAACACTCCTCGGGTTGGAATCGGAAATACATCAAGGCGTCGCGGTAGCGGCGTCTTTCACGGGCTGCTCGCTGCGGATAGCAGCCAGCGGCATGCCCTGCTCGATCAGCCCCGCATGCAATGCGGCGCCGAGCGGCAGGATCTCGTCATTGAAGTCGTAGCGGCTGTTGTGCAGGAAGGCGCCGTTCTTCACGTCCTGGCCAATGCGCAGGTAGGCGCCCGCCTTTTTCTGCAGCATGAAGGAGAAGTCTTCGGCGCCCATGCTGGGCTCCATGCTGCGGTCGACATTGGAAGCGCCCACCAGCGACTCGGCCACGTCGGCGGCGAACATTGCCTCGGGTGCCGTGTTGATGGTGGCCGGGTAGATGCGCTCGTACTTGATGGTGGCCGTGGCGCCAAAGCCCGCAGCCACTGCCGTGCAGAGTTCGGTCAGCCGCTGCTCGACCTGCGCCTGCACACGCGCGCTGAAGGTGCGCACGGTGCCGACGAGCGTGGCTTCGCCAGGAATGACGCTCATCGCACCCAGGTCGCCCGCCTGCACGGCGCAGATGCTGACGACCGCCGCATCGATGGGACGCACGTTGCGCGAGACGATGGTTTGCGCGGCCGTGATGATGTGCGCGGCAACCACCACGGGGTCGATGGTCTGGTAGGCATGCGCGCCGTGCCCGCCCTTGCCCTTGATCTCGATGGTGATGCGGTCGGCCGCGGCCATCATGGCGCCGCGGTTGATGCCCACGGTGCCGGCCGGCATGCCGGGCCAGTTGTGCATGGCATAGACCGACTGCACCGGAAAGCGGTCGAACAGGCCGTCTTCGATCATCACTCGCGCACCGGCAAAACCTTCTTCGCCGGGCTGGAAGATCAGCACCGCGGTGCCGTCGAAGTTGCGGGTTTCGGCCAGGTAGCGCGCCGCGCCGACCAGCATGGCCGTGTGCCCGTCATGCCCGCAGCCGTGCATCAGGCCGTCGTTGGCGGAGCGCCAGCCGAAGTCGTTGTCTTCGCGCATGGGAAGCGCATCCATGTCGGCGCGCAGGCCGATCATTCGCCTGCTGGCCGTGGACTTGCCGCGGATGACGCCCACCACGCCGGTCTTGCCGATGCCCTCGTGGATCTCGTCCACCCCACAGGCACGCAGCGCCTCGCGCACGCGGCCGGCCGTGTAGACCTCTTCGAAGCCGAGCTCAGGGTGCGCATGCAGGTCGCGGCGAAAGGCCGTGATCTCCGGATAGAAGCTCGCGATATGCGCAAACGCCCTTCCGGAAGCTTGCAGTCGCGGTGCTGCGACAGCCGTCATCTCAATGTCCTCCCGCCTTGCCAACGCGCAGCCGCGGATCGACCACGAAATACAGCAGGTCGACCACCAGGTTGATCGCCACGAAGATCAGCGCAATGAGACACAGGTATGCCGCCATCACCGGAACGTCGGCAAAGGTGACGGCCTGGATGAACAGCAACCCCATACCGGGCCACTGGAACACCGACTCGGTGATGATGGCGAAGGCAATCAGGCCGCCAAGTTGCAGGCCGGTGATCGTCATGACCGGCACCAGCGTGTTCTTGAGCGCATGGCCGAAGTGAATGGCGCGGTTCGTCAGCCCGCGGGCCCGCGCAAACTTGATGTAGTCCGTGCGCAAGACCTCGAGCATCTCGGCGCGGACCAGCCGCATGATCAGCGTGAGTTGGAAGATGGCGAGCGTTACCGCGGGCAGGACGATGTGGTGCCAGCCGTCGGCGCGCAGGAGGCCGGTGCTCCACCAGCCGAACTGCACGGTTTCACCGCGCCCAAAGCTCGGAAACCACCCCAGCGTGACGGCGAAGACGAGGATCAGCAAGATCCCGATCAGGAAGGTAGGCAGCGACACGCCGAGCAGCGACACGGTCATGAAGACCTGGCTCAGGAAAGTGCCGCGGCGCAGCGCCGTGTACACGCCCATCGGAATGCCGATGAACAACGCCAGCACGGCGGCAACAAGCGCCAACTCGAGCGTGGCGGGAAAGCGCTCGCCGATGAGGCGCGACACTTTCGCGCCCTGGCGAAGGCTTAAGCCGAACTCGCCTTGCGCGGCATTGACGAGAAAGTGCCAGAACTGCACGAAGAAGGGTTGGTCGAGCCCCAATGCGGCGCGCAGCTCGCGAATCTGCTCGGGCTTTGCATCCTGGCCCAGCAGAAAGACGACGGGGTCGCCCACATATTGAAAGAGAAGAAAGGCAATGAACGCAACCGCGATCATGACGATCACGGCCTGGATCAGGCGGCGCAAGACGAAGGCAATCATTCAGCAAACAGAGTGAGCAGGCATGCTAGCAGTGCAAGGTGCGTGCCCGCACGGTGATTCCCCGGGGGTGCACGCCGATGGTGCGTTTACCTGGGCCAGCGACCAGCAAAATCCCAATAAAAAAAGCCACTCGACTTTCGTCGAGTGGCTTTTGTCTTTCGATTCAAAGCTGGCCTAAGCCAGCCTCAAATTAGAAAGCGTGACGGATACCGAAGTCGTAGCCGGTCGAGTTCTTCGGGGTGAAGACAGTGTTGCTGATGAAAGCCGGGCCGCCAACGGTCAGGTCTGCACCGTTCTTGTTGCTCACGCGAGCGATCGTTGCGTACAGAGCCGTGCGCTTCGACAGGTTGTGCACGTAGCCGAGCGCCAGCTTGCTGGCCTTCGGATCTGCCACTGCCGGCAGGAACGGGCTCTGGAATGCGTTATTGTCGTACTTGACGCGCGAATAGGAAGCGCGGATCAGGCCAGCGCCAACCGGCACGGTCACGCCGAGCAGGTAGCCGGTCAGGTCTTCATCAGCACGGCCGCCGGTGAACAGGGGGGTGACTTCGTAGTCAACCTTGTTCTTCAGGCGCGACACTTCACCGAACAGCTTCACGGGACCGAAGTCATACGAAGCGCCGAGGTTCAGCGTGTTGACCTTGGTGGTCGTGCCGACGTAGAACTCGTCGCCAACGGTTGCGCTGCCATAAGCAATTGCAACGTCCAGCGGGCCATTGGCGTAGCCGAAGCGACCGCCGACGTAACGGCCGGTGCGCGAGTTGTTCGCGACATCAGGCGTAGCCAGGCCAGGGCTGTACTTGACCTTCTCGTGGAAGCCGTACTGCAGTTGACCGTAGAAACCACCCAGGTTCGGCGGCAGGAAGTAGCCGATGGTGTTGCTGGCGCGGGTGGGGTGACCGAAGTCAGCAGCAGCCGTGTGAACCAGGTTGGTGCCAACGCCGTTGGTGCCGAACGGATCGAACACGGTGTGGTTCCAGAAGGTCGGGGTGTAGTCACGGCCGAGGCGGACTTCACCGAAACCACCCGACAGGCTCACGGTCGAACGACGAGCGAACGTCGAAACACCGGTTGCGCCGTCGTCATTGGTGATCGGGGCTTCGAGCCAGAAGCTGGCTGCCAGGCCACCACCGAGGTCTTCCGTACCACGGAAGCCCAGACGGCTGGAGTTGTAGCCCGAGTTGGTCAGGCCGCGTTGGCTGACCTTGACGCTGCCTTGGTTCAGGTAGAACGGGTCCAGGATCGTGGCACCGTTCAGGTCACGCGAGGTAGACGAGTAGCTGCTGATCGAAGCGTCGACCACACCGAACAGCGTGACGGACGACTGAGCCGAGGCAACACCGGCAACAGCCAGGGCAGCCAGAGCAACTAGAGATTTTTTCATTGCAAGTTTCTCCAAGGTTAAACATAGGGCTCCGGTGCGAAGGGCTCACCGTGACTGGCACTTTGTGCTCCCACCGGACCCCGGGCCAACCTCCTTTTGGGAAGTTGATGCTATTGCACCAGAGCCGCTGCGGCAGGGCAAAACAATTCGCCCGAAAACTCAGGTGCCCCCCGCGTTTCGTTGCAGTCGTGCAACAAAGGCCTTGAGCGCCCTCCCGAACCACAATGTGAAATGAAACAAGGTTCCGCCCGCCCTCTTTTTGCTTCGGTTCAAATAGCCGCATGACCTTTTCGCTCGATCCCGCCCTGGCCGCAGCGGATGCGGCCTTACGTACTCTTTTTGCCCGGCCTCATGCAACCAGGGCCATGCCCCATCCCGCTCAAGCCCCCGGTGAACTGACTGACTCGGAACGCCGCGAGGCCGGCGCGCTGATGCGGGTGAACCACGTCGGAGAAGTTTGCGCACAAGCGCTTTACACCGCGCAAGCCGCAGTGGCACGCGATCCCGTCCTCCGCACCCGATTGCTCGAAGCCTCCCATGAAGAAACAGATCATCTGGCGTGGACGCAGCAGCGCCTTGAAGAGCTTGGTGCCCGGCCTTCGGTTCTGAACCCGCTCTGGTATGCGGGCGCATTCGGCTTGGGATTACTGGCCGGACGCCTGGGGGACCCGCTGAGCCTGGGGTTCGTCGCAGAAACCGAACGCCAGGTGGAAGCCCATCTGGAGAGCCATCTGGGGCGCCTTCCGCCCGCCGACAGCGCCTCACGGGCCGTGGTCGAACAGATGAAGGTCGATGAAGCTCGCCACGCCGCTCAGGCCATTGACGCCGGCGCTTCGGAGCTACCGGCGTCGGCCAAAGCTCTGATGCGGCTCGCCTCCCGCGTCATGACCACGGTGGCGCACCGAATCTGAGGTCTGCTGCCTCAGGTTTCGATCAGATCGAAACTGGTGGTGATCTCGGCCGTCTTCGCAAGCATGATGCTCGCCGAGCAGTAGGTGTCGTGGCTCATGGCGATGGCGCGTTCCACGGCAGCGGCGGGAATGCCCTTGCCCGCCACCGTGAAATGCATGTGGATCTTGGTGAAGACCTTGGGGTCCTTTTCCGCCCGTTCGCTGGTCAGCTTGACGCTGCAGCGCTCCACCCGATGGCGGCCCCGCTTCAGAATCAGCACCACGTCATAGGCCGTGCAGCCGCCCGTGCCCGCGAGTACCGTCTCCATGGGCCTGGGGGCCAGGTTCTGGCCGCCGTTTTCGGGCTTTGCCGCATCCGGCGCCCCATCCATCGTCAATACATGGCCGCTGCCTGTCTCGGCCACGAATCCCATGGCCGAGCGGGTGCCGGCATCGCCGGTCCAACTTACTGTGCATTCCATCTTGTCAGATCCAATCAGGACGCCCAGTGAAAAAAAGTTCGCTGAGACATCAATTTGTGTGTGGGAAAAGCGTCACTCGCTTGTTGCAACGCAGCAAACAACCGATATACTTTATTTCATCGCGCACGAAGCCGTGCGCGCCGGTTGTCTCCTCCACCCTTCCAATTGGTGGATTTAGCCCCGAGCTGCAAAGCTCGGGGCTTTTTTCTTTGCGGCTCCCGTTGCTTCGCGCGCCGCGGCAACACCCCACTCTAGTTTTGACGCAGAAAGGGCAGTTGCTCTGGCTGCCCTGGCTGTTGCCGGTGTTGCCTCGGCTCAGTCGTCCGTCACGCTGTTCGGTGTGGTCGACGCGTCGATCAGCGGCTACTCGTCCACCTCGCGTGACATGTACAACGGGGTCTCGTACAACGCTTTCGGCTTTCCCATCTACAACCCGGACTACGTTAACCAAGGCAGCGTCAAAACCAGCAGGACCGTTCTCGGCAGCTCGGGCTACAACTCGAGCCGCCTCGGATTCCGTGGCACCGAAGACCTTGGCGGCGGACTGGCTGCCAGCTTCTGGCTCGAAGCCCCAATCACAAACGACGACGGCGCAACAGGCGCGGCCTCGTTCAAGCGCCGTTCGACCGTGAGCCTGTCGGGCGGTTTCGGGGAAGTTCGTCTTGGCCGTGACTACACCCCGACCTTCTGGAACGACACCGTGTTCGATCCGTTCGGCACCAACGGCGTCGGCGGCAACTTGATCAATACAGCCAACGGTTTCAATGCGGCCACCAATGGCGCCTCAGGCACCGGCGGCTTCGGCGGCAACATGAACTACGATCGTGCCAGCAATTCGATCGGCTACTTCCTGCCGCCGAACCTGGGCGGCTTCTACGGCCAGGCTATGTACGCGCTCCATGAGCAGACCAAGTACAGCCCAGGCAACGCGACCCCTCCCGGCGTGCTCAATGCAGCCAATCCGGTGCTGAACAATTCGCGTGCCGGACGCTACATCGGTGGCCGCTTTGGTTATGCCAACGGCCCGTTGGACGTTGCATTGGCCTATGGTCAAAGCACCGTTGGCGACAACTTCTACGCCGGCGTGACCAACAAGGTCAACACGCTCAACCTCGGCGCTTCGTACGACTTCGGTCCCGCCAAGCTATTCGGTGAACTGTCGCAAGCCAAGCTGAAGACCGACATCGACGGCAACTTCATCGTCGATCCGGGCTCCGTACCGTCGACCAAGCTCAACGGCTGGTTGCTGGGTGTGACGGTTCCCGTCGGCGCTGGCTTGATTCGCGCGTCCTACTCGGCCGTGAAGTACAAGACGGGCAGCAGCAACAACGACTTGTTCTTCAACGACCAACGCAACAATCCGAAGGCCAACAAGCTGGCTCTTGGCTACGTGCACAACCTTTCGAAGCGCACGGCCCTGTACGCAACGGTGGCTCGCGTGAGCAACAAGAACGGCGCCTCGCTGTCGGTGGGTAACCAGCCTTACATCAGCAACAGCGTCTTCACCCCGAAGAACTCGACCGGCTACGACTTCGGCATTCGCCACGCTTTCTGATCACCGTTTGATCCGATGCTGGCTCCCGCCAGTTCGAGTCGATTCAGTGTCAAGCCGCCCAGCGCAAGCCGGGCGGCTTTTTGGCGTTGTCATTGCTCAACTCACGCGGCCGCGTCTGCTTTGCAGCAGCCCCACATTCATCTCCCCGTTCAGCACCGAAGCGTAGAACCGCTCGACCATGTTCACGCTCGTGCGCGCATTGCGCGCCAAAGTCAGCATGTCGATGCCCTGCCCGTACAACAGCCGCAATGTGATCGCGGTGTGGCGCAGGCAATAGAGCGTTCTCGATTGGCCGAGCGGACCTTTCTCCAGCGCGGTGACTTCGAGCGCCCAATGAAAAAGAAAATTGAGCACCGCGAGCGCGTGCTCGCGATTCTTCAATTGCGGCATGAAGATGTAGTCTTCCACGCCGCCACAGCCTTGCCCGCGACGATGAGCCAGCAGGCGTTCATAAACCCGCACGGCCGGACGCAAGCTCACGATGGGCTGGCTGTGCCGCTTGGTTTCGGGCAAATTCATTCGCAAATAGACGTGCTTTCCGCGCACGGTCTCTATGTGCTTGTGCTTCATGAGCTTGATGTCACTCGGACGAACGAAGGTGTTCACCATCCAGCGAATCAACCAGGGAAGCTCCTCCGGCATGACGAGCAACTCGCGTGCAATCCAGAAGCGCTCGCCGGCATTGAGCTGATCGAGTACCGGATGCGGTTGCCCGCGCAACTTACGCGCAGCCGCTACAACGGCCCGGTACTCCGCAACGCTGAAGCTGCCGCGCGGCTGACTGCGCACCTTGACCTTCGGAAACGCAGGCGCGCTGTGAAGCACGCCGATGTTTACGCCATGCGTTATCACCTTGCGCAGCAGCACCAGGTACTGCGCAATCGTCGTGCTGGTGAAGCCCTGCTCCCCCAGATGGTCGATCAGGCGCTGCGCATCGGACGTGACAAATGCCTGCGCCTGCACTGCACCCAGCAACGGGACGATGTGAGCTCGCAATCTGTTGCCCATCACCTGCCAAGTGGGTCGGCCAATTTCACCGCGCTGTACGCGCGCAGCCTCTGCCTGCATCAACCCTTTAGAGAGGTCGCTGACAGAAACTGATAACAATTTTTGCTCATCTGTTAACTGACTTGCGGACGGATGAATCGCGGGATAAGCACGCGCAAAAAATCCCGAATCGTTCGCAGCTGGGGCTCTTTGAATGAGGTTTATGACATTTGTGTCCATGTCATATCCACAAGCAATCCCGATGCCTCTTATCATCGTCAGTTATCAAATGAAAACTCCCTTGGAAAAAATCGTGCGCGATGCCCCTGTTCCGGCGCTGACGCCTGCCGACTATCTCAGAAAAATTCTGAACGCCCGCGTGTACGACGTGGCGGTCGAATCCGCACTTGAGAAAGCAAATGCGCTCAGCCAGCGGCTCGGCAACACGGTGCTGCTCAAGCGCGAAGACCAGCAGCCGGTCTTCAGCTTCAAGCTGCGCGGCGCGTACAACAAGATGGCGCATCTCACGCCCGAGCAGCTGGCAAGTGGGGTCATCTGCGCATCGGCCGGCAATCACGCGCAAGGCGTGGCACTGGGCGCACGCAAGCTGGGTACGCGCGCGGTGGTGGTCATGCCGGTGACGACACCCAGGCTCAAGATCGATGCGGTGCGCGGTTTCGGCGGCGAGGTCGTGCTGCATGGAGACAGCTATTCCGATGCTTATCTGCATGCGCTCGAGCTGCAGGCGCAGCAGGGCCTGACCTTCGTGCATCCGTTCGACGACCCGGACGTGATTGCGGGCCAGGGCACCATTGCGATGGAGATCCTGCGGCAGCACCAGGGGCGGCTCGATGCGGTCTTCGTCGCGATCGGCGGCGGCGGGCTCATCTCGGGCGTGGCCAACTACATCAAGGCGGTGCGTCCGGAGATCAAGGTGATCGGCGTGCAGATGAACGACTCCGACGCAATGATGCAATCGGTGGCGGCGCGCCAGCGCGTGAGCCTGCCCGATGTCGGCCTGTTTTCAGACGGCACCGCGGTCAAGCTCGTGGGCGAAGAGACATTTCGCGTTGCCAGCAACCTGGTCGATGAATACATCGCGGTCGACACCGACGCGGTGTGTGCGGCCATCAAGGACGTCTTCGTCGATACCCGCAGCATCGTGGAGCCGGCAGGTGCGCTCGCGGTGGCCGCCATCAAGCAATACGTGGCCGGACACGGCCGCCACGGCGAAACCTACGCGGCCATCTTGTGCGGCGCCAACATGAACTTCGACCGGCTGCGTTTCGTGGCTGAACGCGCCGAGGTCGGCGAAGAGCGCGAAGCACTGTTCGCGGTAACCATTCCCGAAGAGCGCGGCAGCTTCCGCCGCTTCTGCGAACTGGTCGGCGAGATGCCGGCCAGCGAATCGCAGGAAACGGGCTCGACCGGCGGGGCGCTGCGCAACGTGACGGAGTTCAACTACCGCATCAGCGACGCGGCCAAGGCGCATGTGTTCGTGGGCCTGACCACGTCGACGCGCGGCGAATCGACCACCATCGCGCAAACGTTCAACGCCCACGGCTTCGATGCGCTCGACCTCACGCACGACGAGCTCGCCAAGGAGCATCTGCGGCATCTGGTGGGCGGCCGTACGGGCCTTGCGCACGACGAGCGCCTGCTGCGCTTCGTCTTTCCCGAGCGCCCGGGTGCGTTGCTCAAGTTCCTGAACCTGATGCGGCCGAATTGGAACATCAGCCTCTTCCACTACCGCAACCAAGGGGCCGACTACGGCCGCATCCTGGTGGGCCTGCAGGTGCCGGCCGGCGATGCGGCCGCGTTCGACGCCTTCCTCGAAACGCTGGGCTATCCCTACGTCGAGGAAACCGCGAACCCGGCGTATCGCCTGTTCCTGCAGGCCTGACCGAGCGCTCGTCTATTGCGCGAGTTGCGCAGGTGCCGGCGGCGGCATCTGCTGGGGTTGTTGCGGTTGCTGAGCTTGCTGCGCAGCCGCATCGGCCGGCGGCGGTGCCATCACCGGGGGCACGGTGGCTGGGAAAAGTCCCGTAGGCCGGGCCGCCGGCGAGGGTGCAGCCGGCATGGTCGGCATACCCGCACTGCCGACGCTGATCGGCGCCCGCACCGGCAACTGCAGCGTGAATGCCGCCGGCCCCTGCGCGCTGGTGCCGAGCGTCGCCGCACGCACTCCCACCGACTGCAGCACGTAGTTGTCGCCAACGCGCGAGCCGACCCGGAACGGTCGCGGAGGCTTGCCGTCGATGGAAATCAGCGCAGCGCCCTGGTTGAAAGGGTCCGCCACCACGCCAGAAAGCGCAAAGCGGCTGGCGGCTTCGGGCGCTGTGGGGGCCGCTTCCGTTGCGGAAACCGCGCCCAGCAGCCGCGCGACCGCATCCGCATCGGCCGAAACCGCCGCTCGCGGCATTGTTGCCGCCGCGGCCACGGGTTCGGCCGGGCTCGCGAGGCGCAGTCCCCAGAACACCGCGGCGCCGGCCGCCAGCGCCCAGAGCCCGGTGGTTGCAACGGGGGCGTGCCAGCGGGCGGCGGAATAGGGACTTGTCATGGCCGCGGATTATCATGCAGCGCGCTTTCCGAAACATGTCATCCAAGCTATGAAAAAAATCCTTCGCGACGCAGCCCGCACCGCCCAGCGCGGCTTCACGCTGATCGAATTGATGGTGGTGCTGGTCATCATCGGCGTGCTTGCCGCGTTGATCGTGCCGAACGTGATCGAGCGCGCCGACGACGCCCGGGTGACCGCCGCCAAGACCGACATCAACAACCTGATGCAGGCGCTCAAGCTCTACCGCCTGGACAACCAGCGCTACCCCACCGCCGAACAGGGCCTGCAGGCGCTGCTCACACGCCCGACCGCCGGGCCGGCCGCGCCCAACTGGAAGCCCTACGTCGAGAAGCTGCCGAACGATCCGTGGGGCCATCCGTACCAATACATGAATCCGGGTATCAAGGGCGAAATCGACGTGCTCTCGCTCGGCGCCGATGGCCAGGCCGGCGGCGAGGGCAAGAATGCCGACATCGGCAGCTGGCAGTAGCCACCGCACCCGCGGCTTCACGCTGCTCGAGTTGATCGTGGTGATCGCGATCATCGCGATGGCCACTGCCGGCGTGAGCTTTGCGCTGCGCGACAGCAGCGCCGCCACGCTCGACCGCGAGGCCGACCGGCTGGCCGCGCTGCTCGAATCGGCCCGTGCCCAGTCGCGCGCAAGCGGCGTGGCGGTGCGTTGGCGCCTCGTGGAAGGCGGCGGCTTCGTCTTCGACGGACTGCCTCCCGATGCACTGCCCAGCGGATGGGCCGCGAGCGGCATCAGCGCCCAGGCGGCTCTGGCCAGCGGCGCACCCGTTGCTGCCGTGCAGTTGGGCCCCGACCCGATCATTGCCGCGCAACAGATCGTGCTGTATTCCGAAGGCCCGCCCGCGCGCTCGCTGCGCATCGCAACCGACGGCTTGCGGCCCTTCACCGTCACGACTCCATGAGCAGCAGGCAGCGTTCGGCATGCGGCGGATTCACGCTGATCGAAGTGCTGATTGCACTCGGCATCGTCGCGCTGGCGCTGGCAGCGGGTTCGCAGGCCACGATGTCGCTCACGCGCAATGCGCAGCGACAGTCTGATCTTTTGCTGGCCGACCTGTGCGCGGAAAACGAGCTCGCCAAGGCGCGGCTCGCACGGCAAATGCCGGCCGTGGGCGATTCGGGTTCGATCTGCGTGCAGGCCGGCGTCTCGTTCAACGTGACCACATCCACCATCGCCACGCTGAACCCGAATTTCCGACGGGTGGACGTGCAGGTGCGCGATGAAACCAACGCACCGGTGCTGCGCATCTCCACCGTGGTGGGCCGCTTCTGATGCGCCGCGCCGCACGCCAGCAAAGAAAAAGCCAGCAGGGCTTCACCCTGATCGAATTGCTCGTGGCCATTGCCGTGATGGCGTTGCTCGCGCTCGTGAGCTGGCGCGGGCTCGACGGCATGTCGCGCGCCACCACGCAGAACCAGCAGCGCGCCGACGCGGTGCTGACGCTGCAGACCACGCTCGCGCAATGGAGCGCCGATCTCGACGCCGTGACCGCGCTCGCGCAAACCCGCCCCATCGACTGGAACGGCCGCGTGCTGCGGCTCACCCGGCGCGGCAGCGATGCGGCGGCGCCCGCCATGCACGTGGTGGCATGGACGCTGCGCTCCGGTGCCGACGGTACCCGCTGGCGGCGCTGGCAGTCGCCACCCTTCACCACGCGCGGCGAATGGCAGCAGGCTTGGAACATGGCCGCATCCTGGGCACAAGAAGGCGGCGCCGGAGACGTCGCCCTGATGCCGGTGGACAGCTGGCAGCTCTACTACTTTCGCGAAAACACCTGGACGCCCGCAGGCGAGTTGCCGACCGGCGCGCCCAATCCGGCGAACCCGTCCAACCCGACAGGCGCCATCGTGAACATGCCCGACGGCATTCGCCTGGTGCTGAGCCTCGCTCCCGGCGAAGGGCTGGCGGGCACGCTCACGCGCGACTGGGTCAAGCCCACGGTGGGAGCGCCGCGATCATGACCGTGCCCTTCCTCGCAAGCCGCCGCCGCTCGCGCCGCCAACGCGGCGCCGCATTGCTTGCGGCAATGCTCACCGTGATGCTGGTCGCAACCTTCTCCGCAGCGGCGCTTTGGCAGCAATGGCGTGCGTCCGAGGTCGAAGCCGCCGAACGCGGGCGCGTGCAGGCCGCATGGGTGCTGATCGGCGCGCTCGACTGGTCGCGCCTCATCCTGCGCGAAGACGCCCTCACCGGCGGGCCCGACCACCTGGCCGAGCCGTGGGCCGTGCCGCTCGCGGAGGCGAGGCTCACCAGTTTTCTGTCGGCCGAGAAAAACGTGGCCAGCGACAACCTCGAAGGCCTGCCCGACGCGTTTCTGTCGGGCCGCATCGTCGATGCGCAGTCCAAGCTCAACGTGCTGTCGCTGGTCGATGGCAACAAGCCCGTGCCGGCGAGCGTTGCCACCTTCACCAAGCTGTTCAACATTCTGGGCCTGCCGGCCTCGGAGCTCAGCGTGATGACGAGCTCGCTCGTGCGCGCATTGGCAACAAGTACCGACCCGGCCGGCGGCGGCGATGCCGGTGCCGCGCCGCTCATGCCGCAAGAGGTGTCGCAGCTGGTGTGGCTCGGCCTTTCGCCCTCGACCGCGGCCGCCCTCGAGCCCTACGTGACGGTCCTGCCGATCCGTACCCCCCTCAACATCAACACCGCAAGCGCCGAGGCCATCAGCGCCAGCTTGCCGTCGCTGACCATCAGCGACGCGCGCCAACTGGTCGAGAAGCGCACCCGTTCGTTCTTCAAGCAGATTGCCGATGCCAACGCGACCCTTCCGAACGGCGGCGCGCCGTTCAACGCAGCCCAGCACAGCGTGAGCACCCAGTTCTTCGAGGTCTACGGCCGGCTGCGGCTCGACCGCACCTGGGTGGAAGAGCGCTCGCTGCTGCAGCGCGACGGCATCACCGTGAAGACGATCTGGCGCAATCGCGGAGCCGGCATGACAGCCCCTCCGGCTAAACCCTGAGTGCGGCTTCTTCCATCAGTTTTCTTGCCCCAAAAGCATCGCCCAGTGCCCGTCGCATCTACGTCACACGCTACAAATAAAGTAGCGCGCGCGCAATAACCGCGCCCCTACAATCACCCGCCCTTCCGAAATCGAAATGACACCGCTGTTGCTCATTGCCCCCCTCCCTCCGGCGGACGCCGCGGGCGAGTACGACTGGGCCCAGGCAGGCGACGACGGCATCGCTTTGCGCAACCAAGGCCGCGCGCTGCTCGCGCTGCTGCCGGCCAGCGCGGACGTCACGCTCGGCATTCCAGCCGCAGCGCTCTCGTGGCACCGCGTCACCCTGCCCAAGGGCAGCATGGGCAGCACTTCCAAGCTGCGCGCCGTGCTCGACGGCCTGCTCGAGGAGCATTTGCTCGACGAACCCGAGGCATTGCACTTTGCGCTCGAACCCGATGCCAAGGCCGGCGCGCCGGTGTGGGTGGCCGCGTGCAACCGCATCTGGCTGCGCAGCGTGGTGCAGGGGCTCGAATCGGCGGGGCGGCGCGTGGTGCGCATCGTTCCTGAATTCGCACCGCAACCGGCCGACGGTCCGCCGCTCTTGCAGATCACCGGCGAAGCCGAGGCGCCGCAGCTCACGGTGTGCGACGCCGACGGCGTAGTCTCGCTGCCGCTTGCGGGTGCCGGACTGGCGCTCTCCGGCAGCCTGCCGCTCGACACCGCGGTCATCACCGCCGAACCCGCCGTCGCCGAAGCCGCCGAGCAACTGCTCGAGCGCCGGTTGCCCATCGTGCAGGCGCCACAGCGGTGGCTGCAGGCCACGCGCTCGCCATGGGAGCTTGCGCAGTTCGACCTCGCCGTCACGGGCCGCGCGCGCGCCGGCAAGAAATTTGCATCGGTGGTCCAGACGCTTCGCTTCGCGCCCGAATGGCGCGCCGCGCGCTGGGGCGTCATCGCCCTGCTGCTCACCCAACTGGTCGGCCTCAACGCCTGGGCCTGGAAGGAACGCAATGCCCTCGACGCCAAGCGCCAGGCCGTCAAGACCATGCTGACCGAGACCTTTCCCTCCGTGAAGCTGGTGGTCGATGCGCCCGTGCAAATGGCCCGCGAGGTCACGGCGCTTCAGCAGGCCGTGGGCGACGTTGCAGGCAGCGACTTCGAACCGATGATCGGCGCGCTCGCCGCCAATCTCCCGCCGGGCCGCGTACCCACCGCCGTCGACTACAGCGCCGGCCAGCTGCGTTTGCGCGGCCTGGGCCTGCAGCCTTCCGAGCTCACGCGGCTCTCCGGTGCCATGGGCCCGCGCGGCTACAGCGTGCGCGCCGAAGGCGATCTGCTGCTGGTGCAAGCCGAGGCTTCGCGATGAACGTCACCGAACAACTCCGGGCCCGCTGGGCTGCGCTCGAGCTGCGCGAGCGGCGCATGGTTGCCATTGCCGTGACGCTCGTGGCGCTCGCACTGCTGTGGTGGATTGCCCTCGCCCCCGCCTTGCGCACCCTTGCCGCGGCACCCGCCGAACACGCCCGGCTCGACGCGCAATTGCAGCAGATGGCCACCTTGCAGAACCGCGCAAAGGCGCTGCAGGCCCAGCCCCGGCTGAACCGCGACGACGCACTGCGTGCCCTCGAAACCTCCGTGCGGCAGAGCCTGGGCACCAATGCCCAGCTCGTCACGGCCAGCGGCGACGGTGCCGCCACCATCACGCTGCGCGCCACGCCGGACGACCTGGCCCAGTGGCTCTCGCAGGCACGCGGCAATGCCCACGCCGTGCCGCGCGAAGCCCATCTGACCCGCGCCGCCGCGGCACCGCCGGCGGCGGGCAGCAAAGACCCGCAACCCCCGAAGGTGCGCTGGGAGGGCACGCTCGTGATGGCGCTGCCCGCGGCCCGTTGAGCACGAGCACCGCCGCATGGTGACGCGCTCTTCCCTTTCCGAACCCGCGCCGCGCCGCGGCTGGCGCTGGGCCTTGCTGGGCATCGTGATCGGCGCACTGCTCGCGCTCGTCCTGTTCGCGCCGGCCCGGTGGCTGGCCTCGGCGCTTTCCAGCTGGAGCCAGGGCCGGCTGCTGCTCGTCAACCCGCGCGGCACGGTCTGGAACGGTGCGGCGGCGGTGGTGCTTGCAAGCGGTGCGGGCGGCGCCGAGGCGGTGTCGCTGCCCGGCTCCCTCAACTGGCGCATGCGGCCCACCTGGAGCGGCATGTTCGCCGTGCTCGACCTGCCCTGCTGCGCGGCCCGGCCGCTGCAGCTCAAGGCCAGCCCGCGCGCGGACGGCATGCAGCTGCAGTGGGGCGACGGCAGCTCGCGCTGGCCCGCCACCTTGCTGACGGGCCTGGGCGCACCCTGGAACACGCTCAAGCTCGAGGGCACGCTCGATCTTTCCACCAAGGCCCTGTCGATGCAGTGGGACGGCCCCGTGCTGCGCATCGCAGGCCAGGCCACGCTCGACGCCACCGATGTGTCGTCGAGCCTTTCGACGCTGAAGCCGATGGGCAGCTACCGGCTCACGCTCGAAGGCGGCAGCCGGCCGAGCCTGCTGCTGAGCACGCGCGAAGGCAGCCTGCAGCTGAACGGCAGCGGCAGCTGGAACGGCACGGCCTTTCGCTTCAACGGCGAAGCCAGCGCCGCACCCGGCCGCGAAGACGCACTTTCCAATTTGTTGAACATCATCGGACGGCGTGACAACACGCGTTCGATCATCACCCTGGGTTGATCATGATGAAGCCATTGACTTCGCACGGCAGCCGCCTCGGCATCGTTGCACTCGCAGCGCAGATGCTGATCGCCGCCACCTTCCTGCAGGCCGTGCCGCCCGCGTTCGCGCAAGCCACCAACCCCGATGCGCCGCGCCGCGGAGAACCCATCACGCTCAACTTCGCCAACGCCGACATCGAGGCTGTGGCACGCACCATGGCGGTGGTGACCGGCCGCGACGTGGTGGTCGACCCGCGCGTCAAGGGCACGATGAACCTCGTCACCGACCGGGCCATTGCGCCGGCCGCCGCGTTCAACCAGTTTGCTTCGGCGCTGCGCCTGCAGGGCTTTGCGGTGGTGGAGTCCGAAGGGCTCTACAAGGTGGTGCCCGAGGCCGACGCCAAGCTGCAGACACAAACGGTCAATACCGCCACGCCCAGCGCCGGCGCGGTGGCCGGCAACCAGATCGTCACGCAGATCTTCAGGCTCAACTACGAGTCCGCCAACAGCCTGCTGCCGGTGCTGCGCCCGCTCATTCCGCCCAACAACACCATCAACGTGAACCCGGGCAACAACTCGCTCGTGATCACCGACTACGCGGACAACATGCGCCGCCTGAGCCGCATCATTGCGGCGCTCGATGTGCCCAACGCGTCGGACATCGAGGTGATCCCGCTCAAGCATTCCATTGCCACCGACATGCTGCCGCTGATCACTCGCTTGGTCGACGGCAGCGGCTCGGGCGCTCCCGGCGCCGCCGCACCGGGCACGGCCGACGCATCGTTCCGCACCACCCTGCTGGCGGACCCGCGCAGCAATGCGCTGATCCTGCGCGCGGCAAATCCGGCGCGCGCGGCGCTGGTGCGCACGCTGGTCGAAAAGCTCGACCGCGCGCCGGCTGAAAGCAGCAACGGCGCAGCCGGCAACATCTATGTGGTCTACCTGAAGAACGCCGATGCCGTGCGCCTTGCGGCCACGCTGCGCGCCGCCATGGCGGCCAACCAGCTGCCGGGCACGCCAGGGTCGCCCGGCGCCGCAGGCGGTGGCGCGCCGTCACAGCAGCAGGCCAGCATGCCGTCCCCGTTTCCGACTAATTTTGGCCAACAAGGTGGTGGAGGTTCGTCAGCGGCCAACGCTCCGCTAAACAACGCCAACCAACCGTCCGTCGGGGGTCAGATACAGGCTGATCCCTCTACTAATTCGCTCATCATCACAGCACCCGAGCCTCAATATCGACAATTGCGAGCCGTCATCGACAGGCTTGACGGCCGCCGTGCGCAAGTCATGATCGAAGCTTTGATCGTCGAAGTTAACGCAGTCAAAGCTGCGAACTTTGGTGTTCAATGGCAAAGTGCTCTTGGCAACAATGCTATTGCTGGTACTAATTCCAGTCTAGCCAGCACTAATATTTTAGCCTTAACCCAGGCACTCGCCACTGGTGTTATTGGTCAAAACTCGCTCCCATCCCCGGGATTAAATTTAGGCATCGCCGGTAAGATCGGTGGCAACTATGTGCTGGGCGCGATCGCAAACTTCTTTAGCAGCGATAACGATGCAAACATTCTCTCTACACCCAATCTTCTCACTCTTGACAATGAGGAGGCTAAGATTGTGATCGGTCAAAATGTGCCATTCCCTACCGGTTCCTATGCTAGTACGACGGGTGTCCCTGGTGTTAATCCATTCACTACTGTCGAACGCAAAGATGTGGGTCTAACGCTACGAGTCCGTCCGCAAATCAACGAAAACGGCACTGTGAAGATGGTCATTTTTCAGGAGACCTCAGATGTTGATCGCAACACCCTCTCAAATCCCAACGGCCCGACAACAAACAAGCGATCAATCGAATCTAGCGTCTTAGTAGAAGATGGTGGTCTCGTGATGCTTGGCGGCCTGTTATCAGATACGTACGGGAATGCTACCGAAAAAATCCCGTTAGCCGGAGATATCCCGATAGTTGGCAATCTTTTTAAGAATGAAGTTCGTTCGCGCGACAAGAAGAATCTCATGATGTTCTTGCGGCCTGTGGTGATGCGAGATGGAGTGGCCACAGAGGCTTTCGCCAATGATCGATATGATGAAATTCGTACCCTGCAACGGCAACTACAACCAGACCCTGCCAATGTAATGCTGCGCAAAGTGGATGCCGCACCTGTATTACCTGAAAATCCACGCAAACGCTCGCGCGACCAATCTGGCAGCCTTCGAATGGAGGGCACCACGCTTATTCCTCCGCCCTCGCCTACTGCCAAATCCGAATTAAATGCAAATTCTTTACGTGGCGCTTTGCCCCCTACAGCAGACCCGGCCAGCAAGCTAGAACTTCCTTAAGTGGTATTTTTACTTAACCAACCCATCAACAGCCTCAAAGGGAGAGCAGCACGAAAGATGCATCATTTATAACTCGATCCTCATCAATGTTAGATTTGCTACGACTCAAAGGAAGCAAGAATGAAAATTCTCAAATACAGCGCAGCTGCGTTGCTTTTTTGTGCGTTCTCAGCACACGCAACTGGTGAACAAGTGTCATCATGTTCGGCGTATGGGCCAAACGGATCAATTCCGGTCGGCTGGGCGCTCGTACGAATTGAAGGCAATTGGTCTTGTGGCACTCCCTATGGAATTCTCTATACCTGGCAAAATCTCAACGGGTTGTCGCGGGGAGCTACGGTAGAGGTTTGTAGTTTGAACAACTTACCTAACTGGTGGCCCATTCACTACATTGCCAACAACAGTGGCGGCCCGCCTTGCTACCAAGGCGGCCAATACAGGTACATAGTGGAATACCGAGGAAATTAGATTGCCGCGCAATATCTGGCGAACCGAACGCCGCTCAATGGCGCTTAGAAATTAATGCGCCATCCCCTGCCCTACGCGTTCGCTCGCAGCCAGCAACTGCTGCTCGAAGCAGCCGACGACGGCCGCTACACGCTGTGGATGTCGAGCCATCCCTCGCGCAGCGCGCTCGGCGAAGTCACGCGCAAGTACGGCGTGCAGGCTTTCGAAGTGCTGGCCGATGGCCCGCTCGCGCAGCGCATCAGCGCGGCCTATGCGCAAGGCGAATCGAGCGCTGCCGCAGTGGTGAGCGAGGTGCAGAGCGACGCCGACCTCTCGCGCATGATGCAGGAGCTTCCTGCGGTCGAAGACCTGCTGGAAAGCGCGGGCGATGCGCCCATCATCCGCATGCTGAACGCGCTGCTCACGCAGGCCGCGCGCGACGGCGCAAGCGATATTCACATCGAGCCCTACGAGCGCACCTCGTCCGTGCGCTTTCGCATCGACGGCACGCTGCGCGAGGTGGTGCAACCGAACCGTGCGCTGCACGCCGCGCTGATTTCGCGACTGAAGATCATGGCCGACCTCGACATCTCCGAGAAGCGGTTGCCGCAGGACGGCCGCATCAGCCTTCGCATCGGCACGCGCGCGGTCGACGTGCGCGTTTCAACGCTGCCAAGCGCCCATGGCGAGCGCGCCGTGCTGCGCCTCCTGGACAAGACCGAATCGAAGCTCACGCTCGAATCGGTCGGCATGCAGGGCGACACGCTGGAGCGCTTTGAAAAACTCATCGCGCAGCCGCACGGCATCATCCTGGTAACCGGGCCCACGGGCTCGGGCAAGACCACCACGCTGTACGCCGCACTGGCCCGGCTCGACGCGAGCCGCAGCAACATCATGACGGTGGAAGACCCGATCGAATACGAGCTGCCGGGCGTGGGCCAGACGCAGATCAACGCCAAGATCGAGCTCACGTTCGCGAAGGCGCTGCGCGCCATCCTGCGGCAAGACCCCGACGTGATCATGATCGGCGAAATCCGCGATTTTGAAACCGCGCAGATCGCCATCCAGGCTTCGCTCACCGGCCACCTCGTGCTCGCCACGCTGCACACCAACGACTCGGTCAGCGCCGTCACGCGCCTTACCGACATGGGGGTTGAGCCGTTCCTTTTGAGCTCGTCACTCCTGGGCGTGCTGGCCCAGCGCCTGGTGCGCAAGGTGTGCACGGCATGCGGTGGCGCCGGCTGCGAGGTCTGCGGCCAGACCGGCTACCAGGGCCGCACCGGCATCTTCGAGCTGCTGGTGGCCGACGACGAAGTACAGGCGCTCATCCACGGCAAGGCCGCGGAGAGCCAGCTCTTCGAGGCCGGCGCGCGCGGCGGCCTGCGGTCCATGCGCGAGGACGGCGAGCGGCTGGTGCAGGCCGGCATCACGTCGCGTGCCGAGCTGTTGCGGGTCACGCGCGAATAATCTCTTCGCCCCGCCATGCCCGCCTATTCCTTCGAAGCCATCGATGCCAGCGGCCAGTCGCGCGAAGGCGTGCTCGAGGCCGACACTGCGCGCAGCGCCCGCAGCCTGCTGCGCGCGCAGGCGCTCATTCCGCTGTCGGTCACGCCGGTCGGCAGCAGCCACATCAATGGCACGGGCAGCGGCGGCCTGCGTCGGTGGCTGGGCGGCGGCGCAAGAATCTTCAGCTCCACCGGTCTCGCGGTGTGGACGCGCCAGCTCGCGGGCCTGGTGTCGTCGGGCCTGCCTCTCGAGCGCGCACTGACCGCACTCACCGACGAAGCCGAAACCGAGCCGCAGCGCAATCTCGTCGCGTCGCTGCGCGCCGAGGTCAACGCAGGCTCGCCCTTCGCGCGTGCACTCGCGGCCCATCCGCGCGAGTTCTCGGCCATCTACACGGCCGTGATCGGCGCGGGCGAGCAGAGCGGCAACCTCGGGCTCGTGCTCGACCGCCTGGCCGACGACCTCGAGGAGCGGCAGGCGCTGCAGCAGAAGCTCGTCGGCGCGGCGCTGTATCCGGCCATCGTCACGCTGGTGGCCATCGTGATCGTGATCTTTCTCGTGAGCTATGTGGTGCCGCAGGTGGCGCAGGTGTTCGCGGGCACCAAGCGCTCGCTGCCTTTTCTCACCACGGTGATGCTGTCGCTGAGCGCGGCCGTGCGCAACTACGGCTGGTGGATGCTGGGCGGTGTGGTGTTCGCTGCCATCGCCGTCCGCCTTGCGTTGGCGCAAGAAGCGTTTCGCCTGAAGTTCGACGCCGCATGGCTCAAGCTGCCGCTGGTCGGCAAGCTCGCGCGCGGCTACAACGCGGCGCGCTTTGCAAGCACGCTGGCCATGCTCGCAACCGCGGGCGTCCCCATCCTGCGCGCGCTGCAGGCCGCCTCCGAAACGCTCGGCAACCGCGCAATGCGCGCGGACGCGCTCGACGCGCTGGTGCTGGTGCGCGAAGGCGCGCCGCTCGCCTCTGCGCTGGCGCAGAAAAAGCGCTTTCCGGGGCTGGTGTCGATGTTCGCCCGCCTGGGCGAGCAGACCGGCACGCTGCCGCTGATGCTGCAGCGCGCGGCCAACCAGCTCGGCGCCGAAGTGCAGCGCCGCGCGATGCACCTGGCCACCATCCTCGAACCCCTGCTGATCGTGGCCATGGGCGGCGTGGTGATGCTCATTGTGCTGGCGGTGATGCTGCCTATCATCCAGCTGAACCAGTTCGTCAAGTAACCCCGCCAGGGAATCCTAAAACCTCATGCCCGTCACGCTCGAAGACAAGCTCGTGGTCGCGATATCGTCGCGCGCGCTGTTCAACCTCGAAGAAGAAAACAAGATCTTCGAGGCCGGCGACAACGAGGGCTACATGCAGCTGCAGCTCGACCGCATCGACGTGCCGGCCGCGCCCGGCATTGCGTACTCGCTGATCCGCAAGCTGCTGCGCTTCAACGACGACGGCGTGCAGCGCGTCGAGGTGGTGATTCTTTCGCGCAACGATCCGGTCTCGGGCATGCGCATTTTCCGCTCCAGCGCGGCCGCCGACATCAAGCTGCAGCGCGGCGTGTTCACGCAAGGCCGACCGCCTTTCGGCTACCTGCGGCCGCTGCGCGCGCACCTGTTCCTTTCGGTCAACGCGCAAGACGTGCGCGAGGCGCTCAACGCGGGCTTTCCGGCCGCGCGGGTGCTGGTCGAATCGGTGAAGGCCAGCGATGCCTGGCCCAACGAAGTGCGCATTGCCTTCGACGGCGACGCGGTGCTGTTCTCCGACGAAGCCGAGCGCGTGTTCCAGGCCGAGGGCCTGGACGCTTTCCAGGCGCACGAGCTCAGCAAGGCCGACCTGCCGCTGCCCGAAGGCCCGTTCAAGCCGCTGCTGTCCGCGCTGCATCGCCTGCAGATGGCGGGCAATGCTCAGATGCGCATCCGCACCGCGCTGGTCACCGCACGCAGTGCGCCCGCGCACGAGCGCGCGATCCGCACGCTGATGAAGTGGAACATCCGCGTTGACGAAGCCATGTTCCTCGGCGGCCTGCCCAAGGGCGAATTCCTGCGCGAGTTCGAGCCCGACTTCTTCTTCGACGACCAGACCGGCCACGTCGACGCCGCGGCACGCCACGTGCCCGCGGGCCACGTCTCCAGCGGCATCAGCAACGAGGGCTGAGCCTCTCGCGGAGCGGGCGCCTTCGCGGCGCTCCGCCCCCCGGCGCGACCAGCGCTTCAGCCTTGTCATCGCTCCTTCATGGCGGTGTAACGGGTTTTCCCTAGTCTTGCGGTCTGTCCGGTGCGCGGTGCCTCCATGGCACCTTTTTTTTGTCGCATCCGACCGTCCATACACGACAACACCAAGGAACCCACCATGCGACTCTCCTTCCCCTCCGTGCGGCTCTTTTCCGCACTGGCCCTGGCCTGCGCCCTTTCCGCCTGCGGCGGCGGCGATGGAGGCGGCGGCTTCTCCGGTTTTCCGCCCGGCACCGGCGCGCCCACCACGCCTGAAACGCCGGCCAACCCGCCCGCACCCGACACGGGCGTGAAGCCCGAGATGCGCTGCGCGCCTTGAGCGCATCCACGCAACGCCCACCGCATCTCCTCATGACCAAACACAACAAGACCATGAACTCACGCCGCAAATTCCTGCAGGGCACGGCCACCACCGGTGCCGCCGCGCTCGCACTCGCCGCCTTTCCGCCCAGCATCCGCCGCGCACTCGCCATTCCCGCCAACAACAAGGCCGGCACCATTCAAGACGTCGAGCACATCGTCATCCTGATGCAGGAGAACCGTTCGTTCGACCAGTACTTCGGCACGCTCATGGGCGTGCGCGGTTTCGGCGACCGCTTCACCATTCCGCTGCCCAACGGGCGCAGCGTGTGGCAACAACTGGACGACACCGGCAAGGAAGTGCTGCCCTACCACCTCGACGGCTCGAAGGGCAATGCGCAACGCGTAGCCGGCACGCCGCACAGCTGGAGCGACGGGCAGGATGCATGGGCTGGCGGGCGCATGCATGAATGGGTGAAATACAAGAAAACCAAGACGGCGCCTTTCACCCAATCGATGGGCTACCTGCAAGAGGCTGAACTGCCTTTTCAGTTCGCGCTGGCCAACGCGTTCACGCTCTGCGACGCGTACCACTGCAGCATGCACACCGGCACCAATTCGAACCGCATGTTCCTCTGGACCGGCACCAACGGGCCCACCGGCGCGAACGTGGCCACGGTCAACAACGAATGGGACGGCATCGACAGCTCCGCCAACGGCTACAGCTGGAAGACCTACCCCGAGCGCCTGCAGGAAGCCAAGGTCAGCTGGATCGTCTACCAGAACATGCCCGACAACTTCACCGACAACTCGCTGGCCGGCTTCAAGCAGTACCGGCTGGCCAACGAAGCCTCCGGCAAGCCAGTGAGCGGCAGCGCCATCTCGCCTGCCTACGACCCGGCCAGCGACGACGCCGGCAATCCGCTCTACAAGGGCATTGCCAACACCATGCCCGACGGCGGCTTTCTCGAGCAGTTCCGCCAGGACATCAAGAACGGCAAGCTGCCCCAGGTGTCTTGGATCGTCGCGCCCGCGGCCTATTCCGAGCACCCCGGGCCTTCGAGCCCGGTGCAGGGCGGCTGGTACACCCAGGAAGTGCTAGACGCGCTCACCGCGGCGCCCGAGGTGTGGAGCAAGACGGTGCTCTTCATCAACTTCGACGAGAACGACGGCTACTTCGACCATGTGCCTTCACCTGCCGCACCGTCGATCAACGCCGACGGAACGCCTGCCGGAAAAACCACGCTGCCGCTCGAAGCGCTCTCGCCTGAGTACTTCAATCACCCGAGCCCGCCCGGCACCACCGACCAGCCCCCGCCGGACGGCCGCGTGTACGGCCCGGGCGTGCGCGTGCCGATGTATGTGGTATCGCCCTGGAGCCGTGGCGGCTGGGTCAACTCGCAGGCCTTCGACCACACCTCGGTGATCCGCTTCATCGAAGCGCGCTTCGGTGTGAAGGAAACCAACATCAGCGGTTTCCGCCGCGCGGTGTGCGGCGATCTCACCAGCGCCTTCAACTTCGTGTCGCCCAACAACGAAGCACTGCCCACGCTCGCAGGCCGCAAGACGAAAGCGCAGGCCGACCAGCTGCGCACAGATCAACAGGCGCTTTCGCAGGTGCCGTTTCCGGCGCTGCCGCAACTGCCGCTTCAAGCCAAAGGCACGCGCCCCTCGCGCGCGCTGCCCTACGAGCTGCACACGAGCGCCCGCATCGACGCCACCGGCGGAAAAGCCCAACTGCTGTTTGCCAACACCGGCACGGCCGCCGCGGTGTTCCATGTGTACGACAAGCTCAACCTCGACCGCCTGCCGCGCCGCTACATGGTCGAGCCCGGCAAGACGCTGGACGACGCCTGGGACTCGCTGAGCGACAACAGCGGCTTCTACGACCTGTGGGTGCTCGGGCCGAATGGCTTTCATCGCCACTTCAAGGGCGACCTGAACGCCCTTCGCAGCGGCGACGCGGCCGCGCCTGAAGTGCGCGTGTGCTACGACATTGCCAACGGCAACGTGTACCTGGAAATGCTCAACGGCGGCAAGAATGCCTGCAAGTTCACCGTGCGCGCCAAGGCCTACCGCACCGACGGTCCGTGGACCGCAACGGTAGCGGGTGGCGCCAAGGCCGAACTGCATTGGGACCTGGCAAGCAGCGGCGCGTGGTACGACTTTGCCGTGACCTGCGATGCCGACACGAGCTTCGTGCGCCGCTTTGCAGGCCGCGTCGAAACCGGCAAGCACTCGGTGAGCGACCCCGCCATGGGCCTGGCCGACCTGTGAGGCTGCGCACGCAATGAACTCACGCCGCAGATTTCTCACAGGCGCAGCCACCACGGGCGCTGCGGCGCTCGCGGTCTCGGCCTTTCCGCCGAGCATCCGGCGCGCGCTGGCCATTCCCGCCAACAACAAGACCGGCACCATCCAGGACGTCGAGCACATCGTCATCCTGATGCAGGAGAACCGTTCGTTCGACCACTACTTCGGCACGCTCATGGGCGTGCGCGGCTTTGGCGACCGGTTCACCATTCCGCTGCCCAAGGGCCTGAACGTGTGGCAGCAGACCGACGCGAGCGGAAAACTGGTGCTGCCCTATCACCTGGACAGCCGCAAGGGCAACGCACAGCGCGACGGCGGCACGCCCCACGACTGGGCCGACAGCCAGAACGCCTGGGACGGCGGCCGCATGTACCAGTGGCCGCGCTACAAGACCACCAAGGCCATGGGCTATCACAAGGAGGCGGAGATCCCGTTCCAGTTTGCGCTGGCCAACGCCTTCACGCTCTGCGACGCGTACCACTGCAGCATGCACACCGGCACCGATGCGAACCGGGCCTTCCATCTCACCGGCACCAACGGTGCGACCGCCGCCGGCACAGCCTTCGTCACCAACGAGTGGGACTGGATCGACGGACGCCCCGAATCGGTGAACACCGGCTACACATGGAAGACCTATGCCGAGCGTCTGGAAGAAGCAGGCGTGCGCTGGATCAGCTACCAGAACATGCCCGACGAATGGGGCGACAACATGCTGGGTGCCTTCCGGCAGTTCCGCCAGGCGAACCTCGACTCGGGCTTTCCGGTGTCCAGCGGCGGCAAGCCGAACACGCCCTATGCCAACACCGGCCAGCCGCTGCCCTACCGCGCCTACGACCGCGCCACCGACGACGCGAAGAGCCCGCTCTACAAGGGCGTGGCCAACACGCTGCCGGGCACCCGGCCCGAGGACTACCTCGACGCGTTCAGGCGCGACATCCGCGAAGGCAAGCTGCCCCAGGTGTGCTGGATGAATGCGCCGTCGATCTACTGCGAGCACCCGGGCCCGTCGAGCCCGGTGCAAGGCGCATGGTTCCTGCAGGAGGTGCTGGACGCACTCACGGCCGTGCCAGAGGTGTGGAGCAAGACCGTGCTGCTCGTCAACTTCGACGAGAACGACGGCTACTTCGACCATGTGCCCTCGCCTTCGGCACCATCGCCGGTCGGCGACGGCACCTTTGCCGGCAAGACCACGCTGCCCGCTGCGGACCTGGCTCCTGAGTACTTCACCCAGGCGGCGCCGCCCGGCAGCACCAAGCAGCCTGCGCCGGACGGCCGCGTGTACGGCCCCGGCCCACGCGTGCCGATGTATGTGATCTCGCCATGGAGCCGTGGCGGCTGGGTGAATTCGCAGGCCTTCGACCACACGTCGGTGATCCGCTTCATCGAAGCGCGCTTCGGCGTGAAGGAGCCGCACATCGGCGCGTTCCGGCGCACGGTGTGCGGCGACCTCACCAGCGCCTTCAACTTTGCCAACCCGAACGACGAGCCTCTGCCCACGCTGGCAGGCCGCAGCACCCGCGACCAGGCCGACCAGCTCCGGCTGAGCCAGGAGGCGCTGGGCCAGGTGCCGCTGCCGATCGACCCGCAACTGCCGCGCCAACCGACGGGCACCCGCCCCTCGCGCGCGTTGCCTTACGAGCTGCATGCCAGCGCACGCGCCGACGCAGCGGCCGGTACGGTGCAATTGCTGTTCTCGAACACGGGCAAGGCGGGCGCGGTGTTCCACGTGTACGACAAGCTCAACCTCGGCCGCCTGCCGCGGCGCTACACGGTGGAAGCCGGCAAGACGCTCGACGACACCTGGAATGCGGCCGTCGACAACAGCGGCTTCTACGACCTGTGGGTGCTTGGCCCCAACGGCTTTCACCGCCACTTCAAGGGCAACCTGGAGGCGCTGCGCACGAGCGGCGCCAACCCTGAAGTACGGGTGTGCTACGACATTGCCAACGGCAACGTGTACCTCGACATGCGCAACGGCGGAACAAAGAGCTGCAAGTTCACTGTGAGCGCCAAGGCTTACCGCAACGATGGCCCCTGGATTGCAACGGTCGATGGCGGCGCCGCGGCCGAACAGCACTGGGAGCTTGCCACCAGCGGCCAGTGGTACGACTTCGCGGTCACCTGCGATGCCGACCCCGGCTACCTGCGCCGCTTTGCAGGCCGCGTGGAAACCGGCAAGCACACGGTGAGCGATCCGGCAATGGGCCTGTCAGACCTCTGACGAGCCTTGCATCGCAGCGGCGCGGCGTTGCGCGCTACGCCGCCGCGGTGCGAAGCCACAGCTTGCGAACCCTGAACGTCAGCAGCGCCGCGATGCTGACGTTCAGCAGGTTCCAGCCAATGCCGTTCAGGAACGCCGCGTGGTAGCTGCCGGTCAGGTCGAAGATCTTGCCCGACATCCAGCCGCCCAGTGCCATGCCGAAGAGCGTGAACATCAGCACCGTGCCCACGCGCGCGCCTGCTTCCGCGGGCGGAAAGTGCTCGCGCACGATGATTGCGTAAGACGGCACGAGCCCGCCCTGGAAGAGGCCGAACAGCGCCGAGATCACATACAGCGGCACCAGCCCGTCGAACGGCAGGAAGAGCAGCAGCGCCACGCACTGCAGCACGCCGCCCAGCAGCAGCGTTCGCAGCCCGCCGATGCGATCGCAGATGGCACCCGACACCAGCCGGCTCACCACGCCGAAGCCCAGCATCAGCGACAGCATCTGCGCACCCCGCGCGGCGCCGTAGCCGAGGTCGCCGCAATAGGCCACGATGTGGACCTGCGGCATCGCCATGGCCACGCAGCAAGCCACGCCTGCCACGCACAGCAGGCCCTGGGCCGTGCCCATGCTGAAGCCGAAGGGCCGCATCATGTCGCGCACCGGCCCAGCGCTGCTGGATGCCGCGCCCGTCGGCGCAGCGGCCAATGCTGGCGGCCGTGCACGGAAGAACAGCGCGAGCGCCGCCATCGCCAAGCCGCAGAAAATGCCCATGCCGATGTAGGTCTGACGCCAGCCGACCGTCTCGATGAAGTGCTGCGCAATGGGCGGCCAGATGGCGCCGGCCACGTAGTTGCCGCTTGCGCACACTGCCACCGCAATGCCGCGCCGCTTGACGAACCACAGCGACGTGTCCGCCACCAGCGGCGCAAAAGCCGCGGCACTGCCCAGCAGCCCGACAAGCACCGCCTGCGTCGCGATGAAGGCGAAGATGCTGTCGGCCATGCCGCATGCCACATAGCCGACACCGAGGCTCAGCGCACCAATCAGCAAGGGCCACATCACGCCGAAACGATCGGCCAGCCGCCCCATCAGCACGCCGCCCACGCCGAAGCCGAGCATCAGCAGGGTGTACGGCAAGGAGGCATCGGCACGCGCAACGCCGAACTCGGCCTGCACCGCAGGCAGCATCACCGACACCACGTACATGCCGCTGCTGCCGACCGTCATGACCAGCAGGGTGATGCCGAGCCGCAGCATGGCGTAGCGCGAATCGGCTTGATGGGTGGTTGTCTCTGGTGTTCTCATTGTTTTTTCTCCGCACCGAGAATACCCCCGGATGCGAAGACGCATGGACGCGAGCGCGCAATGCCCGGCGGCGCGCTGCCACCTGGCGCCCGATGCGGCGAATCAGCCCGCGGACGGTGCCGGCACTACGACAATCGCCGAAGCCTTGGGCATCGGCCCACCCGGCTTGGGCTTGTCGTTGCAGCCGGCCGTCAACAGGCCGATGCAGAACAGAAGAACGAAGGCTGTGCTTCTCATGCGGCGGATGCTATGCCCGCCACCCTGCAAGTCAAGTCGGACGCGGCGCCGTGCCGCGCGGCATCGAGAAGCCGTCAGGCGGCAGCCGGCCGCTCGCCGCCGTGCAGCCGGCGCTCGATATCTTCGAGCACATTGGGCAGGTCGGCCACGCTGTCGATCACGTAGTGCGCGCCCGCAGCCTGTAGCTGTGCGGTGGCGCGCTCACGGTGTTCCTGCTGCTGTGCAGCATCGAGTGCCTGCCATTCGGCGAGCGTGAGTCCGACCGCGTTGCCACTCACCGCAAGGCCTACGGCCCAGGTACCGGCGTTGAGGCCTTCCTGCAGGCCCACGCCGGTGTCGTCGACCTTGACCACCGTGTGCGGCGGCCACACGCCAAGGTCGGCAAAGCAGCGGTACATCATGAGCGGCGACGGGCGGCCTTCGGCAAGGTCGCCGGCGCACACCAGGTTATCGGGCGAGTAGCCGCCAGCCGCGGCAATGGGCACCACCACTTCCATGATCGGTCGGTTGTAGCCCGTGGTCGAGCCTATCTTGAGGCCACGCTCGCGCGCGGCGTCGACGGCCTCCAGCGCGCCGGGAATGAAGCCCGCATGGTCGCGCACGCTGGCCGCGTTCATCGGCGTGAATACTTCGTAGAGGTGGTCGACATCGGCATCGCTGAAGGCGTGGCCCTGACTGGCTTGCCATTGCGCCGCAATGCGCGGCAGCGTGCCCAGCGCCTTGATGTGGTCCCACTTGGCCATGCCCATGGGGCCGCGAGCCTCGGCGATGGTGATGTTCACGCCGAACTGTTCGAACAGCTTCACGAAAGCGCCCATGGGCGCGCAGGAACCGAAGTCGATGATGGTGCCAGCCCAGTCGAAGACGACAGCCTGGAGCTTGGAGTGGTTGTGGGCGTTCATAAAAAGGGGTTGATCACCATGTCTCGAATACGTCGTGCGCAATGCCGAAGCCGGTGCTCGCGCCCGTACCGCTGGTGACCAGCACCACGCGCGTCGCGTCGTCGGGCGCATCGATCACGCAGGGCGCGGCTTTCGACGAGGGATAGACACCGGTCCACCGCTCGGTGACCTGCGCTGTTTCGAGATTGAGCGTGCTGCGCAGGTGGCGCAGGATGAGCTGGTCGACTTCTTCCATTGCAAACGGCTCGGGTGCATCGCCGTAGTGGTGTGAATCGCCGACCACCAGGGAGCCATCTGCGCTCTGTACCACGATGAGGTGAATGCCATGCGCGAGCGAAGCGGCCTCTTCCTCTTGCAGCCGCGCGCGCAAGGCGGCGGCTTCGGGCAAGGTGCTGTAGCCCTCGTAGCGCACCAGGCTCAGGTCCATCATCACCGACCCCGGCAGCCGAAAGCCGGCCTCCGGCTTGACGCGCAGCATCTGCAGGCGGCACAGCGTGAGTTCGTGCGCGGCAATGCGGTCGGCGAACAGGCCGTGCAGGTCGGTGTTGGTGCACACCACCACGCGCTCGCCGCGCAAGGTGCCGCGCGACGTGCGCACGCGCGGCGTTTCGACCTCGTGCACGGTTTCACCGAAGCGGAACACCACGCCGTGCGCTTCGGCCAGCCATTTCGCAAGCAGGCCAATGGCGGTGCGTGATTCCACGCGCAGCTCGTGCGGGCTGAACAGCACCGAACGCGCATCGGCCAGGCTCAGTGCCGGCGCCTTGGCCTGCGCGTCGGCTGCATCGAGCAGTTCGCAGCCTTGGCCCATGGGGGTTCGCATGAAGGCTTCGAGCACGTCGTGCGCTTCGCTCCGGTAGGCCGCGAGCCAGAGGTTGCGGTGCACGATGTCGATGCCGGCCTGCGGCGCAATGTGCTGCCAGACCTCGCGGGCGTGCATCGCGCGGCGCCAGGTGTCGCCCGGCGCCTGGCCGGTGATGGTGATGAAGCCGAAGTTGCGGATCGACGCGCCGATGCAGGCCGCATCGCGCTCGACCACGCACACCTTGAGGCCCCGCAGCGCCGCCGTATACGCATGGGCCATGCCCACGATGCCGGCACCGACGACGATCACGTCGAAGCTGCCGTTGCTGTTGTTGGTTTGAGCTCCGGGCATTACCGGTTTCTCCATGTTTGGGTGCGCGCGAGCGCCCAGTGCCCAGCCAGCGCGAACACGCCGCGGCCGACGGCAGCCGTGAGCATGATCAGCGAGGCCATGGCCGCGGCGGGCGCCACGTCGCCGGCATCGTCCATGTTGAGCACGGCAATGGCGGCCAGCGTGGTCTGCGGCGAGTACAAGAACACGACGGCTGACACGGTCGTCATCGCGTTGACGAAGAAATAGCCGCCCACGTTGAGCACGGTGGGCAGCGCCACCGGCAGGTGCACGCGCCAGAGCGTGCGCCAGAAAGGAACGCCCATCGACTCGGACACCAGCTCGTATTCGCGGTCGAGCTGCCGCAGCGCGGTGAGCGAAGTGAGATGCGCCACCGAGAAGAAATGCGCCACGGTGCACACCACGAGGATGGTCATGCTGCCGTAGATGGCGCGCAGCGGGTTCGAGGGCGAGATGAAGAAGAAGATGTAGCCCACGCCCAGCACAAGCCCCGGCACTGCGAGCGGCAGGTTGGCCAGCAGGTTGAGCAGCTCGCGCGGCAGGCCGAAGTGGCGCGGCTTCTCGACCAGGTACGCCGAGATGAAGGTGACGAACGCACCCGCCACCGCGGCACACATCGCAAGCCGCAGCGAGTTGAAGTAGCTGCCCCAGCCGCCGCCGTCCATGTTGCTGAAGTCGTAGTTCTTGAGCGACGGCGCGAGCTTGTAGGGCCAATAAGTGGCGAGCGACGCGAACACCGCCATGCCGATCATCACCAGGATGGCGCAGGCCGTGATCGTGCAGAACACGAGCAGTGCGCGGTCGCGCGTCCTGACGGGCTCTGGCCGGTAAGGCGTGGCGCGCGCCGAAAGCGCTGCGGCCTGCTTGCTGCGCACGTGACGCTCGACAAAAAACGAGAGCACCGCTGGAATCAGCAGCACCAGCCCCACCACGGCACCCATCTGAAAATTCTGCTGCCCGACCACCTGCTTGTAGATGTCGGTAGCAAGCACGCCAGTCTGCCCGCCCACCACCTTGGGCACACCAAAGTCGGTGATGACCAGCACAAACACCACCATTGCGGCCACGATGAGGCCGTAGCGGGAAGACGGCAGCGTTACCGTACGGAAGATGCGCCAACGAGAAGCGCCGAGCGTTTGCGCCGCTTCGTAAAGCCGGCCATCGGAAGTGGCCATGGCGGTGGTCAGAATCAGCAGCGCATGCGGCAGCGTCCAGAACACCGACCCCAGCACAATGCCCAGCGGGCCATAGATGGACACATCGCCCAGCAGCCCCTTGAAGATCCCTTGGTTGCCGAACAGATAGACCAGGCTGATGGCCGGCAACAGCGAAGGCGCAAGCAGCGGAATGAGCGCCACGGCGCGCAGCACGCCCTTGGCCGGCATGCAAGAGAGCGTGAGGCCATAGGCGTACACATAGGCAATGGCCGTACAGATCACAGCACTGATCGCCGCGAGCCCCAGGCTGTTGAAAGCCGACTGCACCAGCGCGGGGTTCTCTAGGTACCGCGCAAAGTTGGCCAGGCCGACGAACACACCGGTGCGATCGAAGAAGCTCTGGCCGACCAGTGCGCCGACGGGCAGCGCGACGATTACCACCAGCAGCAATACGACGAGCCACACGGCGGTGCCTGTGAGCCAGCGCTCGAGGTCGAATGCGCTGCTGCGTGGCGTCACCGTCGGAATGGTGGCGATGGCTTCGGTAGAGCTGCTCATGTCAGCAGAACCCCGCTGGCGAATTGGCGGTGGTTGAGTTCGGGGCGGGTGCAAAGGCCACCGGGTACTCCCCTCCGCGAATGTCCCCCGCCTTCGGCTCCTCCTTTATTTCGCTGCGGGGAGCA